>VBHI01000429.1 GCA_005881495.1 Chloroflexota bacterium
ATCCTTACCCTCCTCTGGGTCAGCTGCTTTCTTTTGATTAAGCCAACACTGGCGATAGACTTCGGCGGTGGCATCCTCCTCAACTTGAGATTGCTGGTAGTGACACTCGGTCTGCTCATCATCGTACTCTATCATATTTTCGACCGCCCCAATGCTGAAACAACCAGACTTAGCCTGACCACGGCACTGACAATCGTCTGGCTGGCTTTGATTATTTTTTACCCATTCAAAGCCCCGGATAATCAAGAATATTCTGGCGCGGTTGCCTTCTTTACGCTTATTGGCGGCCTGGCAGTCTCCCTATTATGGGTACGCTTCTTTGCAGACGAAATCGTGTAAACTATATATCAGGGATCGATGGGCGCAGGGTTGCGCCCATTATTTTTTCTTAACCCCTACCCTTGCATAGAATGGACGGCGACATGGCGCAAAAGGAAACCCGACCAGAAAATGTACCTACCTCTCCTCCCTCTGGCCACCCAACCCACCCATCCCCTCCTGAAGCGAGTGTTGAACACGATGAGTTGCAACCCCAGGTAGATAATCAGGCATCCGCTGGGCAGAAAGAACAGGCAAATAAGTGGGCGGTAATGGCTATTATTGCCATCGGTGTCTTTATGGCAACGCTCGATACGTCAATAGTCAATATTAGCCTGCCCACCATTGCCCGCTACTTTGGCGTACCCTTGAATGGGGCCGTGGAATGGGTGATTATCGCCTATCTCGTCGTGATTGCTGGAGTACTGCTGACAACTGGTCGTGTAGCCGACATGATCGGGCACAAGCCAATCTGGGCCGCTGGCCTGACCATCTTTACGATAGGCTCAGCTTTTTGTGGGTTTGCCCCTTCGCTAGTCTTTTTGATCGCTGCTCGTGCTTTGCAGGGCCTTGGCGGAGCGATGATAATGGCCATCAGCCCGGCTATGCTCACAGGTGCCTTCCCCCCCAGTGAACGAGGCAAGGCGCTGGGCCTCAATGCGGTCGTAGTTGCCCTCGGGGTTAGTACTGGCCCAACACTCGGTGGCATCATCACAACCCACCTTTCATGGCGCTGGATTTTCTTTGTGAACATTCCTATCGGCATCATTGGCGTCATCCTGACTCTGCGCGTACTGAAAGAAAAGATGCGCTGGGGCCGTGGCAAATTTGATCCGTTGGGGGCGCTATTGTTGGCTTTAGGGCTAATCGCTCTCACTTTGGGACTCTCTTTCGGCCAGGAATGGGGCTGGTCCTCGCCGCTGCTCATCGCTAACCTCGTCATAGGTGTCCTGGCCCTCATTGTGCTCTATATCGTTGAAAGGCGCGTCTCTGACCCGGTCATAGACCTATCATTACTGCACAACCGTGTCTTTCTCTCCGCCAACCTCAGCCTTATCCTGAGCTTCATGGCCCTTTTCGCCGTGAGTTTTATGCTGCCGTTTTATCTTGAAGAGCTACGCAACTTCACCACCGAACAATCCGGCCTGCTCCTTACTCCCTTGCCACTCACTATTGCCATTATAACGCCGTTCAGTGGTTCGCTGGCCGACCGTATCGGCACGCGCTGGCTGGCGGCAGGAGGCCTGACGGTGGCCTGCATCGGACTGGTACTGATCAGTCAACTCGACGCTCACAGCTCCCTCTGGGATATCGTCTGGCGTCTCGTCATTACTGGTATGGGCCAGGCTATATTCCAGTCACCAAACAATAGCGCCCTGATGGGTGCCGCGCCGAAAGGGCAGCAAGGAAGCGCCTCCGGTTTCCTGGCCACCGGCCGCGTCGTCGGCCAGAGTTTGAGCGTCGCCCTGGCCGGTGCCGTCTTTGCCAGTCTTGGCGGTGCCGCCGCCGGTCGCGCACTGGCCACAAACAACAATCTATCAGCAGCAGAGATTGCCGCTTTGCAACAGATCTTCTCACACGGATTCCAAATCACCTTTATCGTCTGCGCCAGTATCGCAGCAGTTGGTATCTTTACCTCACTGGTGCGTGGCAAAGAGAAATTTGAAAACAGATGAACAGAACTGATCGCCTTTTAGCCATCGTTCTCGAATTACAGGGCAAGGGAAGACAGCGTGCCGAGGACCTGGCCGCCACCTTTGAGACAAGTAAACGCACCATCTATCGCGATATCCAGGCTCTAGGTGAGGCGGGCGTTCCCCTCATTTCTGTTCCTGGCCGTGGTTACTCCTTGATGAAGGGCTATTTTTTACCCCCGCTCAGTTTTAGCACTGATGAGGCAACCATGCTCCTGCTGGGCAGCGACTTCATGGCGCAAAATTTCGACGCACAATATCGCGGCGCGGCGCAATCGGCCAGCCGCAAGATCGAGGGCGTCCTTCCAGAGAAGCTTCGCGACGAGGTCCACTATCTCCAGAACAGCATTCGCTTTGTCTCCTCCGGCACCTTAGAAAATGTCGCCGAAACTGAGATGGTGCGACAACTTCGGCGAGCAATCATCGAATGCACCACCGCGCGCTTCCGTTACCACACCCGCTACGCAAGGGATGGCCAGCATGAGCAACAAACCCGTGAAGCAGACCCCTATGGACTCGTTCATTTTCTGAACTCCTGGCACCTGGTGGCATACTGTCATCTGCGACAGGATATCCGCACCTTTCGACTTGACCGCATGGAGCGCCTGGAATTGCTGTCACAAACATTTCAACGTCCCGCGAATTTCCAAATGCAAAATAGACGACAGGCTGAACAAGAAGGCATAGTTGTACGCGCAAGATTCAACAAAGTGATAGCGCGTTGGGTGCGAGAGTCTCGCTCCTACTACACCATAGCCGAAGAAGACAGC
>VBHI01000158.1 GCA_005881495.1 Chloroflexota bacterium
TTAAAAAGCCAAACAAGACGATATCATCCTCACCAGTGGCTTCAACCAGGGCATAAAGCCCAAATAACGTGACGACATACCATGGCCAGAACCAGGGCGTTCCAATACAGCAATAGAGCAGCCAGGCCAGCGCCAGCCAGCGTACCAGGCTCGGTAGCGTCGTCATTGTATGCATTCTCACCATCGCTTGCCAACAGAGCGCTCCATAAAGAATGACGAAAATACCTATACTCAACGAATGCGCAACATTCTCTGCAACAGAGCCGCTCAGTGGGGCAAGTGGGTAGCCCAACGCACCCGCGGTACTGTTATAGAGATGGCTGAAAAATTCCGGCAACGTATTGATGGCGCGTGAAGTGGTGGGGTTCATCTGAAAGACACGCAGTATTTCTCCATGTTGCCAGAACGGCGCATACAGCAGGATGATAGTACCAGCATAGGTTAGCGCCGCCACTAGCGTGCGGGCAAGCGGTGATCCTCCAGGTGTGTTTGTCTCAGGTGTCTCTTGCTTCCAGATAAAGATGAGGAAGAAGGGGAGCAGCAGTACGGCATTTAACTTGAGGCATGTCGCCAGGGCGAGCATAAGCATAGCTGCAAGATATCCGGTCGTTCTATGCTTCCCCGGCAAGAGGAACCAGATCGCTAACAAAATGAAAAGCAGCAACACAGCATCGTTGTGGGCATTGACGCAGGCTTCAAAGAGCAGCAATGGATTCCAGGCAAAAGCGAGGGTTGCCAGTATGCGCTTTTGCTGCGAAACCCGCCCTGTCAGGCGCTGCATTTGTCCCGCAATCGACCAGATGAGCAGTGTTGAGCAAAGGTGGGAGATCAGTCCGAAAAAACGCAGCGCAATTACCATTGGTAAAAGCGATTGTTCGCCAAAAAGAAGTGTAATCCATTGTAATAGGCTGGTAATAGCGACCCATGAAGGTCCGTATGCCGAAGGTTGATTGTTCCAGTAGAGATGGACATACACTGGATCGGTACTGATAGCGGTTGGTAGTGTTGTCAAAGGGTTGAGATGGTAGATCACTCCTATACGTGCGTAACTAATGTATGAAAATAAATCAGGAGAGGTAACAACTGGAATAAGAGTACACAGCAATCCCAGCAAGAGTGTCGAGTACAAGATATAGCGAAGGGTAGTAACAGGTCGGGGGAGGTGGCGTAGTGCAAACAAATACGCGAGAAGGGCAAAGAAAAAAGCAGCTAGAAGCAAAGGTACTTCAAGCCAACTGAGTGTCACAGGCGGAGGAGTTGGATGGATACTGTTCAATGAGGATGTAACGCTCCAGCCTGGAAAAAGCAGATGGGTAGGAAGGAGTGGCCATGTCCCACTGTTTGTTAAAATAGCGGTATGAAACCAGAACCCTTCTAAAGGTAACACAGCATCTAGCAATAGAATCGCGCATACCATTGCCAGGAGGAGTGTAAAAGGCAGCAGCCTCTGTATTGTCGTGACACCTTTTATTTGCATTGCTACAGTGTACACTGGAATATGGGTGTGAGCAAGAGCGAAAAAGCGATAAGGAAGTTTGATTCTTCCCTTAGCTTCTCTTGAGGAATTCTTGACAATTGTTTGCTAGAATGATAACCAGAGAGACTGAGTGCCGTCCTGTCTAGATACCTGGAAAAAAAGTGGGAGCGATCGTATGGATCCCAATGAAGATATACATAATCAACCGACAGAAGCGTTTACAAAGGGAGACTCTGTGTCGCGAATACCCTCCATGGGTCAAGCTATTCCGCCTGCACCTGCGGCACCAATTGTTGCAGCCCCTCGCAAACGGAAGATATCGCGCCGCGCGCTCATTGGAGCCTCGATTGCGGGTCTGGCGGGAGCAGGAATAAGTGGCTTTGCCTTCGAGCAAATGTTGCAACGGGGCGGATTGAACGCGATCTTCCACTTTAATGGGCCTATGGCAAGTGCGCCTCAGATTGGACACTTGTTACGGCGCGCAGGTTTTGGTGCAACGCCTGGTGAACTAACTGCCTATCGCGCTCTAGGTTTTAATGGCGCTGTAGATCGACTCATCAACTATCAACAGGTCTCGGAAGATGATACAGAGAATCGACTCAAAGCGCTGAACCTGATTCTTAGCAGGCCGAATGACCAGCAGCGCTGGTGGTTACTGCGTATGGCCTGGACACAGCGGCCGCTCTTAGAGAAGATGACCCTGTTTTGGCATGGCGTACTCGTGAGCAGCTTCCGTAAAGTGGGTGGCCCAAGAGCATACGCACGTATGATGGTGCAAAACCAGTTCCTGCGTGAACATGCCTTTGATACCTATGATAACATCTTACTGGGCATCACTGCCGACCCGGCTATGCTCTTCTACCTCGATCTCACGAAAAGTACAAAGAACGCTCCTAATGAAAACTATGCGCGTGAGTTGATGGAACTCTTTACCCTGGGGCTAGGTCATTATACTCAACAGGACGTCTATGAGGGAGCGGCGGCGCTCGCCGGTTGGCATGTCAGAGGGTTGACCTCGCGTTATCTGCCCAACGATCATAGCGATCTGACGAAAACCTATCTTGGGCAGACAGGGAACTTCGACTATAAGGATGTGGTGCGGATACTTGCCAACCACCCTGCGACCCCCTGGTTCATCTGTCGCAAACTCTTTACGTTCTTTGTGTATGAGAATCCTACTGCCAATGACTTAAAACCGCTGGTAGATACCTATGTGCAGAGTGGTCACAATATGGGCGAGGTGATGCGTACCCTGTTGCTTTCACCTCAGTTTTCTTCGACAAAGGCCTACCGCAGCCGCATCAAGTCGCCGGTCGAATATACCGTCGGCGCATACCGGGCTTTAAATATCCAGGGGGATAGCAATGGATTGCCGCTTTTTCCGCTTTTGATGGGGCAGACGGTGTTTGATCCGCCCAATGTGGCTGGCTGGCCAGGTGACAAAGTAAGTGCGCTCTGGCTCAATAGCGGAACATGGATGACCCGTCTGAACTATATCGATGTCCTGTTAGCTCGCGGCACAATTACACGACAGGAACAACCATCACCTTTGGATATTCAGGGGATCGTTGATGCCAATTCTATCGACTCTCCTGAGCATTTTGTCGATTTCTTTTCGTCATTCTTACTCGACGGTGTCGTTGATCAAAATCGAAGGACGCAGTACATAGACTACTTTTCCGCGCAGGACACGAGTAGAGGGAATGCACAAATTACTCTGAAGAACGGCCAGAGTTATCCATTGAATCGAGTGCGTGGAACACTCTACTTGATGATGGCTTCACCAGAGTACCAGCTCAATTAAGGAAGACAAGCTATGAAACTATCGCGAAGAGCAATGATAAAGGATGGGTTTTTAGCAGTATCAGCGGGTATGATTATGCCGTCTATTTTCAGTAGGGGCATAGCTTCCGCACGAGCGCAGTCTATCGACGGCTCCCGAATTGCTCAGGCGTCAGGCGACCGCACCTTGATTGTGATACAGATGGCAGGTGGAAACGATGGATTGAGTACAGTTATCCCAATCGGAGACCCATTGTATCACCAGATGCGTCCCACCCTTGCTATTCCAGATGCCCAAGTACTGCCGCTTGATACAAGGCTGGGACTACATCCCAACCTGGCGCCATTAAAGCAGCTCTGGGATGGTGGGCACATGGCGATTATCGAAGGTGTGGGTTACCCCAACCAGAGCCTGTCCCATTTTCAAGCGATGGATATCTGGCAAACCCTTGACCTCAGCGGGGCTGGCAGCGAAGGATGGCTTGGCAAACTCGTCTCCGGCTGGGTTGACCAGGACGGCCACCCCTTCAAAGCGCTGGATATTGGGGTGCAGACGGCTCAAGCTCTTGCTTCAATCAGCGCTCCCGTTCCAACACTGGCAACTGTCAACACGTATCGCCTGTATCCTGATCCTGCCGATACAGATAATGGCAATGCTCGCCTGCAAGCACTGATGAAGCTCTATAATTCGTATCCCAAGACATCGCCTTACGCGGCTTTGCTCGACACAACAGCGCTGAGTGCCCAGGACGGTTCGCATCAGTTGCATGATGCAGATGCGCAATATCGAGCCGCTGTAATCTATCCTACCGGCCCATTTGCTGCCGGGCTAAAAATATTGGCGGAGGCTATTGTCGAGGGCCTGGGATTGCGTGTAGGGTATGTAACCCTTGGTGGATTCGATACCCATGCCAATCAGCAAGCAACACATGATACGTTGATGAAGATATTGGCTGATGGTCTTTCAGCCTTCTATACCGATCTTTCGAATCATGGCAAAGCTGATACTGTTGTAATCATGACCTGGTCAGAGTTCGGGCGTCGCGTCGAAGAGAATGGTAGCCTGGGGACCGATCATGGTACCGCTGCCCCGATGTTCGTGCTTGGAAATCCCGTCAATAGGGGCATTTTTGGTGAGCCTCCTAGCTTAAGCAGCCTGGATAATACGGGTAACCTGAAATATACCACCGATTTCCGCTCTGTCTATGCGACAGTGCTCGATCGTTGGCTCGGCGCGTCTTCTCAAGATGTGCTAGGTGGCTCGTTCGGTTCACAAGATTTCCTCCCTCGGCCATAATATATCCTACCGGATGGGTTACAGATGATTGTATTCCGCTCTCTTTTCGGTTCTTGACATAGTCTCCTCTTTTCTGTGTATACTGCTGTAGATACAGAAAGAAAGCATGTCAACTATGAAAAGATTGCTAAAAATACCAGCAGTGCGAGTGATATTGGCAATAGCATTCATATCCATTGCCGTGGTGCTCAGTTTTTTCCTGCCAAAGGAACAGGACCCCAACATTGGCTTGACCACCGATACAGTGCCGCCAACAGTCGGTATCACCAATCCTATTGGCTCTATTATGGTGAACCGCAGCGTTGTTTACAAAGATATCACTATCATGGTGACAAAGGCGGAAGAAGCTGGGGCATTTTCAGATGATCGCAAACGGGCTGGTACCTATACGGTACGAGTGCATGTTCATGTGCAGCCAGGGGATACCATTCAATCTCCAGTTGGAATAGACTTTGCCTCGTTAGTGCTGCTCGTTCTTCCAGATGGGCAGGTAATCTCACCAAAGCTTGTTACCACACTTCCAATTGTATTTCCAAAACAAGCAAAAGATGGCTTTTTTGATTTTCCCATTCCCACGCAAGAGTCACTCTCATCGTTGACCCTTCGTGTTGGCAGCGACGCCTCGGTGGCTTTCAGCCAGTAAATTAAACGGAAAAGTAGCAGCCATTCCATCTCATGGATAATTGCTGATTTTCCGCTTCGTACCTTATTCATCCTCGTTTGGTGCTCCGACATACTCTACGCGATGCTGCACGTCGGCAAGAACTTGAAGCCGGGGAGTATCTTCAGGTTGGTTGGCCTGGGCGACACTTTGAACCAGATCCTCTAAGGCCAGGTAATATTCCACCAGTATACGCTCTCCGCTGGTGTGTGCAAAGCAATCTTCCAGTAGCGCTTGTGCTTCCTCGTAAGCATCCAGGCGTTGTTGGGCCTCTTTCAGCCTCTGCTGCCGCTGACTGAGCTGCCATTCCAGGTTGTGCCGTTCCCGCCGGCGTAACCGCGTTTCCTGTGGTTCCTGCATCATCGTTTGCTGTAGAGCGAGCGCAGCCTCCCCAATCTCTACCGCTGTTACCTTACAGCGCCGTGTTAGCCATGCCCGCACTGCATGTGTGCGTACAAGAATGTTGGCAGTTTCAGGGAGGCGTAGATTATCGTCCGAAAGCAGTTCGTCGCTTCCAATCTCAGTAGAGGTGCCAGGTGTCTCGTTATCAAAATCCATGTGACTTTTTCCCCGGGTATCATGTAAAATCTCATTACATCGTAACATGGAGGCGCTAACATAGCAACAAATTGCCCTTACTATTGTGGGGGGCATCTTTTTCTCTCTCTCCACAGTCTGGTAATTCTTTTCTTTTTTTGCTATTATCAAGCCGCGCCGTAAAACCCTCCGCTTCAGCGGTAGGGATATGAGGCGCGTTCCTTCTTGGGGGCTTGGGCAAGGGGGATACTTGACAGTTTAGACGTTGTGTAATATCATCTAAACATGAAGCAGAAACGAGCGTACCAGTATAGGTTTTACCCGACCGATGAGCAAGGACGTATTTTTGCTCACACGTTCGGGTGTACTCGCTTTGTCTACAACTGGGCCTTGCGCTTGCGCACCGATGCCTACTACCAAGACAAGCAACGCATCGGCTATCACGAAACCTCCGCACAATTAACCCGCCTCAAAAAGCAAACCTCCTGGTTGAATGAGGTCTCCAGCGTGCCTCTCCAACAAGCCTTGAGTCATCTGGATCGCGCCTTTCGCAATTTCTTTGCAGGACGCGCCAAGTATCCCACCTTCAAGAAAAAGCAGGGAGAGCAAGCCGCAACCTATGCTGCATCGGCTTTCCAATGGGATGGCAAGCACCTCACGCTTGCCAAGATGGAGGCGCCCCTCGATATCCACTGGAGTCGTCCATTGCCACCAGGCTCTCAACCCCGGACCGTGACCGTCTCCAAAGACACGGCCAACCGCTACTTTGTCTCCATCCTGGTGGAAGAGGACATCCAGCCCTTGCCTGAGGTGAACAAGCAGGTGGGGCTGGACCTGGGCTTGAAGTCCATGGTGATCCTCTCGACGGGGGAGACCGTTGGCAATCCCAAGTTCTTCCACCAGGATGAAAAGAAGCTGGCGCGTGCCCAACGTCGCCTGGCCAAGAAGAAAAAGGGATCCAAGAACCGTGCCAAAGCCCGGCACCAGGTCGCGCGCCTGCATGCGCGCATTGCTGATCGACGCCGTGACTATCAACACAAGCTTTCGACTCGCATCATTCGTGAGAACCAAACGGTCTGCGTCGAGAGTCTTCAAGTCAAGCATATGGTGCAAAACCACGCTTTGGCAAAGGCCATCAGTGATGTCGGATGGAGTGAGTTTGTGCGCCAGTTGGAGTACAAAGCCGCCTGGTATGGGCGGACGCTCGTCAAAATAGACAAGTGGTATCCATCGAGCAAGCGCTGCTGTGCGTGTGGACATATTCTTGATTCCTTGACCTTAGCTGTCCGTTGCTGGACGTGCCCCGAATGTGGGGTCGTCCATGACCGAGACGTCAACGCCGCAAAAAACATTTTGGCCGCTGGACAAGCGGTGACTGCCTGTGGAGAGAGTGTCAGACCTGGAAGGGCCAAAGCCCCAACAGGCGACTCTCGACGAAGCAGGAAACCTCTCTCGTGAGGGGGGGAATCCCCCGGCTTTTGCCGTGGGGAGGATGTCAACGTCCCTCACTGGATTTCCAGCAATCTCGATGAGGCTGCCAGACAGCGTTTTTGTGCTCAGCAGGTAGACTATGCGGATACGGTCATTGATCAGGAGAGACATTGACAACACACCGGAGGCCGATATGGCACGTAGAGGTGACCATCCAGAAACCACTCACGGTTACAGTACGGGTCGGTCCCTCTTCCGGGTAATGATGGTCCGACCCCATCAGAAAGGTTCTCCCGGGAATCCAGACCATATCTTCATGTGGCGGTGGGCCTGGCTGCCCAGGTCGATCTGCTGCTACAGATATCCCCATCTGCTCGTTCATGAGTCGCTCCTCTCCTTTTAGGTAGGGCAAGGGATCCGTTCTGAAAGAGAGAGGAGGCGACCGAGGCCGTCTTCCCTCCTTGCCCTCTTACTCTCAGCCTTACGATGCCCCGGCGGGTGTTTGCTCCGCTGCCTTTACCTGGCTGCGCCGTCCCATTTCCCCACCGGCGACCATTAGAATGACCAGCATGAACAGCGCGCCGACAATGAGCATGACTGTCACGTTTGGATCGCTGCTGAAATTCTGGGTTCCGATCACCAGGGCCGCCGACACGTTACGCTGCGCCGTGCCCAGACCCGCGACTCTCTTGATCCCACTGTCACTGCCGATCCCGCCTACAAAGTACCCCAGGACAAACGAGACGACAATGAAGATCAGCAGGGCCAGAATGCCACCGGTGCCAATGACGGAGATCACATTGCTGAAGTTGAGCACCAGCATCAGCACGAGCACCAAGATGATGCTGTAGTTCGACGCCTGGGCCATGACCGGTTGCAGGCCAGCAGCAGCAGATTCATAGCGGGCCTTCATGAACAGCCCGATGGCCAGCGGGATCAACATCAAGACCACGAGCGTGGTGGCGATTTGTAACGGATTCACTGTGACGCCTGTGAGCAAGAGCGGCAAGACGAGGGGCAGGTAGATGATGGTGACCACCATCAGCAGAACCATCAGTCCCACGGCAAAGGCGAGATTGCCTTTGGCAACCTGCGTCAGCTTGGGCAGGAAAGGAGCGCCTGCCGCCGTTCCCAGCAGGATCATGCCGGTGCCAAGCGACTGCTGGTTGGCCAGGATGGTCTTTGCGAGGCCGTAGGCCAGGGCAGGCACCACCAGAAAGTTGAGCACCAGGGCCAGGATGACCAGCCTGCCATTGCGCAACGGTTCCAGGATCTGCTGCATGGTCAGGCTCAGTCCCATGCTCAGCATGCTCGAGATGACGAAGACGGCAACGGCCAGATTCGCCAGCACTTGTAGGGTATGGTCCATCGTGTGTTCCTCCTTTATGAATAAGAGCTTGTGGCAGAAGCCGGACTTGGGGAAACTGCTCCCTTTGTGGGCTGCTACCAAGGGCGACCGATATGCATCAACCTAAGACACAGGTCCAGGATTCCATAGGGCGAGAGCGGATGGGCGTCGAGATGCTTCGCTGCGCTCAGCATGACCGTGCTACGCTCAGCATGACAGCGCTGCGCTCAGTATGACAGTGCTGTGCTCAGTATGACAGCGTTGCGCTCAGCATGACCGCGCTGTCCTTCTGAGAATAAGGATAGCCGAGGACGCGCGCGAAAGCAATACCCCATAGGGGATAGAAATGGGAATAGATTTTGGCCTGGTGCTTAGGCATATTCCCGGTCGGCGTCGTCATGATTCACCTTTTACGTGAGGCAAGCAAGACAGGAGCCTCTTCAGCAGTTTAACGTGAAGTCTTTTTTCGGAAGGAGGAAACATGGGATTGACGTTGAGTTATCAAGCGAGGCGCGAATTGCTCCTGCAGATGGTGCCTCGGTATCGGGAGGCTTCCGCTTCGCAAAAAGGGGCTCTTCTTGACGCGCATTGCCACCATCACTGTCCGAAGGCGATGGGATGCTTGCGCCGGGTTAACGCAACTCCCCACCAGTTGAAGTACCTGCCTGGTCTGGCACTTTCACCCGTAGCTGCTCGTCAGCAACATGCACATACATCGGCGTCTGACCTCGCACCTCTCCATCAAGGGTCGCATCCCGTGGATCAGCGCTCGTGGTGATCGTTACTCCTCGCGCTTGCACATGATGGATACCGGGGATGCCTGATAACTCCGCAGGGTGGTGCGTGAACGTACGCTTTTCCCCGTGAGATACGGGAGTCTCTGCATGTCCTCTGGGACCATAGAGATGAGCGATGCTTTTACCGAGAGTCCCGACATCCATCTGCTCTATCACGACGATATCGAGCAAACGATCTGCGAAACTGGAACCGGGAATGGCAAGTTCGCGTTGCCCTCCAAAAAGAGGCGTGTTAATGACGGCTACTTGTAGTGCACGACAACGCAGAGATGTGTGTAGCTCAGGTGTTGCTTGTGCTGGCGACATGGGTACTTGAGTAGTGGCCGAGGCCTGTGGCATCGCCAGTCCTTCAAACTCGAGTTGTATATCCAGAGCGTCATGCTTTACCCATGTCTCCAACGCAGCAACAGAATAGGTCATACGTCCGAAGCGCTGACGCGTCGCCACGTTCGTCGCGATACGCGCGAACTGGACGTTGACACCAATGGTCAACGCGTGTGCGAAGTATCCATACTTTTGAGGAGCACCTTGTTCCAGTAACGGACCCGATGGGTGCTTCGTAGCAAGGTGTGGCGCTTGCTCGGCAGGCTGCGCTACACCGACATCTACCCCTTGCTCTGTTCCCTGTGCGATGAGTTGAGCTGCTGCCTGGAGATCCTGAGGAATGTGAAGAGAGCGAGCAATATCATTGGAAGTGCCCAGTGGCAGGATTCCCAGGGGAAGGCCGCTTTCGGCAATATGTGTAATCACGCCTCCCACCAATCCATCGCCACCTGCAGCGATAGCCACATCGATGCCGCTCTCCTTCCAGGTTGTTCCCTGTGCAGGCAGCTGATCCAGGTCAGCGATAGAGATCGTGTTCACAACCTCTACCCCCGTTTGTTTAAGATGTGTAATGGCCTCAACTAGTTTTTCCGATCTCCCTGAATGCGGACTGTGTATAACAATTGCACGTTGGGGCATAGACAAAGTTCCTTCCCTGCTTACAGGAAATGAGCCAGAAAGCCCTGTGTCTTTAGACCTGGGATGCATGGCTCAACCGCTTGCATACTATACAAGTCCATGTAATAGCATCAACATGGATTATCAACATGAACAACAGACCGTACGCCTTATCGTGTATCATATCATCTGCCCACGAGTTGCACAACGACG
>VBHI01000430.1 GCA_005881495.1 Chloroflexota bacterium
CGCTTCTTCGTAGTATTTACACTATTGATTGCGATACCATGTTTTGTGCTGCTTGAATACTATCATCTTAATACCCTAAGCGAACGAGAGCAGGCAGTACAGACAAGCGTTGATGCACAGAGCCTTTCTTCCCAGCAGCAGGGGAACCTGCAGCGTATGAATGCTTTGCTCCAAGCACGGTTCAATCAGATTTTCGCCTCACTTTCAGATACGATCCGTGATCCGGCGCTTGCAAACGCAGGCGGCTTAGTGAGTGCCGATATCGTCGCGCGTGATGCAGACTTCGCGCAGGGTCTGGCCGATTTTCAAAGCAACTACGACTTAACCAATTCCAGTAATATGACCACCATCCGTTCGATTCTCATCAACGACAATCCCACGACTGGACCAGCCATTATTGCGGACCAGCAGCAGGCGCTCAACGAGGTGCTCACCACACAATGGCCGGCATATGAACAACTGCAAAAGCAGGAGGTGGTACTTCTCGATAGTCTGGATCCTACCCTCCAGGGCCACTCAGTGAAGCTCTCGCCAGCTAATCTGAATGCGGCATTCACCCATACCTACAATGTCTTGTGGCACTCCTCCCAGGCGTTCACCGACCTCCAAATTAGCTGGCAACGCGTGGTGGACGACACTGCGGCTATGGGCAAGACTGTAGCGGCGGTTGGATCTTCACAAACTTTGCCCGTTTATATATCCATCATCTTCACCTGCACTATACTGCTGATTTTCGCTATTGTTAGGGGTTTTACCAGTTTTCAGCCTAAGAGGTTATTCCCGTTATATAGAAAGGGAAAGAATTCGGGGAATACTCCCGTTCCACCATCAGGGAGCATACCCCCTGTGCCACAACTCCCTTGATCATCTTAACTTTGGCAATATCATCTCCTCAATCACGCTCAGCAACGCCGAGGATGGCGTTGCTGAGCGTGACTTAATCCGCCGCTGCCTTCACTTCCTCGCGCGCATTCCCCATCGCAATACCCAACCCGGCCAGGCGTAGCTTACTATGGTGTCGCCATCCCTATCTCTCTCAACTCCCGACGCAGGTGCTGCGGGATGTCCGTGACGGCAATGCCGGGGCGACCAAGCAAGGCCGTCTTCAACTGGAATGCCGTCTGGTTATGCAGGGGATACTCCCACCAGTGGGCCACCACGAACTCAGGCAGGATCACGGTCAGGGTGTCCTCCGGGTACATCGCATGCACCGTGTCAATGTAGGCTAGCAGGGGGCGGAGGAGGGAGCGGTACGGCGATCCGATCACCACCAGGTACGTTTCCTCCTCTGGCGCAAGATGCTTTTGCAGCCGCTCCCACTTCGACTGCATCTCCTTCACTTCCTGCTCATCCATGGCCACATGCGCCGCCGTCACATGGGCAGCGATCGAGCGGGCATAGGCCAGGCTCTGCAACGAAGGCCGGTCCAGTGCGGCAATCGGCACGATAAAGCGGTGGTGGATCTCCTTTGCTCGCAGAGCAAGCACGCTCTCCTCCGTCGGGGGCGTCAGATTGGTCACCACGATCGCGGGCCGGAAGAACAACCTGGCCTTCAGTTGCAGGATGATGGGGGTGTGCAACAAGCGTCCGAGCGGAGTGACTTCGGCGACCTCCGGCAGCATGACCGTCAGTGTCTCGTTGGCATACTGCAACTGCATCGCGTCGATGTAATCGAGCAGACAGCGCACAAGCGAGCGATGCTCTGGCTCGACGAGAGCGAGCTGCACGCAATCGCGTTCGGAGAGCGTGCTTTGCCACTCCTCCCAGGCCGCGCGCAGAGCGTCAGCCTCCCGCCGGTCATGCGCCACATGCAGCGCTGTCACCTCCTGAGTGATCGAGCGGGCATAGGCCAGGCTGCGCTTCGCCGCGGGATTCAGGTGCGCCACCGGCACGATGAAACGGTGGCGGATGTCCTTCGGGCGCATGGGGATCTCCGTAGTGCGCTCGCGCTCTACATGCAGGTAGTGCCGGTGGATTCCGAGGAACATGACAACCAGCAGGGGGATAAGGATGACGACGATCCAGGCCCCCGACAGAAATTTGGTGAAGGAGATCACCAGCGCCACCAGCAGCGTGGTGAGCGCGCCCAGCCCGTTGATCGCAAAGCTGCGCCACCAGCCCTTCTTCACGCTGCGCAGACGCCACCAGTGGCGCACCATCCCGCCCTGCGAGAGGGTAAACGACATGAAGACGCCGACGGCGTACAGGTTGATGAGGCTGGTGGTATCTCCCTGGAAGATGACGAGCAGCAGGCTGGCCAGCATCGCCAGGCAGACGATGCCGATCGAGAACGCCAGGCGGTCACCCCGAAAGGCGAACTGATGCGGCAGGAAGTGATCGCGCGCCAGCAGGGAAGACAGGCGGGGGAAGTCGGCGTAGCTGGTGTTGGCCGCCAGCGTCAGGATGAAGAGCGTGGCGAGCTGGAACACCGGAAACATGAAGAACAACGGTCCGCTAAACACCTGCTGCGCGATCTGCCCAATAACGGTGGGATTGCCGGATGGAATGGCTTCGATGTGATAGGACATCGCCAACACGGTCGTGCCGATGAAGAGCGTCCCCAGGATCACAACCATCCAGGTGAGGGTAGTGGCGGCATTGTGCGCCTCGGGTTTCTTAAAGGCAGGGATGCCGTTGGAGATGGCCTCGGTTCCCGTTAACGCCGCGCAGCCAGCAGCAAATGACCGCAGGATCAAGAAGAGCGAGAGCGATTCGGTGGCAGCTACGTAATGGAAGTGAACGATGACGGGGTCGTGCTGGAGGACAAAGGATTTGAAGAAGCCCACCGTAATAAGCAGGAGGGCGCTGCCGATGAAAATGTAGGT
>VBHI01000202.1 GCA_005881495.1 Chloroflexota bacterium
AGGAACCGGTGGCGATGCGCCGTTGCACCTGTTCGATTGGCAGCATCGTACAGCGTCGAACCAGTAAGGTGACATCGTTGATCTGCTCGACAAAATGCGTGGCAATGTTTGCGTCATTCAGCAAGCGGAAGACATTGGCCGTGGTGATGGTGCTCCATCGCGACTTGCCGACAAGTTCGTTGCGCCGCACGCCATCGCCAGCGGTAATCTGGTCCTTATTCACCATATACGCCAGGCTCTCATCCTCAGGGTGCGCATAGATTAATTTCGTCTTCCCTTCGGCCAACAATGTGCCGAAATGCGGTAATTGTGGTTGATCTATCATTTGTTGTTCCTTGGGCGAAATAAATTGGCCCCTACAGGCACAATGATGCAGATTGAATATTAAATGCGGACAGCGTGACCTCCAGTGAGGGCCGATAAATCGGCGATGTGCACGATAAATCGGCACCTACGGATGTCCAGATTATTTCGTTAATAGTCATAATTGGGCCTCTACAGCTGTAAGGCAACACCATTGCCTTCTTTGATGAATCCTATTGGGATCAGTTCAGGCAAAATGTGCCGGGCCTGCTCCGCTGCCTCTACCGAGAAAACCAGCACCATCCCTATACCCATATTCAACGTTTGATATAGCTCCATGCGCTCAACATGGCCTAAATGGCCCAGCAATTGAAACAGGGGAGGCGCCGTCCATGCTCGCGTCTGGATCACAGCCTGCCTACCTTCAGGCAGGATACGAGCGATATTCCCTGCAAAGCCGCCACCAGTGATATGTGCTATACCTTTGATGGCGATACCTGCATGGTTCTGCAGTGCCTGTATCTCTGAAAGATAGCATCGATGCGGTCGTAACAGGGCATCCACCAGTGGTTCTTGCAGTTCGGGAAAGACGGTATCTAATGCGTAGAGAGCGAAGACACGACGCGCCAATGAATAGCCGTTGGTGTGCAGCCCGCTCGAAGGAAGGCCGAGCAGCACGTCGCCTGGGTTGATCGTGGCACCATCAATTGCTGAATCCCGTTCAACTACCCCGACGATGGTGCCCGCCAGGTCAAAGGCTTCAGAGAGATAGACATCGGGCATCTCCGCCGTCTCGCCTCCCAGTAAGGCGCAGCCGACCGCCTGGCATGCCTCAGCCACACCGCGCACAATCGTCGCGGCATGCAGCGCATTCAATTTACCCATCGCAAGGTAATCCATGAAGAAGAGTGGTCTCGCACCCTGCGTCAACAGGTCATTCACGGAATGATTGACAAGATCATAGCCGATGGTGTCGAAGCGTCCTGCCTGGGCCGCGATCAGTGTCTTGGTGCCAACACCATCCGTCGAGGCTACCAGCGCAGGTTTGCGCATCTGTTGGATACTGCTCGCATCCATCATTCCAGCAAAGGCACCCATGCCCGCCAGAACTTCTGGGCCATGTGTCGCTCGAACCGCATCTTTCATCAATGCCTTCGCGCGTTCTGCTGCGGTAATATCTACTCCGCTTGCAGCGTAGGAAGCTTGACGAGCTGATTGCGTGTCAGCAAGAGCGCCCATTGCATATATCCGTGAGTTAAACGATTGTGCATATTTGTGAGCATTCTGGAAGATCAGCAGTCCATCACCCCCATCGCCCTGCTCTCCAGCTGTACCTCTGCGCTGTGGATGTTGGATTGAGGAGACGTAGCGTTCAGGGTGGGGCATTAAGCCGAAGATACTGCCGGATGCATTACATATCCCGGCGATATTGCCGATTGAACCATTGGGGTTATCAGGATATACAACATCGCCTCTAGCGTGTGAGGCGTAGACCAGCGGCACATGCCCATCCATTTCCAGCGTTCCAAGCAAACCTGGCTCGGCCAGCACAAATTGACCCTCGCCGTGAGCTACCGGTAACTCTATCGGGCGATCTATCCCCTGCGTAAAAATACACTCACTGCGTTGAATGTTCAGGGTGACCCAGCGGCACTCGAACTGGGCCGAGATGTTATCGGTGAGGGTTGCAATGGTCTCTCCTGATGGGGGGCGACGCAAGCGTCCCCTCTCCACGTCCTCTCCGCTCCCGCCCCTACGGGATGGGGGGCGACGCAAGCGTCCCCTCTCCACGTCCTCTCCGCTCCCGCCCCTACGGGATATGATTATATTACCCGGCAATAGGCCGGCCCGCACAAGTACCTGGAAGCCATTGCAGATACCTAACACCAGTCGTTCATCATTAATAAATTGATCCAGTTGGGAGCCGAGATGCGTAGTCAAATTTTTTGCCAGCAGAGTGCCCGCTCCCAGGTCATCACCATAGGAGAATCCCCCAGGAATGATAAGTAGGGCGTAGTCGAGAAGGCGTTTCGGCGCTTTGATAAGCTGGTTGATATGAAGTACTTCCGTCTCAAAGCCGACCAGGCGGCATGCATGAGCGGTTTCGCGATCACAATTAATGCCTGGGGCACGGAGTACGAGCGCACGGACAGTCATGCCTGACCTCCCTTCCACGCCTGCTGTAATGCCACAATGGGGAGATCAATCAACGTCTCCTCACCGTGCCTGACGAGAAAGCGCTCTGCTTCCCCCTCCCGATACCCTTCCCCTATCGCTATGTCGGCTCCACTGCGTTCTGCTGGATATACGCTCCCCTCCCCCGTTACCAGGCCAATGCAGCTAACATCGTTTATGCCATATAAGCGCATATGGGCTTCAAAAGCTTCCTGCTGCAGTGGGGCAACCTCAACGAGGAAGCGCGAGGGAGATTCGCTAAATAGCAGGATTGTGCTTATGGTGTCCTTTTCACTAAGTCTCCCACCCTTCGGTACACCCACCCCTTCCCTGGCGTCTGCAAATGGTGCCCATACACGGAGGTCCTCTAGATCAATGGTCATTCCCAGCAGCCCCGCGAGCGACATTTCAGCGGCAGCAACGGCAAGGCCCCCCTCTGATAGATCATGGCAGGATTGGACGAGGCCAGTGCGAATAGCTGCTCCTACAGCCTTCATAGTGGTTCGCGCGGTGGTAAGGTCTACTTGTGGGACAGTTGTACCAGGCGCGGCAGCAGCGGCAGCAGCGGCAGCAACTGTCACCTGAACTATTTCCGCATAATGCGATCCTGCCAGTTCGTTGCGCGTCGCGCCAACCTGGTAGATCAAATTTCCAGCACGTTTGAGCGACATATCAACGGTCTGCGTAGCATCGTCGATGACACCGACAGCCGAAATGACCAGCGTTGGAATGACGGGCAAGCGTTGTTCCCTTGTACGATATTCGTTGTTCAGGCTATCTTTACCAGAGATAAAGGGTGTGCCAAAGCCAATTGCGGCATCATGACAGCCCTTGACGGCACGTACCAGCATACCTAATTGTGCGGGGTCGGTGGGATTACCCCAGCAGAAATTGTCGAGTATGGCTGCCTTTTCGATATCACCACCCACGGCGGTTAGATTGCGCAATGCCTCGTCAATTGCATTCATCGCCATATGATACGGGTCGATCTGGCCATATAGAGGGTTAACGCCGTTTGCCAGAACGATACCCGCCTTTGATGGTTCGTCGAGAATAGGTAACAATACGGCGGCATCTCCCGGACCGTTTCCCGCTCTCCCCACCAGAGGTTTCAGTATAGTTCCTCCCTGAACTTCATGATCGTAACGACGTATGACGTCCTCCTTGGAGGCTATGCTGGGATGGCTCAGTAAAGTTAATAACGTGGGGGCCCAATTATGAGGTTTAACAAATGGATGAGGGGATGTGGGAGATTTCCCGGAGGGCCGATAAATCGGCGATGGGCACGATAAATCGGCCCCTACGGTTGACCCAGGTATTTCGTTAATGGTCTTTATTACGCCCAATCCACCTGTCGATTCTTGGGGCCGATAAATCGGCGATGGGCACGATAAATCGGCCCCTACCCATAACGCTTCTAACGTTTTCTCTGGCCTGCCATCGTGTAGAAATTGCATTTCCAGGTTGGCAACGATTGTACCCTGGAAGGTGACGACCAGGTGGTGACTGTTGGTGAAGGCACCGACAATGCTGGCCTCAACCTCTTCGATCTCACAAATCTCAAGTAATTCATCGAGGCACTCTGGGGAAACCGCCAGTACCATGCGCTCCTGGGCCTCTGATAGCCATATCTCCCAGGGAGCCAACCCCTGATACTTAAGGGGAGCTTTGCCCAAATCGACGTCGGCCCCTGTTTCCGCACCCATTTCGCCAATAGCCGAGGAGAAACCGCCTGCGCCGCAATCCGTGATGGCATGATATAACCCTCCTCCTTGCCGATCTCTGGCCTGGATAATGACGTCGACCAGCTTCTTTTCGGTAATAGGCGCGCCAATCTGTACAGCACTACCAGCCTGGGCGTTGCTCTCTCTGCTCATTTCGCCGGAGGAAAAGGTGGCGCCGTGTATACCATCGCGGCCCGTCCGCCCACCTAACACGACGATGTGATCTCCCGGCTGAACCTGCCGTGGATGACTTCCATGCGGCAAGATACCCAGGCAACCGCAGAAGACCAGTGGATTATAGAGGTATCCTGGATGATAGAGAATAGCGCCGTTGACGGTGGGAATGCCCATCTTATTGCCATAATCGCGCACGCCGTTGACCACACCGCTTGCAATGCGCCGTGGTGATAGGATACCTGGCGGCAATTCCTCGATTGGCGTTTCAGGGGGACCAAAGCAGAGTATATCGGTACAGGCAATAGGTTGTGCAGAAACACCCAGTACATCGCGGATGACGCCGCCTACGCCCGTGTTTGCTCCGCCAAACGGCTCAATAGCCGAAGGATGGTTATGCGTCTCGACCTTAAAAGCAATATCCTGCGTCCCGGTAAAGCGAATAATTCCTGCATTATCGCTGAAGGCTGAGACCAGCCATTCCCGTTTTACCTGTTCCGTTGCCCGCATGAGGTAATGTTTCAGTAAACCGTTGATGGTTTCATCCGCAAGAACATTGCCGTGGTTATCAACCTCGCGATACACAATAGAAGCTTTGAAGGTTTTGTGCGAACAGTGCTCCGACCAGGTTTGCGCCAGCGTTTCCAGTTCGACATCCGTTGGCTCACGCCCCTGCTCTCGATAGTACTTCTGAATAGCACGCATCTCTTCAAGATTCAGAGCTAGCAAACCGTTTTGACTCAGTTCGAGGAGTTGCTGGTCAGCCATGTTGCAAATAGGAATGGATTGCGTGATTTGTGGTTGTTCTGTCTCTGTAGGATCTGGGGGTGCAATAAATTGCACCCCTTCATTTTTACCACGTAATGTGTATTGCTGGATTACTGGATTGTACAAGAGAGCTTCCACAATCGCTCTCACATCGGTTTCGCTCAGACGGCTATCAAGGAAGTAGCGCCGTCCAGTCTCGACATGTTCCAATCCAGTAAGGCCAAGCATCTTCGCGCCGGCTAACACGCTCTCAGCCAGCGTGTCGGTTACGCCAGAGTGATAAAAGACGTCAACAACGTAAGGTTGACCGCCAGGGTCAACCCTACTATACTCGGCGCGCTGTTGCGCATCCCACGCGCTCAAGGCCTGTAAGCCAGGTTGACCGCCAGGGTCAACCCTACTATCAGGAAGCGGCGATGAGAGGGGGTGATCATGAACCGCTACATCAGCGGAAATGCGTGCCTCCTGTACGACAGGATCAACAAGCAGATTGGTAATAAGCTTGTCAGTATTTGTGGGGGAAAGTTTTCCTGTAATAAGGTAGAGTTGAGCGGTGCGGAGTGTCGTTGGATATTTCTGATCGGCTAGAATGGTGCTAAGGGATGGCAGTTGTTTCAGTGGTAAATGTATAATTTCACGAGCCAGCCGGTGCGCCTGCGTATCGTGCTGCTCCGATCTTGCTCGTACCTCTATTTGAAATATGGTCACGTTATCATTCCCAACATTTGTACCTACCAATCAGCAATTCCGTCGAATGGAACAGTTTCATTGTAGCACTTTTTTTAGAGGCATAGCAAATGCGAAACGAGATTGAGGGAGGCATCACTTTTTGCATGTGGGCACTTAAGCTTTCTCGGATAGTCATCAAAAATCACTCTTCTTGCAAATCCTGCGATCTTTTTGAAGCGGACTGGAGGTAGATAGCTAAACAGCTTTGAAATGAGCTTTTTAGAGGAAAGGCTTCTACTTTCTTCAAACCGACCCCGAAAGTCCCTCTAAAATTGGTCTGAGTATCGTTGCTCATAACAGATTCGTCATAAAAAGGCAGATGTTTGTGATGAACTTCACACAGCTGCTTACTTGACAAATAGAATGCTTGTTCTTATTCTTTATTTAGAGCATTGTGAATATGGAGGGGTCACTATGAGCGCCGACTTTGCACACCTACATGTCCATACCGAGTACTCGCTGCTGGACGGTTTTAGCCGCACGAAGAAACTTGTACAGCAAGCGAAAGCGTTGGGAATGCAGCACCTGGCGATTACCGATCATGGCGCGATGTACGGCGCGATAGAGTTTTATAAAGCATGCAAAGCGGGCGGTATAAACCCCATCATCGGCATCGAAGCCTATCTGACCGAAGATATGCATGACCACTCCAAACGCTTCAGCAACGATTATCATCACCTGCTGCTCCTGGCGAAAAACAACACCGGCTATAATAACCTCTTGAAATTGACCACTATTGCCCACACTGAGGGCTGGCATCTGCGACCGCGTATCGACAAAAAAGCCCTAGCGAAATATGCCGAGGGGCTGATTGTTACCTCTTCCTGTCTCTCCGGCGAGATTCCCAAAAAGCTGTTGAAAGAGCAGCAGGAAGAAGCTTATCAGATGGCCCGCTGGTACCAGGATGTCTTCGGACCAGAGAATTTCTATCTCGAAATTCAAGAGCACCACGGCATATTCGACGATGGGCAACCTTCGCCTCAGGGGCAACTCAATCAACTACTCTACCAGATGCACAAAGACCTGCACATTCCAATGGTAGCAACCAACGACCTGCACTATGTCGATGCGCATGATGCAGGCTCGCATGATGTGTTACTCTGCGTTCAGACGGGTAAGCAGCTTGATACCCCCAGGCGTATGCGGTTCGATAGCAAAGAATATTACCTCAAGAGTCCCGAGGAGATGGCACGTCTCTTTCCCGAACTGCCTGATGCCCTCAGCAATAGTGTGCGCATCGCAGAACAGTGCAGCGTTGATCCACTCGCGTACAAAGCCAAATTACCGACCTATACCATTCCCCCAGAATATCATAACCAGGGCGAATACCTGTATGCGATCTGCCTGCAAGGCGTTAAAGAACGCTTCGGAGAGATGAGCGAAGCCATCCACAAACAGCTTGACTACGAGTTTAACATGATCGTGGAAAAAGGCTTCGCACCTTATTTTCTCATCGAATGGGACTTCGTGAACTATGCGCGCTCACAAGGAATACGATGTTCCGCGCGTGGTTCGGCTGCCGGAAGCCTGCTGGCCTATGTGCTGGGTATCACCAATGTTGACCCATTGCGCTATCAATTGCCCTTTGAACGCTTCTTCAACACTGAGCGTGCGGATATGCCTGATATTGACATGGACTTTCCGGATGACCGGCGTGAGGAGGTGATCAACTACGTCTCTCGCAAGTATGGCTACGACAACGTGGCTCAAATGGTCACTTTCAACACGATGGCTGCCAAGGCATCTGTCAAAGACGTGGCACGCGTCATGGGCCAACAGGATCTGGGTGACCGCATCACCCGTCTCATTCCAGTCGGCCCGAAAGTCACGCTCCAGGGATCACTGGATTCTGTGAAGGAATTGAATAGCCTGTACCACGAAAGCACAGAAGCACAA
Organism: Chloroflexota bacterium; assembly: GCA_005881495.1. Next base: position 7,770 of record VBHI01000202.1, read on the forward strand.
GAAATTATCGACCAGGCATTGAAACTGGAAAGCTCGGTGCGCTCGACAGGAATCCACGCAGCCGGGGTGCTTATTGCCAATGAACCGCTTGATCGCTTTGTGCCACTCCAGTTACGAGATCCCAAGGACCCAAGCCAGGGACGAGTCACGCAATACGAGCAAGAGCACCTTGAAGAACTGGGCTTAATCAAGTTTGACTTTCTGGGCCTCTCCAACCTGACCATCCTGGATAACGCCATCAAGTTCATTAAAGCCTCACGTAACGAGGATGTGATCCTGGAAAAAATTCCGTTAGACGAGGTACCGGACAATGATGAGCAGAATGCCAAACGCCGGAAGGCTTTCGAACTAATGGCGAGCGGTGAGACAACGGGTATCTTCCAGCTTGAGGGCGCGAAGATGCGCGAATATATCAAGCAGCTCAAGCCAACACGTGTCGAGGACGTGATGGCTATGATTGCGCTTTACCGTCCCGGCCCGATGGATAGTATCCCCGACTTCATCGATGCCAAGCATCAACGCAAGAAAGTGACCTATCTCGACCCACGCCTGGAAGAATGGCTGAATGAGTCCTATGGCGTGATCGTCTACCAGGACCAGGTGCTGTTCATCGCCGTTAACCTGGCGGACTTCTCCTGGGGTAAGGCCAATAAATTCCGCAAGGTTCTCAGTAAAAAGATCGTCCATGAAGTTGAAAGCTATAGAGGGGACTTCGTTCAAGGATGCATAAAAAATGGTGTGAAGCCCGAGGCAGCCGATGAACTTTTTACCTTGATTGAACCGTTCGGCGGCTACGGTTTCAATAAAGCGCACGCCGCCAGCTACGCTGTCGTTGCCTTCTACACGGCCTACCTCAAAGGCAATTATACAGCCGAGTTTATGGCGGCAACGATGACCACCGAAGCTGCGGATGCTAAGAAGATCGCCAATGCCATCGCCGAGTGCAAGCGCATGGGTGTCGAAGTACACGGGCCGGACGTGAATAAGAGCGACAGGGGCTTTACGGTAGAAAACGGGGGCGTGCGTTTCGGCCTGCTCGCGATCAAGGGCATTGGCGAGGGACCGATTGGCGAAATCGTACGTGCTCGTAGCGAAGGGGGATCCTTCAAGTCACTGGCAGACTTCTGTACGCGTGTCGATCCCAAATTTGTTGGCAAAGGAGCTATTGAGACGCTCATTAAAGTGGGCGCGATGGACTCGCTCGGCCCGCGCCACCAGTTGTTGGCATCTGTCGATACCGCCATGAAGTGGGGCAAGAACCAACGTATTTCACAGGAGCAGGGCTTGATGAGCCTCTTTGGTGATATGGAAGAGACGGAAAGCGCCTTCGAGTTCGCGCTCAAAACTGACATTGATGAGATCTCGCGCAAGCACTTGCTCGCCTGGGAAAAAGAACTCATTGGCGTCTATATTTCAAAACACCCCCTGACGTATCTCAGTGATCTCCTCAAGGACCGGGGGACTCAAACAACTGCTGAAATCACCGAAGAGCTGGACAAGCAGAAAGTAGTTGTGTGTGGAACCATCAAGGAGGCACGGCGCCTCACCACCAAAAAGGGCGACACTATGTGCGTGGTTCAACTAGAGGATATTTTTGGCTCTATCAGCGTAACGGTCTTCCCCAGGCTTTACAAAGAAACGACGGAACTGTGGGTCGAGGACAAAGTCGTGATTGTACGTGGTGAAGTGCAGGTACGTCGCGACGAAGCGGGCATTCTGTGCGACAGCGTCGAACAGCTTCACGCGGTTGAGGAAGAGATGAACCGCAAGAAATATCATGTCTGGATAACGGTGCAACTGACCGGTCCAGATGAGAAGGCTGTCTCTGATGATATGATACGCGTTTATGATATCTACAACTGTATTCGTGATAAACCCGGTCGCGATCTCTACGACATCTGGGTATGTAATGGTGAGTGGGAGGTGCTTTTGACGCCTGGTAACAATACCATGCACTACTCGGAAGAGGTGCATGAAAAGCTGAAAGCTGTCTTATTAGATAAGGGCATGGTCGAAGCAAAATTAATGGAATAGTGAATCTCTCTCACCTGGTCATAATACCGATGGATCGTTGCAATGCGCGCTACCGGTGTTATGACCAATCCAATGAAGCAACTCTTCCCAAATGAAAGGAATTGCGGTATCCTTACATTGATACATATATATGTTCTCTTGTTTTCTTATTCTGAAATAAAACTTCATTCGATTTTCATACGTAGGAATCATAAAACGTGTTCTTCAATCTGGCGACAAAACAAAGCTTCTAAACTGAGAAAAGGCATAACATAGTGAGTTCTGAAAACAGGGGAACCTCGCCGATACATTCCGGCCAGGACAAGCGCGGACCGACCTCTTCTGAACAATGGGAAGAGTGGGAGATAGATGATGAGGATACACAACCACGACGAGCAATATCAGATCATGCTAGCCCCCCTCCTTCGACTATAAGCGGAGAAAAAGAAGCGCAACAACTTCCACTAGAACAACAGCAACCCGCCAATGAACAATTTATCCACCGCGAACATGTAACTGGCGCGCTCTCCGTATATCCATCAGAAGCGCCGCTATTTCGGCCCGCTGCTATTGTGCCTTACCCGCCTCAAGCACCTCAACAAAGTCCTGTATACCCTCCCCCACAGCAATGGCAGGGATACTCGCCACAGGGAAGTCCACCCCCCTATCAGAATCAATGGTACCCAGATTATCCCTCCTACGGGGTGCATCCTGCCTATAATGGTTATCCTCAATATGTCTGGCACCCGCCACAACCAAAACAAGATGGCTATCGTCTCGCTGTCGTTATTATCTCCCTGGTAGCCTCTATCCTGGTGTTGTTAGCTGGATTGGCCTGTATACTCATACTTTCGCTGTTCATCATCAGCACTGCTGCCAATCCAGAAAGCAGTGCAAGAAGTGGCGGGATGTACTTCAGTGGACTCATGACGCTTATCGCTTTCGCCATCGCGGGCTTAGTCGGCGGCGGATGTAGTCTGTATCATAGTATCCGTGGCCTCCTCAACAAGCGTTCAGCCAGTTTCAAACTGCCCTGGTTCTGGATATTTATTATCCTTTACCTGCTCGTGCTAGGTATTGGCTATGCGTTACTGGCAAACGGACAGGAAGTAGCTTTACCTGCACTAACCATTTTCCTGATTATCCTGGCTGCCATTTTCCCCGCGCTTACCCTGCTTGCACTTGGTGTGCGACGCCTGCGTTACCCGCAATGGACAACCACATGGCGGCGCTTTACGCTGGCTTTGACGAGTGGAGCCACATTGAGCATTGGCCTGGCACTGGGCCTCGAGTTAGGTTTACTGTTCTTGATCGTGCGTGGTCCAGGTGCAGCCAGCGCCTTACAATGCATAAATAATCCTGATTTACCAGGCTGTAGCACGTTCACAACCTTTCATCTTATCTTTCTGATTGTGGCAATCGTTGGGCCAATGGTAGAGGAAACTATCAAGCCGTTAGCAGTAGTACTGTATATCGGGCGAATGCGTAGCGCCTCAGAAACGTTTCTGTTGGGCATGGCCTGCGGTATCGGCTTTGCTCTAGTCGAAACGGTAGGATATATTGGTTCAGGCTACCACGACTGGCTAGCTGTTGCAATTGAGCGTACCGGGGCCGGTCTTCTACATGGAGTTGGGGCTGGTATGGTTGCTTTGGGGTGGTATTTTCTTGTGCATGCTGAAAAGTATCGCGTTCTCATAGCTGTGGGATTCTGGTCTTACGCTGTTTTACAGCATGTTGTCTGGAATGCCACAGCAGTTTTGGGGCTGCTGCCTGGTCCAATAGGCTCTACCATAAATAGCTGGAATTTGAATCTTGGTTTTGTCACTCTCCCCTTTGTTGAGGTACTCAATATTATTGAAGCAATTCTGATCCTGCTGTTTTTCTTCTATATAACCGGAAGATTACGGAAAATGACACCCTCCCCACCGTCCACAGGTAAGGGAAGCAAGGTATCATCTCAAGAGACACAATTGGCCGTCCGCGTATAAAGGGAGAAAGGGGTGTGACAATGTTCATTGCATCCCTGTATCCATCGGTGCTATACTGCACTTGATATGTTAGAGACCGTTATGTCAAGGTTTTGTTGTTCGGTTTCGCCCATCCCCTTAGAAAGCATACATACGCTGTTTTTGATATAGAGCGAGAGACATACGTCTCTATATGTAGAATACCCACTTATGGCATCTGAAAACAAACCTATGAGAGAGCCACAAGGTTCTAATAAAGATCGACTAAGTCCCCAGGGACAGAGTAAGTTTCGTTTTGGAAACTATGACCTGATCCGTCGTATTGACGTTGGTGGAATGGGAGAGGTATACCTGGCTCACCAACGCACAGCATTTGACCGCGAAGTAGCCATCAAGATTATCCGCTCCGACCTGGTGCATGATACCGCGGCACGTAAGCGCTTCCTGCGTGAAGCAGAAGTGAATGCCCATCTCAAGCATGAACATATATTGCCGCTGTTCGAATTCGGGGAAGAACAGGGGCGGCTTTTCCTCGTTACCCCCTATATCGCGGGTGGGACGCTTTCACGGCGTCTAGAGGCTGGCCCTCTAGCGCTAGCCGAGGTATACCAGCTCTTTACTGCATTGGTTAAAGCGGTGGCCTATATGCACCGACGGGGAGTTATTCATCGTGACCTCAAACCCAACAATATTCTGCTCGATAAAGAGGGGAATACGGGCGAGGTTTATGTGCGCCTCATCGACTTCGGCATTGCTAGTATCCAGGGAATGGAGGCCAGTCCACCTTTGACCACGGCAGGGACGGAGATAGGTACCGCCGCCTATATGGCTCCTGAGCGCCTCTCTGGCATTGCCGCTCTAAGTAACGACATCTATTCACTCGGTATCATTCTTTATCAAATGTTGACGGGACAATTGCCTTCAGCAGAACAGCGTGTCACGCTACCACAACCACTAGAATATGTGGTCAATCATTGTATTGCTCCGCTTCCCGCAGACCGTTTTGCGACAGTCGAGGATGTACTCAATGCCTTTGAGTACGCTTATCAATACCTTAACGCATCATCTCCTCAGAAAATGTCATCATCCACACCGGTATCTATACCTGTTCAGGGCAAAGACAGTACGGCCAGTGAAGCAAATTCAATACAACCTATTAGAAATTATCAGCAGGTCAGAACACCGCGCCATTCTGACGGGTCTCCGCAACAGTTAAACGGGTTTTATCAAGAGGATTATGCATCAACTACCGTCAATTTTGACATTTCAAACGTAAAGGATAGACAGTATGCACCATCCTCACTTGCTCCAGGCAAACCTCCACGCGCTCAAAAATCGCGCAGAAATCCCATTTTTGCTATTGTGACACTGCTGGTCGTTTTTCTGCTCCTGGCCGCTGCTAGTCTTTTCTTCTATACAGAAATCCAACCAACCCTGGTTGTTAAGGCTAACGTGAATTTCGGCCCGCAGGTACGGCTTGTTAAGCGGGTCTTCCACATAAAAGGGAGTGTTACGCAACAAAACATTGATGTAAACACTGCTACTATTCCAGTAAAAACAATAAGCGGTAGTAAAAATGGTTCCCTATCAGGACAAACCAGCGGACAGAAGTGCATTATCCCACCGCTCGTAGGGTGCCAACCGGTAGTCTCCCAATCCGATGTGGATAATCTCTCGTCACAGCTTAGACAGAGCCTGGATGAACAAATTTCAGGAGCCTTGCGGCAGCAGATACGCAATCAGAGCGGTACTCGGGTTGGCACGATCCAATTTACGGATGCCGCCGCAACATCGAATCCTCCAGTAGGTGAAACTGGTACATCTGTCACTGTTACCATCAGTGGACAACAAGGCCAGGGGGCTTACATTGTACCCCATGATGCCCAGGACCTGGCTCGACTGCTATTACAGCAGGAGACCCAGAAACTGGGAGCAAATTATAACCTACTCAATTCGTTGATCCAGATTGGTCAACCCGTGATCAAAGGAGTAAACAGCAACGGGGATATATTAATCGATATTGCTGCTGCCGGAGATGCAAGATACCAGTTTCCATCTACGCAACTCCAGGACATTCAAAATGCTATCAAGAGTATGAAAGAAAAAGACGCCGTTGCCTTTCTTAAAAGACAGCAAGGGGTTGATCCCACTACTATTACTATTCACATCTCTACCGGTGCTACTATGCCGGGTGATCCACAGGATATCAAGCTCATTACGATCGCTCCTGTCAATTATCCTACCGTGCTCTTGCCCAAAGTAACCTGAGGAAGTTATCTGGAAATGCGACACTGTAACGACGCCAGGTTGACCGCAAGGGTCAACCCTACTATACGCGGCGCGATGCTGCGCATCGCACGCGCGGCTGATGGGAGCTATCAAAAATGGGAAATTCACAAGGGACTGCGATCTCAGAGAGCGACGACGCAGATTATCCAGGGGGCGTCCCGCAAAACTTTTTGACTCCTCCACCGGGGCGGCGCTACGTGCGTTCATTTCTCTTCTCCAGACATGTGAATGCGCCATTCGCCAGGGTACACCTGGTCGCGCGTACTGTGCTCGTCCTCTGCTTATCGGGAGCATTACTGAGATCCATCAGCACTACACAACCTGACCTGGCGGGGGCAGCAATACTCTTCATGGGCGCGCTGCTTATTCTTGCTCTCAGCGGAGTACGTCCAGGAATTGCGCGCCTCTATTTCTTGCTCACACTACCAGCTTTGCTGGCGCTCTTCATTACATGGATCGTTTTCAACCCGGTACCTGGGAAAGTCACGCTGTTGCAATTTCCCATCTATGCAGGGCAACTCGTGATTGGCCTGGCTACATGGCAGGCGATCCTCGTCGTCATAGTCGCGGCTTATTTTCTCTGGACACGTAAGCTTTTTCTCGGTATCATTGTAGGTATCGCGGTAGCTTTTGCCCTTGCGCACTGGATTCCCCTTCCTGCCTGGAACATTACACAGGTAGCATTCTTCCACCCACTGACACTTCTGGTAAGTGACCAGGGATTACTGATAGCTGTGACCAAAGTCATTGGCTATGCAGGTATGATTATCGTGACTATTGCGCTCGTGATGACCGCTCGTGACGTCGAACTGATTGGAGCGCTCCGCCAGTTGCACTGTCCCCAGCCAGCGATCTTCTTCCTCAGCACTGTTTTTCGCTCACTTGACCTCGCCCTCTCCGACTATGAGATTATTCGCCAGGCGCAGCTTGCCCGCGCTATTGCGGTTCGACCGCGCAGCTTTTTCCGCCGTCTCAGAGATATAGCCAGTATCGCAGTGCCTCTCGTCGCTATCATGATTCGTCGTTCCAGTGAGATTGGTGATGCCTTGCTAGCGCGCGGTTATACGCTGGGCCGACCCATGAAAGAATTCTATGAGAGTAGCCCCTGGCGGCTGGTTGATTGGGCTGTCCTCGTCTCAGGCTTTTTCTTATTGTACCTCGCTCTAGGGCCGCACCCTGATCTTACGACGCTGCTTTGGAAGGGTATATAGGGAGCTTATATGTCTATTGCTATTGATGGCTTGTGGTGGCGTTATCCCACTTTTAGCGTAGACTCCAGCCCCTGGGTTTTACGTGGCATAGATCTGAAGGTGAAGCCTGGAGAATGTTTCGGCATTACTGGCCCCAGCGGAGCAGGCAAGACAACGCTCTGCCGAGCAATGCTGGGAGCCATCCCCTACAGTTCACGTCTCACGCCAGAGCAATTGCCACAGCACATCCGTGGTGCGATAACACTATCGGGTGAGCCTGTTAGCGCCAGGATGCTGGCGGCCAACCACGTTGGTATGGTCCTACAAGATCCAGAAAATCAGTTCTTACGCATGAGTCTGTTGCACGAGCTTGCACTGGGCCTACAAATCCAGGGCCTCCCCACCAATGAGATTCTCAAACGAGCATACGAGAGCCTCTCCTGGGTTGGTCTGGAACAATTATGGCAAGGAGCCGCGTATCTTCATCCCGCTGACCTCTCCGGCGGAGAGAAACAGCGAGTAGCAATCGCCGCTTTTCTCGCTATGCGGCCACAGGTTCTCATTCTCGATGAGCCCACCAGCGATCTTGACCCGCTTGGTAAGCGTGAAGTCATTGAAACAATCGCTCGCTTGCGGAAAGACTATCTTATGACCATTATATTGGTGGAGCAGGACCCTGAAATCCTGGCAGCCTTTTGTGATCGCATCGCCCTGCTTTACGAGGGGCGCATTGAACTGGTTGCCCCTCCCCATGATTTTTACGCCGAACACGATTTGTTAGAGCGTTGTGGCGCTTCAGTTGGCGAGTTGACTCGCATCTCGTGGCTGACTGGCTATACCTACAAAGGGTATCCACCGCTTACTCTGGAAGAAGGAGAGATCGCCTTCGGCGGGCTGGTTCACCCTGTAGGGGCCCAATTTGTTGCGCCCGACGGCTCCAGCGACAATCTTTCTCTCCCCGTCACTGTTACTACTTGTGATCCATCTCTATCGCGAGGTATGCAGAAACAAGAGCCTGTGATAATGATTGAGGATGTTTGGTACAGTTACGAAGACGGCACCAAAGCGCTGCAGGGCGTTGATCTCAGGTTGTATCCTGGCGAGATGCTGGCGCTGCTCGGCCCAAATGGCAGCGGTAAGAGTACCCTGGCGAAAATCCTGACGGGCATCTACCGCCCGTCGCGGGGCAGAGTACTGGTACAGGGGCGAGACCTGGCTTCTCGATCAGTACGGGCACATTTGCCAGCCTCGGTTGGCTATATATTCCAGAACCCAGATCACCAGCTTTTTCACCGCAAGGTCAGTGAGGAGGTTGAATACGGATTGATCAATCTCGGGATCGAAGCCACGCAGCGAACCAAGGCGGTAAAAAGAGCGCTGGAAGCGGTGGGACTGGCACAGTATACCAATGAAGATCCACTGTTCCTAGGCAAAGGGCAACGCCAACGCCTGGCAGTTGCCGCTGTGCTGGCGATGGAGCCAGAGATTTTGATTGTGGATGAGCCTACCACCGGTCAGGATTACCGCATGGTCAAAGGGATCATGGCTCTTTTGAGCGATCTGCAACAACAGGGAAAGACGATTTTGGTGATCACCCATGATATGTCGCTGGTTGCCGAATATTGCCAGCGCGTTGTTACATTTCGAGATGGTAAGCGAGTTTTTACTGGAACGCCAACTGAGCTTTTTCAGAATGAAGAAGTTCTGAGCAGAACGGGGCTGCGTCCTCCTCCCGCGGCAGCACTCTCTGACCGTCTGCGCGCGAAGTACCCGGATGTTCCGTTTTTGCTGACCGTGGAGCAGTGGGGGCGTTTCATGGGGGCCGGGCGACCATAGTGGCCGGGCGACCCAAGGGTCGCCCCTACACGAACGCGGGGGCGTTTCATGGGGCCGGGCGACCCGTTGTGGTCGTTGGATGCTGGTGCATCCTCGCTATTAGCGTTTCGTATACTGTGGAGCTTTACGAGCGCGCTTCAAGCCGGGCTTCTTGCGCTCTTTCATGCGTGGGTCACGAGTAAGGTAGCCAGCTTTGCGTAGAGCGAGCTTCCATTCAGGATTTACTCGCAATAGGGCACGAGCCACTGCGTGGCGGATAGCGCCTGCCTGACCACTGGTGCCACCACCAACAACGCGTACAGACATACTATACGCATTGCCTAGTTCAAGCAACCGTAAGGGGGCATTGATTGTGGCAGTAGGGGTTTCGCGGGTGCCAAAATACGCCTGGGCACTTTTCCCGTTGACTGTAATACTGCCATCACCATTGGGATACAGGCGCACGCGGGCTACAGCCGTCTTGCGCCGCCCCATGCCATAGTAATACTCACCTTTGATGGTATCGGCCAAGGTTGGTTCTCCTCTTTCTTATTTACTCAGCTTCGGCAGTCTCAGGGGGCTGCTTTAGCAATGCCTGCGGGCCTATCCAGGGAATAGGCTTCTGAGCCTGGTGCGGATGCGTTGGGCCAGCATAGACCTTCAGGTGGGACATGATGTCTGCGCCCAGACGATTATGCATAACCATACCACGTACCGCGTGTATCAAAGCACGCTCAGGGAACTTGCTCTCCAGTGTTTGACGCAAGGTAATCTGCTTTAAACCACCTGGATGCTGACTATGGCGATAATAGACTTTCTGATCCAGGCGTTTGCCGGTGACAGCTATCTTGTCTGCATTGATTACAACCACAAAATCGCCGCTCTGGAGATGTGGTGTAAACGTTGGTTTATGCTTACCACGCAAAATCTGTGCGATCTGTGACGCCAACCGGCCCAGAATCTGACCCTCTGCATCGATAATATACCATTTAGGGTCCAGGTCAGCGGCCCTGGCGCTATATGTTTTCATCATTGTTTGATACTCCAAACTCTTCAGGATAGTCAACCCGTACCAGACACAGCCCATGTGGTGGGGCCGCTGAACCAGGGTGCGTCTTCTCCGCATTTTGCACAATGGCGGCAAACTCAGCGAGACTGAGACGTTTCTGCCCTACCAGCAACAATGTCCCGACGGTTCTGCGAACCATTCCTGTAAGAAAAGCGTTCGCAGTAAAATCACAATAGATAAGTGCCTTTGCATGTGCATCTTCACGAATGCAGCGTGCCTCTGACATCGTACGAATACAGGAATGTGGGCCTGCTTTCTTTGGATTTGTCTCGTCAGGACTTCGTCCAAACGCTCCAAAATCCTTGCGCCCCAACAATAGCTGGCACGCCTCGTTCATCAGGTCAACATCTAACACCTGTGGGCGATGATAGCTGTAACGTGCTAGCAATGGTGCCGGTGCGGCATCATTCCAGACGGTATAGCGATAGGAACGACTCAAGGCACTAAAGCGAGCATGAAAGCTTTCCTGAACCTCTCGCGCCCACCGTACCGCTATCGTTGCGGGTAAAACAGCATTGAGTGCACGTCTCCACACCTGGGGCGTCAAGTGACTATCGCTGCGAAAATGTATCACCTGACCGCTTGCATGCACTCCAGCATCTGTTCGCCCTGCCCCATATACCACGGACTTCTCACGAGAAATGCTGGTTATCGTCGCTTCTAGTACTCCCTGCACCGTCTGCCCATGGCTTTCAGGTTGACGCTGAAAGCCGTGATAATCGGTACCATCATACTCAATACCACACGCAATATTCATTTGTTTTAATGTGGAATGAGGTGCAAAACCATTGCACCTGACCAATTTCCCTCACTACCGCACCCGGTTGTCCAGATTCATTTGTTCACCTGCATAATCGGGTTCCTACACGAGGGCAATCTGGGCCATATCTGCCGCGTCGCCCTTACGTTTGCCCAATTTCGTAATACGTGTATAACCACCTGGACGACCCTCATAGCGTGGTGCCAGTTCATCGAACATCTTCTTGACGACCAGCTCGTCTGGCAATGCGCTGAGAATACGGCGGCGGGCGCGCAGTTCAATAACCATTGACTCATACGCGGCCTGCAATGCCTTTTCGGCTTCATCTTCGTTAGAGATGATGCGCAGCAATTCTTCACGCCGTCCCTTGAGTTTGCTCTCCAGGAATTTGCGCCCCGTATCGGTTAAAGGGGGCTTATTCTGGTCGGCTCGTTCATCATTTGAGATGACTTTCTTATGTAAAGAGTAGCGACCTCGACGAGCGAAAGCCAGGATTTGCAAAGCTTTGTCTTCGTCGGAAATGGCCGAATACAGGTGCGTCCGGGCCGCCTGGCGACCTTTCACAGCCGTATCTATTAGCTTCTCAACCTCGCTACGAATGGCGCGGGCGCGCGCTTCCGTAGTCTCAATTCTATCATAACGAATGAGGCCTGCCATCATGCTACGGCGCGCTGCGCGGCGGCGTGGCTCAGGCATACTCATGCGATTACCGGCAACTCGGTGCCTCACCTTAGTCCTCCATTTCGTGATCGCCGTCCATGTCGGCTCCAACAGCGCTCGTGCGCGGATTTGGCAGGAAGTTACGCACGAGTAAACGCTCACGCAATTCCTGCAAGCTCTTTTCACCAAAGTTACGCACACCCAATAGGTCTTCCTCATTCATCGAAAGCACTTGACCGACCTTTGTGATATTGCTGCGCTTGAGGCAATTGTAAGCACGTACTGATAGATCAAGTTCTTCAATAGGTGTATCGTAAATCTTTTGCGGTATTGGCAAGCTGCTTAACGGCGGCTTCTCCATTTCAGTCAACACAGCGCGATAGTTGGCAAGCTGGGTGAAGTGACGCACCAGGATATCGGCACTCTGTCGCAAAGCTTCATCCGGCGTAATCGTTCCGTCCGTCGTGATTTCAAGAACGATTTTATCAAAATTGGTGATTTGCCCAACGCGCGTATGTTCCACCGTATAATTCACATTTTGCACCGGCGTGTAAATGGCATCGATAGGGATCACGCCGATAGGCTGATCTTCTTTCGAATCGGCAGGAACATAGCCTCGACCAGTCTCAACGACCAGTTCCATTTCGAGGCGGGCATTTTCATTATCAAGTGTCGCAATATGAAGATCGGGATTGACAATCTCTACCGTGCTGGGAGCCATAATATCGGCTGCCGTAACTATGCGTTCTCCACTCACCTCCAGTCGCATTGATACGGGATGGTCTGAGAAGGAGCGTAAGCGCAACTTCTTGACGTTCAACACGATGTCTGTGACATCTTCCATAACGTTCGGAATGTCTTGAAACTCGTGCTGTACGCTTTCAATCCGTATAGAGGTTACCGCTGCTCCTGGTAAGGAAGAGAGTAGGACGCGCCGCAGCGAGTTGCCGAGGGTTACCCCATATCCCGCCTCTAAAGGCTCAATATCATAGCTCGCATAATTATCCTGTGTTATTGTGTTCTTAATGCGAGGCAAAGTAATAGTATCTTGCAAGGTTCTAACCTGCCTTTCTTTTTCTACCACAGAAACCAGAAAGCAGAAACTTTGGTAGTCCAAGAGTTTTGTGCCCTGTTACGGTCCGTGTGAGACCGAGAAGGCTTGTACCCATCCGCCAGTTCAACGTATAACTACCGCTGATAAAGTTCAACCACCATTTGCTCTTCAAAGGGCAGTTCAAGATCGGTTCTTGATGGCAATGTCAGAACACGGCCAGTCATTTCATCAATATTTAAGCTTAGCCAGGCAGGTACGCCTTTCTGCGCGAGCAACAATGCACGAATCTTGAAGTACTCAAGTCCTTTCGCCCGTTCTCGTACAGAAATCACATCATTCGGCTTAGCAATAAATGAAGGAATATCGGTCTTGCGGCCATTTACGGCAAAATGTCCATGACAAACCAACTGGCGTGCCTGAGCACGAGAGTCAGCAAAGCCAAGGCGATACACCAGGTTATCCAGGCGCATTTCTAGCACCTGTAGCAAGTTCTCGCTGGTTTTTCCAGGGCGTCGAGCCGCGACATCGAAGTGTTTGCGGAACTGGCGCTCTAGAACACCATAGGTTCGACGAACTTTCTGCTTCTCACGCAATTGCAATGCGTAGCCGGAAGCTTTGCGTGGGCGGCCAGCGCCATGTTGACCTGGTCGGGTATTGCGACGTTCCAGTGTGCAATTAGTCATGCACTTGTCGCCTTTTAGAAACAGTTTTACCCCCTCACGCCTACAGAGTTTGCAGACGGGGCCGGTATAACGTGCCATTCAGTTCAATCCTCCTCACACGCACAGCGCGAGTTACACACGCCGCCGCTTGGGCGGTCGGCAGCCATTGTGCGGAATAGGTGTTACGTCGATAATCGAAGTGACGGATAGGCCAGCGTTTTGTAGTGAACGAATCGCTGCCTCTCGACCAGAGCCAGGACCTTTTACATACACCTCTATCTGGCGTAGGCCATGTTCCATCGCCTTACGAGCGGCTGACTCAGCGGTGACCTGCGCGGCATAAGGAGTGCTCTTGCGGGAGCCTTTAAATCCCTGTCCACCGGCACTCCCCCATGAGATAACGTTACCATTGGGGTCTGTCAAGGTCACAATGGTATTATTAAACGTTGCTTGAATATGAGCTTGCCCGCGCGGAATGGACTTTCGTTCACGCCGTCGCGGTTTGCCCGTCGGTTTCTTTTTGTCTCCTGCTGCCATCTTCTTGCGATACCTCCCGGCGCTACTTCTTAGCTACGGCTTTTTTCTTGCCCGCTACAGTTCTCTTTGGCCCACGTCGTGTACGTGCATTCGTGCGTGTACGCTGACCGCGTACCGGCAGGTTACGGCGATGCCGCATCCCACGATAACAGCCGATTTCAATCAGCCTCTTGATGTTCATATCCACTTCGCGGCGTAAATCTCCCTCGACTTTGTGCTCGCGGTCGATCACTTCGCGGAGGCGGTTGACTTCTTCTTCGGTCAGGTTTTTCACGCGTGTATCCGGGTTAATGCGGGTTCGCTCCAGGATCTTTTTGCTCGTTGTGAGGCCGATCCCGTAAATGTACGTCAGCGAAATCTCCACGCGCTTATCGCGTGGAATGTCAACGCCGGCGATTCTAGCCATGTTTCCCTCCAATATATGTAGAGGCGACCTGAGGATTGCCCCCAGAGTACCCATAAGGGGCACCCCTACATGTTAGCCTTGTTTCTGTTTATGCTTTGGATCCTTGCTACAGATAATCATCACTATACGATTGCGACGGATTACCTTGCAGTTCTCACAACGCGGTTTCACTGAGGCACGCACTTTCATGGCTTGCCCTCCTCATAGATTAGATGAAAAATTACTACCAGGACAACAGCTTGAGGATAACGAATAGAGTTCTTTTCCTCTTATAGATGTCCATATAATGCTGTTCTTTACGAACGAATTTGCTGCCGATGAAAAAAGGAATTGTTCGGTATCCAGCCCTGCAACTCAGGTTGACCGCAAGGGTCAACCCTACTATACACGCTAGCGCTTCTACCTTCGGTCAGCACCGATGAAAGGAAGTATGAGGAATACCACCTCACGACCTTACACGCCATGTTATTCGGCCTCGAGTTAGATCGTACGGTGATAAGACGACTCTCACCTTATCGCCCGGCACAATACGCACGAAGTTCATTCGAATGCGGCCTGAGAGGACAGCCAGGACCTGGTGTTGTTCGTCAATTTCAACCTTAAACATAGCATTAGGGAGGGCCTCCAGCACTTTGCCCTCTACTTCGATCTCATCCTTCTTTGGCATAGTTTCCTTTCTCTATCGGCGAGATTAGTCTTTTCCCCTTGCGAACCTACAAGGAATGCATTGTGCGCGGCAGCCGTGACACGCTTTTGCAAAACAGGTTACGCTTGTGATTGATTGATGATTGCTAGCTTGATGATTCCCAATAGTTATAAAATGGCAGCAGTTGACACTGCTGCAGCCAACTACGAATTATACCACAAATATTTATCCATGTCGAGAGGGAATTTCAGGGCATTGTTAGTATCTCTGCGTCTCCCTCGGTGATAGCCACCGTATGCTCAAAATGTGCAGAGTAGCTGCCGTCGACAGTAGCAACTGTCCAATCGTCGGCAAGGACACGGGTCTCCTTTGTTCCCATATTGACCATTGGTTCAATAGCAATAACCATACCGGGTTTCAATAGGTAACCTGGATACCCTGGCTCAATATAGTTCAATACTTGAGGGTCCTCGTGCATACTACGACCTACCCCATGCCCGCCATACTGGCGAACTACTGAGAAACCAGCTGCCTCAACATACTTTTGTATCGCTCGACTGATATCGTGTGTACGATTCCCAGCATGAGCCGCCGCTATGCCTCGATAGAGCGAATTTTCTGTCACCTTCAACAGTCGTTGCACTTCAGGCGACACTTTTCCTACAGGCGCAGTTATGGCTGAATCTGCGTGCCAACCATTGTAGAAAGCGGCAAGGTCGATACTGACAATATCGCCTTCTCGTAAAACGCGCTCGCCTGGAATACCATGGACTATCTCATCGTTTATAGACGTGCAGAGCGATTTCGGATAACCATGATAGCCCAAAGAGCTTGATTTAGCTCTTCGCTGCTTTAGCGCCTCCGCCCCAATACGATCCAGGTCCTCGGTGGTCATACCCGGATGCACGGCGGCGCGTAACTCTGCCAGCACCTCCGCGACGATACGACCTGTCTCGCGAATTCTTTCTCGCTCTTCTTTCGACTTTATAATAGGCGCCATAATCGTTTCTCTCAAAGAAGGTTGCAGCTATACCTCCGCGTCACCCTTCATTCTTTCTCCCGATAAAAGCGTTGACCTGATTCAGGATAGCTGCGTGCACCTGGTCAATATCCTGATTGCCATTCACTTCAATCACTTTCTGCTGTGCACCATAATAGTCTAGGAGGTGAATGGTCTCATTGAAAAAGATGTCGAGGCGTTTCTCTACCGCTTCTCCCGTATCATCGGAGCGCTGATACAGCTCACTGCCATCCAGGTCGCACACACCAGCCACCTTTGGCATGTGTGCATAGATATTGTAAACGTGCTGATTGGCCCGGCAAATATAACGTCCGGAGAGCCTCTTTAGCAGTTCCTCTCTTGGGACGTTTATATAGATCACAAGATCAATATGCTGCCCAGTCTCTTTTAATCCTGCATCCAGCGCCTGTGCTTGTAGAATTGTTCGCGGAAATCCATCCAACAGCACACCTCGCGCACAATCCGGCTCTTTAATGCGGTTAAGGACCATCGCCACGGTAATCTCGTCAGGAACCAGTTCCCCGCGATCAATATAGGCTTTGGCTTTTATCCCCAACGCCGTTTTTTCGTCAAAAGCTTTACGGAACATATCGCCACTAGCCACGTGGCTTACACCCAAAGAACTTGTCAGCTTCTCTGCCTGCGTCCCCTTCCCAGAACCTTGTGCGCCGATCAGGATAATATTCACGTTTTCCTCTCTCCACTGGAAGTTCGTTAAAACGCCTCATTGCGCCCTAGCGATTCATAGCGATACGAAGGGTGCAAAGTAATAAACCCTCACCTAAGTTAGAAAACCCGAATAGTTACGCATGACCATTTGTGCTTCGAGTTGCCTGACAGTATCCAGCACAACACCAACCACAATCAGCAATGCAGCTGCACTCAATAACTGATTACCGCCTACCTTGGCAAAGTACGGCAATACCGCCACTATACCGAGGAAGAGAGCACCCGCCAATGTGATACGGTTGAGTATTGTCAGCAGGTATTTACTGGTCGGCTCTCCTGGTCGATAGCCAGGAATAAACGCTCCCTGCTTCTGCAGATTCTCTGGAATGTTCTGTTGCTGCCAAACAACGTATGCATAGAAGTAGGTAAAAGCAAACACCAGTAAAAAGAATATCGCCCAGTAGTACCAGAGTGTGGTATTGGCAATATAGAGGCCAACCCAGTTGGCCAGGTTCGATAGCCATTTCACATCACTCGATACCAGGTATTGTGAGAGCACAGCGGGAAAGATCAGGATAGACTGTGCGAAGATGAGCGGGATCATACCTGCACTGTTTACCTGCATAGGAATATACGTTGTCTGGGCAGAACCAACCAACATGCCACGCCCCACCATACGCTTGGTGGGATACTGTACCGGAACACGCCGCTGCCCCTGGTAAATGTAGACAATCCCGACAATCGTCAACAAGCCAATTATCAGGAAAACCGCTATGCTAACGATGCTACCCGCGGTAGAAGTAGCGGCCTGGTAGCCCTGTACGACTAACTGAGGCAAACGGCTGACGATACCACCAAAGATGATCAACGAGATACCATTGCCGATGCCCTTCTCAGTGATTAATTCACCAATCCATACCAGAATCATTGTACCGGCGGTCAACGAGAGCAGGATAGAGAGGGTCTCTAACCAATTTGGGCCAAAGAGGCCAAAGGTACTAGGATCGAGAACGCCTGCGCGGACAAAAATTGCTGTCTGTCCCAGAGCCTGTAAAAAGGCCAGGGGAACAGCGATGATGCGGGTAATCTGGCTAAAGCGCAGACGACCAGCTTCACCCTGGGCCGACAGGTTTTGCAGCGCCGGAATGATAGGCTGTAAAAGTTGCATCACGATTGTCGCGGTGATATACGGATATACTCCCAACGCGACAATGGAGAACGTTTGCAGAGACCCGCCAGAAAAAACATCCAAGAGACCGAGCAATTGACCCAGATTTTTATCTCCACTCCCTGAGAAGAGTTTCACGAGGTTCTGTTGTTCAGTATATGTTAATGGTACAGGAATATGTGCGAGGATGCGGAAAATCAGTAACATCCCCAGGGTGAAGAGAATTTTATTGCGTAGATCGGGAACCGTCCAGATACTCCGCAGTCGTTCCCACATGAAAGCCTCCTTTACACAGTGGCGATGAGATACAACCTGTCGAGCAGCGCGCCAGGGCGCTTATGCCCTGGGGACGAAGACGTAGGGTGTATTCTTGTCCTGGTCTTTACGCTTCTTAGTCTTTTCATAGACTTTCGTTGGAATGATCTCGACAGTACCACCAGCTGCCTCAATTTTCGCTCGCGCACTGGCGGAAAATTTGTGGGCGCGTACTGTCAGAGCACGATCCACTTCACCATTCCCAAGCACTTTGACCAGACCTCGGCCCTGGGCGGGTGTGATCAATTTCTGCTCCACCAGCTGCTCAGGCGTCACTTGAGTCGCGGTATCAAACTGTGCGAGATCAGATAGTTTAATGATTGCATATTCTTTGCGGAAAGGCGTATTACTATTCCCAAGACCACGTCTAAATGGTAATCGTTTCACCAGGCGCGTCTGGCCACCTTCGAAGGCTCGATGGATTTGACCACCTGTACGCGCCTTCTGGCCTTTTGTACCGCGCCCCGCGGTCTTGCCACGACCGGAGCCGTGCCCACGACCTACACGCCTTTCTGCCTTGTGCGAACCAGGAGCTGGTCGCAAATCAGAGAGTTTCACTGACAGTCTCCTCTACCTGAACCAGGTGAATCACCTTCTGGATCATGCCACGCATCGCAGGATTGTCCTCGTGCTCAACCGTTTGCTGAAGCTTACGGAACCCTAGTGCCCGGATGGTTGCTTTTTGATCCTTAGGATAGCCAATTGAGCTCTTAATATATTTTACACGCAGTGTTGCCATTTTTGCTATACTCCTCAGGCCACTATCTACGACGATCGCCGCCGCCACGGTGGTCGGCACCGCCTCGGCCTCCGCTGCCACCACGACGGTCACCTCCACGCTGGTCTCCGCTGCCACCACGACGGTCACGATCGCCGGTACCCCTACGACCAGTGGATGCGGCTTTGCTCTCACGTGCTTCCTCTTCACGAGCAGCACGAGCAGCAGCGGCCTGCTCAACCGCGTAAGCATTGGCAATGGCAATCTGTTCAGCACGCTTCTTTCCAACAATCTCAGCAACGGTCTTGCCACGGCGTGCCGCCACATCTTCAGGAGACCGCAGCTCACGCAGGGCCTTCAAGCAGGCATGAACGGTATTCGCCTTATTCGTACTTCCCAGCGTCTTGGTCAAGATATCACGCACGCCTGCTGATTCCATAACAGCACGTACTGCTCCACCCGCAATGACCCCTGTACCAGGTGCGGCAGGCTTGAGCATTACTTCAGAGGCGCCAAAGCGAGTGGTCACCATAAAAGGAATAGTTGTCCCGGAAAGAGGTACCTGCATCAGGTTCTTCTTGGCGTCTTCTACCCCTTTACGAATAGCTTCTGTATACTCGCTGGCCTTCCCAAGGCCGCAACCAACATAGCCATTGTGATCACCAACAACCACCAGCGCCCGAATGCTAAAGCGCCGACCACCTTTGACCACCTTTGAGACACGGCTCACTTGAACAACCGTTTCTTCCAGGTTTAGTTTTGTAGCATCTATTCTTGGCATTTTACTCCTCGCGGCCCTAGAAATCCAGGCCTACTTCACGAGCACCTTCCGCAAGCGCAGCCACTCGTCCATGATAGGCGTAGCCTCCTCGATCAAAGACAACGCGGCTGACACCCTTCTCTTTCGCGCGCTGGGCAACAAGCTTGCCTACCTCGCGAGCGGTCGCTACTTTCCGATTGTGCGCAATGGCGGCCAGTGCCTCGACAGGTGTCTTTGCTGCACTCTTCTGTGCAGCGGGCAGCAAGGTCTTGACCTGAGTGAAAGGCTTGCCCCCTTTGCCGGTGTTCCCCTTCTGGGGTTGTCCACCTTTGGCTGGAGCTTTCTGTGCCGGCTTCGCGACTCTGGCGCCCTTTCCTTTTGCGGGGGCCAATTCAGCAGCCATCTCCACCGCTATTTCTTGCTCTACCGCTTCAGGTTTCTCAACGGATGGCGGTGGAGCAGGTTTAAAGTCGCGCAGGCTTTTATCAATCGACGAAGCCGCGGCCAGCGTTACACCAGTCTTATCATCAATTACTTGCGCATAGATATGTTGGCCACTGCGGAACACGCACAGTCTGGGACGCTCCGTTGAGCCTTTCAAATGGTGTCGTATTCGCTGGTGCCGCCGCAGCCGCGCATTATTCGCGTTAAACTTTTTAATCATCAGCTCTGTTCTCTCAATATCTGCATGTGAGGGCCGATAAATCGGCGTTGGGCGCGATAAATCGGCCCCTACGCCAGATGATTTTGTTAAAAGTCATAATTGGGCCCCTATTTCTTTTTGCCGCCGACTTTACCAGCTTTGCCAGCTTTACGGCGAATTGCTTCTCCCGTGTAGCGAATGCCTTTGCCTTTATACGGCTCGGGTTTACGAATGCGGCGTATGTTCGCGGCAACCTCACCCACCAGCTGTTTGTCAATGCCATTAACACTGATTTTTGTCGCTTTGGTGGCTGGATCAACTCCATCAATGGTAAAGGATATTCCCTGCGGGGGTTGTACCTCGACCGGGTGCGAATAGCCCACCTGAACAACCAGGTTCTCGCCAATCTTCGCGGCGCGGTACCCTACTCCGTGAATTTCCAACTGTTTTGTATACCCATTTGTTACTCCGACCACCATATTGTTGACCAGAGTACGATAGAGGCCGTGTTTCGCCTTGTGCTCTTTGCTGTCCGATGGGCGGCTAACGCTCAAAACTCCATCCTCGAGCTTCAGAGAGAGTTCGGGATCGACCTGATATGATAGCTCGCCCCTGGGACCTTTAACGGTCACGAGATTGCCATCGCTCCAGTTCACCTGTACTTTTGGCGGCACGGGAATTGGAGCTCGTCCAATACGAGACATGCTAAACCTGCCTTTCTACTTCCTTGCATCCCTGCTGACTGAAAGTAGACGCGCTAGCGGCGTTGCAGGGATGGATAAAAGACTACCAAACGTAGCAGATGACTTCGCCTCCCAGGCCCTGCTGATAGGCGCGATGACCTGTCATTAGACCCTTTGGAGTCGAAAGAATGGCCACTCCCAGCCCGCCCCGGACGCGAGGGATGGCAGCCTTCTTCGTATAAACACGAAGTCCTGGTTTGCTTACGCGCTTTAGCTGTGTCAATACCGGCTTCTTATCAACATAGCGCAGCGTTACACGGATTGTCCCCTGGGGGTTATCCTTCAGGATTTCGATATCCTTAATATAGCCTTCTTCTTTCAGCACTCGCGCAATTGCCAGCTTCATTTTCGAGGCCGGTATCAGTACGCGAGTATGCCGTGCTGCGACCGCATTACGGATGCGCGTAAGCATATCCGCAACAGGATCAGTCATATTCATGGAAATCCTCCATAATCACGAAAGGCAGAAAACGTCTCTTCTCGCGATCATTCTTCCTACTTAACGTTTTCTTCCCTACACCCTATCTCATATTCGCGACTACCAGCTCGACTTGGTCACACCGGGTAGCTCACCGCGCAATGCTCGTTCGCGGAAGCAAATGCGGCACAGGCCGAATTTGCGCATGTAAGCACGAGGCCGCCCGCAGATGTTACAGCGGTTATGCTGTTGCACCTTAAAGCGAGGTTTGCGCTTCGACTTCACAATCATTGAGGTTTTTGCCATTTCGCCCTCCAGCGTTATTTCTTAAAGGGCATGCCCATCAATTTGAGCAGCCGTCGCCCCTCTTCGTCAGTGCGAGCGGTCGTTACAATACTCACTTCCATACCACGCACCTTATCGACCTTATCGTAGTCAATCTCGGGGAACACCAATTGTTCGCGCAAACCCAGCGTATAGTTACCCCGGCCATCGAAAGCTTCCGGGGAGACACCCTGGAAGTCTCGCAAGCGGGGTAAAGCTACATTCAAAAGTTTGTCGAGAAACTGGTACATGCGGTCTCCGCGCAGAGTGACCATGCAGCCAATCTGCATGCCTTCGCGCAGCTTGAATGCGGCCACTGAACGTTTGGCCCGCGTGATGACCGGTCGTTGCCCGGTAATCACGGCCAGGTCTCCAACGGCAGCGTCCATCGCCTTGGCATTCTGGATAACCTCACCCAACCCAATATTGACGACCACCTTATGGACACCTGGGACCTGCATTGGATTCTTGTAGTTAAACTCCTTCTGCAGGGCTGGCACGATCTCTTGTTGATATTTCTCTTTCAACCTTGATGCCATAATGTCTAACTACTCCTCATCCGGTCTTCAATGACCTTATGACACTTCTTGCACACTCGAACGGGCCGTAATTTTTGATCACTTCCCATTGGGCGGCGATCAAGCCCTACTCTCGTCGGCTCGCCACACTCGGTACAAATCAGCATCGTGTTTGAGACGTGGATCGGCATTGCCTTCTCGATAACGCCCCCTTGACGGGTCTGGCCCTGCGGACGCACATGCTTCTTGACAATATTGAGTCCTTCAACGATGACCTTACTGTCCTGTGGCATGGCCCGCGAAACCGTTCCTTGCTTTCCTCTGTCCTTGCCAGTGATAATCAAGACGGTATCGCCCTTTTTGATTTTCATTTTGGCGAGGTGAAGAGGCTTTTTCTCTTTTTGTTTTGTTGCCATCTACTTCCTCTCCGCAGTTAGAGCACTTCCGGCGCAAGCGAAATGATTTTCATAAAGTTTCGTTCGCGCAATTCGCGGGCTACCGGGCCAAAGATACGTGTACCGCGCGGGTTATTCCCGGCAGCAATAATGACCGCTGCATTCTCATCAAAGCGAATATGTGAGCCATCGGGTCGTGCATATTCTTTTGAAACGCGCACCACCACAGCGTTCACGACCTCGCCCTTTTTCACCTGACCATTGGGCGCGGCCTGCTTCACAGAAGCTTTAATGATGTCCCCAATCTCGGCATAGCGCTTGGCGGAACCACTGAGAACGCGAATACACATAATTTCTTTTGCGCCAGTATTATCGGCGACTTTCAAGCGTGTTTGTGGCTGAATCATCCCAAGATCTCCTTAATCTTCCGACTCGTCGGACTCTTGCGTCTCGTCGGATTCTGTAGATAGCAGGTCGGGATCGACCTCAGCCAGCACTTCCTCAACAGGAACGATGCCGCTACTCGGCTTGATAATCTCTATCAAACGCCAACGCTTCATCTTGCTCAATGGGCGACACTCTTCGATGCGTACCACGTCACCAATCTGACAAACATTCTCTTCATCATGTGCTTGAAATCGCTTCGTCTGCTTATATGTGCGTTTATAGATACGATGCTTTTTTAAAGACTCCACGACAACTACTATCGTCTTATCCATTTTATTGCTTACCACGCGCCCAACTTTTTGTTGGCGGCGTCCCTTTTTGGGAGCCGTGCTCTGCTGCGTGGAGGTTACACTTTGCTGTGTCATTCTTCGCCCTCCAACTGTGTCAGGCGGTGCTGCAAGCGTGCAATATCTTTACGGGTTTGCGCGAAAACGCGATTGTTTTTTACCTCGCCGCGCTGCTGTTGCAAACGAAGGTTGAACAACTTTAAGCGCAGTTCTTTGAGTTCACGCATCGCCTCACCTGCTGAATATTCAGCGACCTGTTTACGACGTTCATTAAGCTTCGACACTTTCCGCCTCCCCTCGTGTAATAAAGCGACACGCGATCGGCAGTTTGTGGCTTGCCAGGCGTACAGCTTCTTTGGCGACCTCTTCAGAAACGCCGCCAATCTCGAAGATAATACGTCCCGGTTTAACAACTGCTACCCAGTGATCAACGGCGCCCTTACCGCTACCCATACGAGTTTCGGCAGGTTTGGCTGTGATCGGTTTATCTGGAAAGACACGGATCCACACTTTACCTCCACGCTTCATAAAGCGAGTCAGGGCGATGCGTGCCGACTCGATTTGACGAGCCTCCATCCAGCATGGTTCCAGGGCCTGTAATCCATACTCGCCAAAGGCAAGCGCATTACCACGCTGGGCAGTACCTTTCATACGACCGCGATGTTGTCTGCGGTACTTTGTACGTGACGGTGCCAATAACATGGCTTAGAATCTCCTCTACTCGCTCTGAGTCGTACCAGCCTCAGGTGTTGGTGGCATTTCCTCAGGTGTTGCTTGAACCACTGGAGCCTGCTCTGTCTGCTCTGCCTGTACGGATTGAACCACTGGAGCCTGCTCTGCCTGGACAGGTTGTTCTGCCCGCGGACGTGGCGCACGTTCACCTGGAGCACGCGCTGGACGTTCACCCTGTGGACGCGGTTGACGCGGGGTACGCTCACCGCCCTGCCCTTGCGGACGCGCGGTGCGATCGGTGCGCTCACCCTGTGAACGCGCTGGACGTTCACCTTGTGGACGCGGTGGCCGATCCCCGGTTTGACGGGGGCCGGAATCCCGACGGTCTCCACCTTGTGGTCGGTCTCCTTGCGGACGCTGACCACGATCAGTGCGTTGTCCGCCTTCGCCACCTCTACGGCGATCGCCCCCGCGGCGCTCACCGCCCTCGCGTTCGCGTGGAACAAATGGTGGTTGTAGGGTTTCCTGCTGTCCTTCAATTGCCTCACGGCGTTTAGCCGGCAGTATATCGCCTTTATAAATCCATACTTTGATGCCTATCACACCAAAGGTGGTATGTGCCTCTGCCAGTCCATAGTCAATGTCTGCCCGCAAGGTGTGCAAGGGGATCTTCCCCTCGACCTCTTTCTCAGAGCGAGCGATTTCCGCGCCACCCAGGCGGCCGCCACAGATAATTTTGATACCTTTGGCGTTCGCACGCATCGATTTCTGTACTGCTTGCTTCATAGCACGGCGAAACGATACGCGCTTCTCCAGCTGTTCTGCAACACTGCGCCCAACTAAATAGGCATCCAGCTCAGGCTGGCGAATTTCCATGATATTCAGACGTACCCGCTTCTTGGTCTTTGCCTCGAGCATGGCGCGCAGCTTATCAACCTTTTCACCGCTTTTCCCAATTACGATACCAGGTTTGGCAGTATGAATAGTCACCGAGACCTGGTTAGCCGCAGCACGCTCAATCTCAATTCGTGAGACTGATGCGTTGAACAGTTCCTTATTGATGGCCTGACGGATCAGTACATCTTCTGCAAAAACATTTTTGTAATCACGCTCAGCAAACCAGCGGGACTGCCATCCTTTGACGACGCCGAGCCTGAAACCTGTGGGATGCACTTTTTGTCCCAAAAGTGTCCTCCTTTTTAGCGACCGGCGTCTGCCGGATCATCTGAAACGATTACCGTGATATGGCAGAAGCGCCGCAGAATGCGAGCAGCCTGTCCACGAGAACGTGCTTTCACACGTTTGATCCGGAATGAATCGTCCGCCACAATATTCAGAATATATAGATCATCTGGATTGAGATTATAGTTATTCTCCGCGTTTGCCGCTGCCGACGACACAACTTTACTTACAGGTGTCGCGCCTGCGTTGGGCAGGAACTGGAGAATAGCCAGAGCCTCAATCACTGATTTCCCTTTCACCGCGTTGGTGACTAGACGCATCTTGCGCGGCGATATGCCAATATCTTTCGCAATAGCCCTGACTTGCATCTCGTACCTCTCGGGCGCATTGAATTGCGCCCCTACACTTTCTACCGGACCGAACTGGTCTTCTCACTTCTGCCACCCGCATGACCACGGAAATGCCGTGTGGGGGCAAACTCACCTAGCTTATGGCCTACCATGTTCTCGGTGATATAGATAGGCACATGGGTCTTCCCATTATGAACACCAATGGTCATAGATACCATTTCGGGAAAGATCATTGAAGCACGCGACCAGGTTTTTATCACACGGCGGTCGCCACTGCGCTTCATGGCCAGCACTTTCTTTCTGAGTGATTCATGAATGTAGGGCCCTTTTTTTCTTGAGCGCGACATTTACTTCCTCCTCCTACCAGCATTGCGACGGCGAACGATGAAATGATCGGTTCTTTTGTTGTTACGAGTTTTGTAACCCAGAGCAGGTTTTCCCCAGGGTGTCTGTGGCTGCCCACCGATTGGCGCACGGCCTTCACCGCCACCATGTGGATGGTCGACAGGGTTCATAGCAGATCCACGGACGGCTGGGCGACGGCCCATATGTCTTGAACGCCCAGCTTTACCAATGCTGCGGTTCTCGTGATCGATATTACCTACCTGGCCAATCGTCGCCATACAAAGAATATGAACACGCCGCTGCTCGCCAGAAGGCAAGCGAAGAAGAGCGTAGTCACCCTCCTTTGCCATCAGCTGCGCACCTGCGCCAGCCCCGCGTGCCATTTGGGCTCCCCGTCCTCGCTCTAGCTCAATGCAGTGAACGGTAGTGCCTGTCGGGATGTTCTTGAGCGGCAGTGCATTGCCTGGCTTAATATCGGCCTCTGGTCCTGCCGAGACCCGGTCACCAACTTTTAGCCCCAGGGGAGCAATGATATAGCGTTTCTCACCATCCAGATAATGCAACAATGCGATACGAGCCGAACGGTTTGGATCGTATTCAATTGCCGCAACCCTGGCGGGCACACTCAACTTATTGCGCTTAAAGTCAATGATACGATAGGCGCGCTTGGCCCCACCGCCACGATGGCGGGTGGTAATCTTACCCTGGTTATTGCGGCCAGCGTGCTTATTCAATTTGACGGTCAGAGATTTCTCTGGCCTTGTCTTGGTGATCTCCTCAAATGTCGAAACTGACATGCCGCGACGCCCAGGAGAAGTTGGTCGGTACTGTCTAATTGGCATCTCTCAACACCTTCCTCCTTTCATCCCTGCTGACTGAAAGTAGAAGCGCTAGCTTCGTTGCAGGGATGGATAAGAGCCTTTACGCCTTCAATGCGTCGATCGTATACCCCTCTTTGAGAGTAACAATCGCCTTCTTCCACTCATGGGCCGGTTGAACTCGAGGAGCGGCCCCTTTACGCCGGAACATCTTTACCTTGCCTGGCATACGAATGATGTTGACCGAGACAACCTTCACATTGAACATTGTCTCAACGGCACGACGTACATCAATTTTGTTTGCCTCTAACGCCACCTTGAAGGTATATTTATTCTGTTCTTGCAGTTTCACTGTTTTTTCAGTTATTACACCGTGGCGCAGTATCTCTGTGATCTCCACAGCCTTTATCCTCCTCGCCTAGGCTTCTTCAGCTTCTTCGGCTTCTTCGGCTTCTTCATTGTCCATTGTCGCCGTTACTACCTCGCCACTGCTCTCGTCGTCATTGGCGATTTTGGAACTCGCTTCTTCGGCACTCATGCCATCACCGAACACCATTTCAAGCCAGCGCACGGTTTTCACAGGCATAATCAAACAATCATGCTTTAGCAGTTCTACGACGTTAATCGAAGAAACATGCTGTGCCTTAGCAGAAGGAATGTTTCGTAGCGAAAGAATGACATTTTCGTCGCGCTGTGGCAACATCATCAGTACGCGTTTGCCGTCGAGAGGCAAGTTATCCAGAATTGCCACCATATCTTTGGTGCGAGGGCCTTCCAATGCCAGATCGCTCAGGACAATGAGCTTCTCATTCGCAACCTTATCCGACAATGCTGAACGAATTGCAAGTCGGCGCATCTTACGTGGTACATCATGATGGTAAGGATGCGGCTTAGGGCCAAATACTGTACCGCCATGGCGGAACTGGGGCGAGCGGGTACTTCCCTGGCGAGCACGGCCCGTTCCCTTCTGCTTATATGGTTTTTTGCCACCGCCCGATACTTCAGCGCGAGTTTTTGTCGAAGCATTGCCTTGACGGCGATTCACCAGTTGCGCAGTCACAACCTGGTGGAGAACCGCCATATTGGGGGTGACTCCGAACACCTGCTCGCTCAGTTCGAGCTGTTCAACGGCCTCTCCGGCCATGTTATACACTGTAGTCGAGGGCATTTCGGTTACCTACCTCATCACATGCTTCTTAATCATGAGCAAGCCGCCATTGGCACCGGGCACCGAACCCTTGACCAGTAGCAAATTGCGCTCAGGATCAGATTGAATCACTTGCAGTTTCTTTGCTGTCACACGCACATTGCCCATTTGACCAGCCATGCGTGTTCCCTTTAAAACGCGACCAGGCGTCGTACCGGAACCAATTGAGCCGGGGGCGCGAGTACGGTCTGACTGACCGTGTGTCTTGGGTCCACCACTGAAACCGTGACGCTTGACTCCACCCTGGAATCCTTTACCCTTGGATGTGCCAACGATATCAACTGACTCGCCAGCCGTGAACAAGCTTGCATCAAACTGCTTGCCAAGTTCAACTTTTTCCGAAGCTACACCCTCTTGCAGTTCCACCTCACGTAGGAACTTGAAAGGGCCAAGCTCTGGTCCAGGACGGCGCTGGCGCTTCTCCTGCACTTTGAGCAACTTCTCTATCTGCTTATCTTTTTTCTCTGTCCCCGCTTCTGCAGCCGCTTCGCGCTTCTCACTTTCCTCACTCTGAGCTTTAGACTTCGCGCGCTGCTCCTGCTGGTATGCTTGCAAACGTTTGCGCTGTGCTTTTAATAATGGCAGGCTGTGTCCAAGATGCCCCAATGCAGGGCGGGTTACGTTCTTGAGAATCGTTTGTTCAAAACCAATTTGAACAGCCTCGTAACCATCGTGGGCAACAGTCTTTATCTGTGTCACAATGCAGGGGCCGGCTTCTATCACAGTAACCGGTATGACTGTGCCGTTGGGCCCAAACACCTGGGTCATGCCGACCTTCCTGCCCAACAATGCATTTAGCATATCTTAATCCTCTTTCCTCAACTGTAGTTTCATCGTGCATCGCACTTCTGGGATGTGCTACATCAGGTACCTATGTACTACGCATCTGGAGCGTGATACACATGTCAGATCCCTATGCTGCTATCTCACGTAGAGGTGATGCACAGTGTTTCTACAGTTTGATTTCGATGTCCACGCCTGCGGGCAGATTCAAACGTGTCAGGGCTTCAACCGTTTTATTCGTCGGATCAATAATATCGATCAGGCGCTTATGGGTTCGTATCTCAAACTGCTCACGTGAGTCTTTATCGATGAATGGTGAGCGTAAGACTGTATACTTATCGATCTCGGTGGGCAAAGGCACCGGGCCTGAGACACGCGCTCCAGTTTGCTGGGCTGTATCTACAATCTGCATCGCTGACTGGTCAAGAATACGATGATCATATGCTTTCAGTCGTATGCGTATGCGCTGCTTCGTTCCTGCGGCCATTTCTATCTCCTATATGTAGGGGTTGCAATTATTGCACCCCCACCATCGTGAAACTTAGTTTTCGACCCTGGTGCAAACGCCAGCACCCACGGTGCGTCCACCC
>VBHI01000431.1 GCA_005881495.1 Chloroflexota bacterium
GTTCCATAGCGCAGTCCGCGTTTCCAACGCCAGCCATCAATTCCAACCACGCGTGGGGATGAGGTTGTTGGCAGTTGGTTTTGTTTGACCAGTCGCAAGATGGTATCAGGACTCCCTGGATAGTTCAGCGCACAACGAATGCTCAACGACTGGTCAAGCGAGGTCACATCATTCTGGAAGCAGCAAAGGGAATGGGCAACAGCAGGATCGCCCAGCACAAGCAGGTGGACGACGAAACGGTGCGACGCTGGCGTGATCGCTGGCACGCAGCGGAAGCCCCTTTACAGGCGACCGAGGCCACAGGAAAGCCAACCGGCTCACCTCCAGTAGGGATGATACAATACTCGTAACGGCAAAGCGAGCTTTCAGCAGAAAGGGAGGCAAAGGAAGAGCTTCCAAAGGAGAAAATGCATGAACGAGTTAGATACAAGAGATACCAATGCCATGACGAAGACGGTCCGCGCAGATCAGGTGGGCAGCCTGCTCCGCCCACCAGAGCTACTCCAGGCTCGTGCGGAGCACCAGCAGGGACGAATAACCCTGGAACAGTTGCGCCAGGCTGAGGATCGCGCTATCCTTGACGCACTTGAGATGCAGAAGCAGGTGGGAATCGATGTGTTCAGCGACGGTGAATATCGCCGCGCAGACTTCATGAGAGGTCTCATAGAGGCCGTGGAGGGTTTTGTTGCTGCCACTCCTGCAGCGTTGGAGTGGCACAGCAGCAGTGGCGTTGAGAGAGAGACTCGCCCCGGTGTAGCAGTAGGAGGCAAGCTCCGACCACGCGGCAGGCTGGCAGCCCACGAAGCCCAATTCCTGACCAGGCATGTACCGGGCCCTTTCAAGATCACCATCCCCAGCGCTGCGCTGTTGGGCCGGGTCAACTACCGACCTGGAATTACAGACGAGTACTATCCTACCCCTTCTGCTCTGATGAACGAATTGGCAGGCATCATTCGTAACGAGATGCAGGCGCTGATAGACGAGCGTGTATCCTACATTCAGATCGATGCGCCCAACTATACATCCCTGGCAGATCCACGTCAACGAGAGCAAATGCGTCTGGCAGGGATGGATCCCGAACAAGCAATCGATGAGACAATCGCTGCCGATAATGCCAGCCTGGCTGGTTTGAGACGAGACGGTACGCTTCTGGCGATCCATCTGTGTCGTGGAAATTCACGCAGCCGATGGTTGGCTGAAGGCAGTTATGAACCGATCGCAGAAAAACTCTTTCACGTGCTGGACTTCGACCGTTTCTTGCTTGAGTACGATAGCGACAGGGCCGGTGGCTTCGAGCCGCTGCGCTTCGTTCCGGCCAACAAAACGGTAGTACTCGGCTTAATCACGACGAAAGAGGGCCGGCTTGAAACGCAGGATGATGTGCTCCGACGAATCGAGGAGGCATCACGGTATATTCCTCTTGAAAGATTAGCCATCAGTCCACAATGCGGTTTCGCATCCTCTGCTCCTGGTAACCTGCTTACTATGGATGACCAGCGGCGAAAACTTGAGCTTGTAGTGGAGGTCGCAAGAAAGGTCTGGGGATAACATTCAGATAAGCAGCGAGTATAGCCTATCCAATCTTATCGAAGAAAGCGAGTTTCGTCCTATCAACCGTCGGGACGAGTACCGACCTGTCGAGATATTTGTTGCCGCGCTCGCAGGACGTTTCCGGTAAAAAGAGGCAGGCGTGGCAGGCTGCTTCATGCAGTGAACGCTCTTGCAGGCCGGTGTGCTCGGCGCAGAGGGGATCCGAGGTACAGCTTTGCATGCGCTCCAGCGCGCCATCGAGATGCCTACCAAGCTGACCGGGGACACCAAGACCCACCAGCCCGCCTAATGTCCCCTCGCTATCGGGGGCTGCGGTATACAACAGGATACCCGCCATCGGGCCATATTCGTGTTCAGGGGGGAGTGAATAGATACGCTCGCGAATGCTGGCCGCGGTATAGCCACACTCCAGCGTCAACTGGTGTATGAGCGCATGAGCAAAGGAGTGCAGCAGGAC
>VBHI01000159.1 GCA_005881495.1 Chloroflexota bacterium
GAAGGAAGGGGCTTGTGAGGTAGGGTCGGTGGCTGGAGATGCATTTTTCCCAGAACAGACGAGAATACAAGTACCGAGCCTGGACGTCCAGGCTCGGTACTTGTATTCTCGTCTTCAAAAACCTACATTTCATAGTCTCCCCAGCACTACCTCGACTGTATATCCTTCAAGCTTTTTTATTGAGTTAGGCGAGATCGTTTCGCGATAGACCTCGTTGAAAGAAGGTTTGTCTTTATGATCGATGGAGATGAGCAGGTCATCGGCGAGCGTTTCCGACGCGATAGAACTCCCGTAATGCTTGAGTATCTGCGCCAGATCTCTGTCCGTATAGAGTGCCAGGCCGATATGATCCTCGATGCTGAAGTTGGCTTTCTTACGCATATCCTGTACATAGTGAGTCAGATCTCGCACCAGGCCCTCTTCGCGTAATTGTGGCGTGATCGTCGTTTCCAGCGCGACGATATAGCCCCGTTCCTCGGCAGTGACAAAGCCTGGGCGGGCAGTGGCAATGACTTCTACCTCGTCAGAGGTCAGCTCGACTTGTTGGCCATCGATGGTAAAATTGAGTTTGCCTGTCTCGATTAGCAGTTTTGCGGCCTCCTGAACGCCGTGAGGATCCAACGCTTTGAACCTTGTCAGGATTTTCTGCACCAAATGACCAAATTTTGGTCCCAGCACTTTGACTTGCGGCTTCAGTGTATATGACAACATATCGCTGTCATCGCCGATTAACTGAAGCCTCTTAATATTTAACTCTTCGAGTACCTGTTCACTCAGGCGGGACAGAGCCTCTTCCTCGGCAGTGCTGGGGACACGGACATAGAGCGCATTCAGGGGCTGGCGGACTCTGATCTGGGCCTTCTCACGTGCAGAGCGACCTAAGCCAACGATACGCATGACAAGATGTGTCTCGTTCGTCAAACGCTCATCAAGAAGGTCCTCATTCACCTGCGGCCAGTCACAGAGATGCACGCTCAAAGGGGCCTTGTCGTCCACGCTGCGTACCAAGTTCTGGTAAAGCTCTTCCATCATGAATGGTATGAAAGGAGAGAGCAGGGTGACAAGTGTTGTTAAGCACTCGTAGAGCGTCAGGTACGCCGCTGTTTTGTCGCTGTCAAGTTCAGGTTTCCAGATGCGCTCGCGACTGCGACGCAGGTACCAATTGGAGAGATCATCCAGGAATCCCTGTATTGCCGCGGTTGGTTTAACGGTGTCATAGTGTTCCAGACCCTCCGTGACTTCTCTGATCGTCATCTGCAGTTCAGAGAGGATCCAGTGGTCCAGTTCGCTGCGCTCTGCCGTGGGAAGCTGGTGTTGAGTCGGATCAAAGCGATCGATATTGGCATAGTTGACAAAAAAGCTATAGACATTCCAAATTTTATCCAGTGTCCTGCGCACCAGCATCCATTTTTCGCTTAATCGAACAGGTAGCCCAGTCTGTGCTGCCTTCTCCATATCCTCATCCGTGGGGATACGGGGGAAATGAAGGTTTTTTTCTGGTATGTGGTTGGCAAAAAGCCAGCGCATGGTATCAGAGCCAACCCGTTCGGCTGCCTCGTCGAAGACAATCATATTGCCTTTAGACTTGTGCATGGGTGTACCATCTTCAGCCACGAGTGTTGCGTAGCCAAAGAGGGTCTTGAACGGTGCTGTGTCCTCTAAAATGGTACTCATTACCAGCATCGAATAGAACCAGTTTCTGAACTGGCCTGGGAACGATTCTGTCACAAAGTCTGCTGGGAACCACTGTTGCCAGTAACGATAATCGGTGCGATAGTGCAAGGTCGAGAAGGGCACGATACCTGCGTCAAGCCAGGGGTTTCCTACATCTTTGATACGTGAGACTTCGGCATGGCACTTGCTGCAGCGGATTTTGACCGCGTCGACCCATGGGCGGTGAGGCGAATGGCCTTCAAACTCTTCCCAGCCGAACACAGCGAGCTCTTTTAGTTCATCCTTACTGCCGACAACCTCGAAATGGCCACATTTTGGACAGTCGTAGATGGGTAGCGCCAGTCCCCAGTAACGTTTCTTGGAGATCATCCAATCGTCCATGTTGCGTAGCCAGTCCAGTTCCCTCTCAAGGCCGAAGCCTGGTATCCACGTGATCTGGCGCACGATCTCCATGATCTCATGACGGAGCTCTTCCATAGAGATGAACCACTCATCAACGAGGCGGAAGATCAGCTCGGTTTTACAGCGCCAGCACGTTGGGTAGCGGTGCTTGTAGTTTTGAGGGCGATAGAGCAGCCCCTTTTGCGCCAGGTTTTCAGCGATCTGCTGTCCAACATCAGCCGCGTGTTGTCCTGTGAGCCAGTCATAGCCTGCACCATAGACGCCGAATTCATCCACTGGAGCGACTACGGCGAGGTTAAATTCTTTCGAGAGAGCAAAGTCCTCGCGACCACAACCGGGAGCTATATGGACGATGCCAGTTCCTTCCGTTGCACTGACGTCCTTCCATGGTATGATTGTGTGAACAACGCCTTGCTCTGCTGGTAACTCATCGAATGGGCCGCGATAGCTCCAACCCACCATTTCGCTGCCTTTCAGCGTCTGCACCACCTTGTAGTCACCTTTGTCACGACCTTTCAGCGCTTTCAATACTGGAAGGAGCTCCTGCGCCAGGTAATAATACTCGCCATCTTGTTCTACCTTGACGTAGGGTAAATCAGGATGTACTGCTGCCGCAACATTAGCGGCCAGAGTCCAGGGTGTGGTCGTCCACACCAGGAGATATTCACTCTTTTGTTCCCCCATCGCTCCATCCGAGGGCGACCCGACAGTAGGGGCGACCCAAGGGTCGCCCAATGGGAAGCGCACATAGAGACTCAAGTGGCTGGTTTCCTTGTAGCCTTCTGATTCCATCTCCATATTTGAGATACCGGTCGCGCAGCGCGGGCACCAGGGCATGACATCGCGCCCCTTGTAGAGCAGTCCTCTTTCGTGACATCGTTTCAGGAAAGACCAGATGGTATAGTTATTTTCGTCGGAGAGGGTATAGTAGTCATTACCCCAATCCATCCAGTAACCCAGGCGAATCGATTGTTCCGTTTGTCGTTTCGCGAACGTAAAGACCCGTTCTTTACACTTTTCAACGAACGCGTCGATGCCATATGCTTCGATATCGCGCTTGTTCTTCATGCCAAGATCTTTTTCGACCTCGACCTCAACCCAGAGTCCCTGGCAATCGAAGCCATTCTGATAGCGCTGCTTGTAGCCCTGCATGGTCTTAAAGCGTTGATACAGATCTTTGTAGGCTCGTCCCCACGCGTGGTGAACACCCATCGGGTTGTTCGCGGTGATAGGACCATCCAGGAATGAATATTGTTTGTCGCTGTGCTGATTGCGCTGCAGGTACATGCGCAACACGCCTTTGTCGTCCCACCACTTCTGGATGGTGGCTTCTAATGCTGGATAGTCAACGCGGTCTGCGGCTGCCACTTGTTGGAATACACCTGATTTTTCCTTGCTCACTGACACTTCTGTCTCCTCTGAGTTAAATTGGTTCCACCACAAATCGGGGCAGGATCCAACACGTATCCTGCACTAATTGGTCAACATAATCTCTAAGCGCTTATTAATTTTGCCTTTATTTTCAGTTTTTGTAATCTTGATGCTACCCACTTCATTGGTATGGTGCACATGTGTGCCCCCGTCTGCTTGTAGGTCAAGCCCAACGATTTCAACAATGCGTACTTCCTCAATTTGGGGTGGGAGCAAATTTATTTTTGTTCGTACCAGATCTGGTATTGCGAAGGCCTTCTCCCTGGGTAGCTTGTACACTTTGATTGGGTAGTCTGCCTCCACTGCTTCGTTAATTTTCTGCTCGATATAGGCGACGCGCTCTTTATTCAGATTTTCCATGGCAAAATCCATTCTTGCGCGATCTGGATACATCTGGCCTCCCGTAACCTGTACGCCAAATTCGTTCCAGATAACGCCGCAGAGAATATGGAGTGCAGTGTGAGTGCGCATCATTTTATAGCGAAAATCCCAGTCAATTGTCCCCACAACTTCTGTGCCTGTGGGTGGCGGAGCGCAACTGAGCGTATGCCAAACAACGTCGTCGCGCATGTTCATAGCAAGAACATTGGCTTGTACTTGGTAATTATCCCATGAGATGGTGCCGTTATCTGCCATTTGGCCACCGCCACCGGGGAAAAATACAGTGGCGTCCAGTGCCACTTCATCTCCCTCAACAGCGATAACTGTAGCACTGCATTCAAATGTAAAGCTATTTTCGTGGTAGAGCAATTTTGTTTTCATTTTGATTGACGCTCTCCTGGCTCAAAAAAAATCCCTCGCCCAACATAGATAGGGACGAGAGGTATTCCCGTGGTACCACCCTTATTAGCCATTACTCAACGTAGGGGCCTGATTTACCGCGTCCATGGCTCACTTGGTTTTACTGTAAATTTCCAATGAGGAGAACATACAGCCCTTCGTGATAACGGGAAGGTACCGGCTAGGCCTACTTCATAGTTCGGAATCCATCGATCAGCAGCGATGCAAGAAGTGTTTCGGCTAGCGACTCAGGAATGATTTTCAGAGCACGCTCCTTTGCCTCTGTGATTATTCTGCTATGGTTGGTTATTTCCTTGTCTTTTCGTTTGAACGATCAGTCAAAGAATCATTGAGATATAACGCGGTTATGATATCATAGGAGGTGATAAAATACAATAGTATATCTGTTTAGGCTTTTTCCTACCTTGAAAGAAATCCGTTGCTGCAACCCTTCGCTACGCTCAGGGCAAGCTCAGTTCGCTGCCGTGTCTACCTACGGTCAGCAGCGATGAAAGGTAGTACCTCAGAGACTACAGAGGAACTCTCATGCGTGACCTGGATACTTTTTATGGACCAAATGCAGGCTATGTCCTTGAGCTCTATGAACGATATCTCCAAAATCCGGCAAGTGTTGATGCTGTTACACGCGCCATTTTTGATAGTTGGACTTCCCTTGCAGAAGAGGAGCGGCCCCAGTTGGCGAAAGAAGAGGGGGTGGATGGCAACGCGCCGTTTCAAGTTTCTCAGGTTGTAGCCGCTTCGGCGCTCGCTCACGCCATTCGTGATCGAGGACATCTCGGGGCGCATCTTGATCCGTTAGGGACTGAACCGTTGGGCGACCCTAACCTATTGCCCGAATCCCATGGGATAACCGAAGAAGAACTTGCGCTGCTGCCGCCGATTGTTGTTGGCGGTCATGCTGCTGAAGGGGCGCGTAACGCGCTTGAAGCGATCGCTGCACTACGCGCTATGTATTCCGGGACAATTAGCTATGAGTTTGATCAGGTGAAAAGCCCAATCGAGCGAAGTTGGCTGCGCGACGCGGTGGGCTTGCGTCTGTTTGAAAGCCATTCTTACAACGCTCACGACGGGTTGACTGCGAGGGTCAACCCTACTATACACGCTAGCGCTTCTAGCAGTGCTTTGCAGGGATACAAGGAAGTGTTTGAAGAGACTCAGGGGCCCGTGGTCCCGACGGCCAGTCGCAAACTATTGCAACGACTGACACAGGTTGAGGTGTTTGAGCGCTACTTACACCAGACATTTCCCGGCCAAAAGCGCTTCTCGCTCGAAGGCACGGATGTTCTTGTGCCTATGCTTGATGAGATTATTCTCGGAGCGATCGAATCGGGGAGCCGCGAGGTGATCATCGGTATGGCTCACCGTGGTCGACTCAATGTACTGGCACATGTGCTCGGGAAGTCTTATACAGCGATTCTCTCCGAATTTGGCCATGCTAAACATGAGGAAGGGGTTCCCCTGACGGATACCTTCGGTTTCGGTTGGACTGGCGACGTCAAATATCACCTGGGCGCGGAACATGTTCTCAGGGAAGAAGCCGTGGAGGGGAGCGTATCTCGAGCCGAACGCAGTGAAGCTTCCCTTGCCGACAGAGCGATGCGGGAGGGGTCCGAGAGCCTCAAGGTAATACTGGCCCCTAATCCCAGCCACCTGGAGTTCGTCAATCCGGTCATCGAGGGTATGGTGCGGGCTTCACAGATCGTATCTGACGAAGCGGAAGGGCCCAAAAAATTGGGCCCCCACCAGGATGTTGATCGAGCGTTACCTGTGCTTATTCATGGCGACGCGGCTTTTCCAGGTGAGGGAGTTGTTGCCGAAACATTGAACCTGTGGCAACTTCATGGGTATTGGGTAGGGGGGACTATTCATATTATTGTGAACAACCAGCTTGGTTTCACGACTGAACCGGAAGATAGCCGTTCCACCCAATTCGCTAGCGACCTGGCAAAGGGTTTTGAAATTCCCATCATCCATGTTAATGCCGATGATCCCGACGCGTGTCTTACTGCTGTACGCTTAGGTCAGGCCTACCGGGACAACTTCCATAAGGATGTGTTGATAGACCTGGTGGGTTATCGCCGTTGGGGCCATAACGAAGGTGATGAACCAGCTTTTACGCAACCGCGTATGTACGAAATAATACGTTCACATCCGACGGTGCGAGAACTGTATGCTCGCCATCTCATTGAGACAGGGGTGGTCTCGCAAGTGGACGCAGACAGAATGGTGAAGGAGGCATTTGCAGTTCTGGAGGAGGCTAAGCGGGAAGCCGAGGGTGGTATGGACCTCGCTGAAGATGAGTCTGACGAGTTGAATGGCGACGGTTTTCATGATGAAGCCGAGCGAGTGCCCCAGGTTTCGGTAGACCAGTTGACCAGCTATAATGAGGAAATGCTGACCTGGCCTGGTGGATTCACTCCTAACCCCAAGCTAGTTCGATTACTTCAGCGCCGGGCTACCGCGCTCGGTCCAGATGGTGGCATCGACTGGGGTCATGCCGAGGCGCTGGCTTTTGCTTCAATTCTTGCCGAGGGTACCCCAATTAGAATCACTGGCCAGGATGTCGAGCGCGGCACCTTTAGCCATCGTCACGCGGTACTGCACGATCAACACAATGAAACCTATATCCCATTGCAGCATCTCTCCTCGGCTCGTGCCTCCTTTTCAATGTACAATAGCCCGCTGAGTGAGGCGGCTGCTCTCGGTTTTGAGTACGGTTATAGTGTGCATGCTCCGGATACGCTCGTATTGTGGGAGGCTCAATTTGGTGACTTTGCGAATGCTGCGCAGGTAATTATCGATCAGTTTATCTCTTCGGCGCGCGCAAAGTGGAAACAAAAATCCTCTCTTGTGCTTTTGCTGCCTCACGGCTATGAGGGACAAGGCCCGGAACATTCCAGCGCGCGATTGGAACGCTACCTACAACTGTCAGCCCAGAACAATTGGTGCATAGCAAATTGCTCGACGGCTGCACAGTACTTTCACCTGTTGCGGGAGCAGGCTTTTTACCTGGAACGCGATCCACGGCCCCTGGTTATCATGATGCCGAAGAGCTTACTCCGTCAAACCCTGGCTGCGGCCACACTGACTGAACTGGCAGAAGGGACATTTCAGGCAGTCATTGATGATACTGTCGCCCTGTCCCATGCAGGTGGCATCAGAAAAGTGTTGATCTGCACAGGTAAAATAGCTATTGACCTCTTATCACATGAGCGTGGGCGACAGGGCGACGCAAGTGTCCCAACGGATGTGGCAATAGTGCGTGTCGAACGGTTATATCCCTTCCCAGGACAGGAATTGCAAGACGTCTTATCTCACTATCAGCACATACAAGCAGTTGTATTTGTACAGGAAGAGCCGCGCAATATGGGAGCATGGAGCTATATCTCCCCTCGTCTTTCAGCACTTATCGATTCGCTCCCCTCCCCAATCCCGTTGAACGTAATTTCTCGGCCTGAACGTGCCAGCCCCGCCTCTGGTTTTATGGATCTGTTTTTGGCTGAGCAGGAGCAGATTTTGGCACAGGCCCTTAGCTCGTTGAGTTTGAAATCCATCGCTGCAACGCCGCTGCAGGCTCCGCGGCGTCTACCTGACGGTCAGCAGCGATGAAAAGAAGTGTAAAGAACGCGGAGGAAAGTATGTCCATTGAAGTACGTGTCCCAACACTAGGAGAATCAATAGTCGATGCTGTTAT
Source organism: Chloroflexota bacterium (assembly GCA_005881495.1). The sequence continues at coordinate 8,003 of VBHI01000159.1, forward strand.
TGCCAGGTGGCTGAAGCATGAAGGAGATGCGGTTACCCAGGGCGAGGCACTGGTTGAATTAGAGACTGATAAAGTCAACGTGGAAGTGACCGCCGATCAAAGTGGCGTTCTGCAGAAGATCGCTCGGCAGGAAGGCGAAACAGTAGCCGTTGGTGATGTGTTGGGTGTCATTGGTACCGGGCGACCACAAGGGGTCGCCCCTACCCCTACTATGGACGATTCAGAAAATGGACAGGGGACTCCTATAGGGCAGTCCGGGGAGTTGCAGCCTGGGAAGGCTGGACAGGTGGTCAGCGAAAGGCAGAAGACGCCTTCAGGGCAACTGGCAAGTGATGGACAGGTTGCACAGCGTCCTCCGTCCCCGCTGGCAAGGCGTATCGCAGCGGAATACAATATTGACCTTTCCCAGGTTAAGGGAAGCAGCCCTCATGGACGTGTGACTAAGGACGACGTGGTTGGCTTTATGGCACAACAAACAGGGGAGGGAAGCGTATATCGAGGGAGTGGGGAGCGTATGGCGAGCGGAGCCGACAGAGCGATGCGGGAGGGGAAGGAACGCAGTGAAGCTTCCCAAGCCGATATAGCGATGCGGGAAGGGTATCAGGCAGGGCAACCGCAAGGGACCGGGCGACCACAAGGGATCACCCCTACTATGGACGATCAGATAGCGCCTAGAGCGGCAACACCCGACAGAATGGCTGTGTCAAGTGGGCGTGAGGAGCGAGTACGGCTCTCGCGCAGGCGGCAAACCATCGCACAACGCCTGGTGGAGGCGCAGCATACCGCGGCCATGTTGACAACGTTCAACGAGATTGATATGAGTGCTGTGATGGAGGTGCGGAGCCGGCGTAAGGATGCTTTTAAGGAGCGCCATAACATCTCCCTTGGCTTCATGTCGTTTTTTACGAAGGCAGTAGTAGGGTCGCTTAAGGCGTTTCCTCGCCTGAATGCAGAGATTCAGGGGAACGAGATGGTGCTGAAGCATTACTACGATATTGGTATTGCAGTCGGCGCTGAAGAAGGTCTTGTTGTGCCCGTACTGCGCGATGCTGACCGAAAGAGTTTTGCGGAGATTGAGCAGGAGATTGCTAACCTGGCGAAGAAAGCCAGGGAGAATAGCCTTGCGCTCACTGATCTCCAGGGCGGGACCTTTACCATAACCAATGGAGGCGTATTTGGGTCGTTACTCTCAACACCCATTTTAAATGCGCCGCAGGTTGGTATTTTGGGTATGCACAAGATTGAACAGCGACCTGTTGCCGTCAATGGTCAGGTTATTATTCGCCCAATGATGTACGTTGCAGTTTCCTATGACCACCGTATTGTCGATGGTCGAGAAGCTGTGCAGTTTCTGGTGAGAATTAAGGAACTGGTCGAAGACCCAGAAACTCTGCTACTTGAGGGCTAGTTGCCAGTACGCTGGTTCTTATTGCTAGTGGCATCAAGATGAGCGCAGTTTCCTCGCGCCCTGTTTCATTCTATTGCCACAGCCAGAAATTAGGTCTATAATCATAGGTGATCAAATTGGATGGTGGGAACACAGGAGTGTTTGCAAGCCATCGCTGCAACGCCGCTGTCTTAGGTATCTTGTCCGCTTGCCAACTGCGCTCTCTTGTAGCGCTTCTACTTACGGTCAGGCAAGCTGCAAGGAAGCGCCTAGAAAAGTCAGCAGCGATGCAAGGAGTCATCTTACTATGCAACGAGAGAATCCATACCCTCAGCAACAAGGTAATAACGACGACATGGCCGCGCTAGTCGGGCGATCTTTAGGCCAGTTTCGCATCGTCGAACGTATTGGTGCTGGTGGCATGGCAACCGTTTTCAAGGCCTATCAACCCAATCTAGATAGGTATGTTGCTATCAAGGTACTACCGGCGTATCACGCACGTGACCCAATTTTTGTCAAAAGATTTGTGCAAGAGGCCAGAGCTGTTGCGAAATTGGTTCATCCCAACATACTGCAGATACATGATTTTGGTGAGCAGGATAATATCACCTATATTGTTATGGAATACGTTGAAGGTGGTACATTGAAAGATCGCTTAAAGAGGCCGATACCGAATCCTGATGCTATCGATTACATGATTCAGGCGGCGGAAGGTTTGAATTGCGCTCACAGTCATGGGATTGTTCATCGTGATGTGAAGCCAGCCAATATGTTATTGCGCAAAGATGGCTATCTTTTGCTCTCTGACTTTGGTATAGCAAAAATTCTCGAGGGGACGACGAATCTCACTCGGGTGGGAACAGGGATAGGCACGCCACAGTATATGTCACCGGAACAAGGCACAGGACAAGCAGTAGACCGCCGCAGTGATATCTATTCGCTGGGTATCGTATTATTTCACTGTTTAGCTGGACGAGTGCCATTTACCGCAGATACCCCGCTGTCGATTACAGTGAAACATCTCAACGAACCGTTGCCTGTTGAAATGTTACGTACGGCAGGTGTACCGGTCCCTATTGAGCAGGTAGTTGTGAAAATGGCTGCGAAAGCGCCGCAAGATCGGTACCAGACGACTGATGAACTTATCTCTGCTCTGACAGGAGCGTTGGCAGCTTCGCACCTTACGATGCCTCCACGTTGGCGTCCAGGCATGTCTTCTGCGCTCCCTCAAATACAAGTAGACTCACAAGGAAGTGGTGTTGCTCAGCCAACGCCCAGTAATGGTGGCGGACTGGGACAGGGATCGGCAGTAGGGCAGAGTGTACAAAGTGGACAGAGCGCTCCTGTCCAGCCGCCGCTGAATAACAACCAGCAACAAGTCGTAACATTATCATGCTTTCGCTGTGGGGCTTCTAATCCGAGCACCCGCCTCTATTGTACCTCCTGTGGAGATGAACTCTCCGATAGGCGTGCCATTCATGATCGCTATCTGGGGCCCAATGGACGTCCAGTGCTCGCTCGTCTCACCATCCAGAATGGATCGATGGGCGGTCACTCGTTCCGTTTCCACCAGGTTGTAACAACGATAGGGCGTACGAATGGCAATGATCTTATCATCCAGGGTCGTACTGTTTCCCGACGTCATGCTCGTCTCTTTTTTGACAATGGTCGCTGGTATCTTGAAGATTTGCAAAGTGCCAATGGCACCCTGGTTAACAATGTGCGAGTATATCAGCCTGTGGCATTGAATGATGGAGACGTAATCAATTTTGGTGATGAAATTGTGGTGTTCAATACCACATATTGATATTTTTTTTAGGAAGGATTGTACCGATGGCTTCCCTCAACCCCGTTTCTCAGGTAGCGCAACAGATATTGCTGGGAGGCGCTGTTAAGCAGAATCATGCCCTTGAACACGCCACCATTGTCTTGCTCAGTCAAAAGTATCCAAATGTGAGACTTGCTGGTATATCTTTTGCTGCTGGCTTCTTTGTGTTTGGTGACGTACCAACCGAGGCTATTATTCCTACAGCGAATGAAGCGCTGACGCTGTTACGTACAACACATCCAGAGCTGGCTATTCACGAGCGATGTGGGACAAATCTCGCAGTTTCTGGCCTGCTCACAGGGCTGGCTGCTATGACTGTGGCAAGAATGCGCCGCCCATTCAATTCATTCAATAATGTGATCCTGGCATCGACTGCCGCTCTCATTCTGGCGCGCCCTTTAGGGATGATTACGCAGCGCTATATCACAACGCAAACACCAAATACATCAATGTCTGTCGTCAAGGTTACTGCGCTGCGGTTTTTTGGCACTCCTGCCCACTTTGTGAGTACCGATAATCCTGGTGCCGCAGGGCTTTTCTCTTAATCTGGAAATGCTATGCAAGGAAGTATATTCAACAAAGGTTATACAAATGGGACGTAGTGAGTTACTGGTTGAGGCCTCCTGGTTGGCTGAGCATCTGAACGATCCACATATACGAGTTGTAGATATGCGAGGATACGTGCGTACAGTTGAGCATGATGGTGTGCAGGATGCCTTGTACGTGGGTGCACGTGATGAGTACGAGCATGGACATATTCCTGGATCTGTGTATATAGACTGGAGTAGCGACATCGTTGATCATAACGATGCCGTAGAGTCTCAAATTGCTTCACCTGCGCGCTTTGCTGAAGTACTGGGCAATTTAGGGATTGGTGATCAGCACCTGGTGGTTGCCTATGATGCTCACCCTACTTCACAATTTGCTACCCGGCTCTGGTGGGCGCTCAATTATTATGGACACAAACGGGTAGCTGTGTTAAATGGGGGGCTTGCTAAATGGCAACGTGAACATCGACTACTGGAAGAGAGTATACCTGTCTATCCAACAGCTACCTTTACTCCTGTAACCCAGGCACAGTTACGCGCCACTGCAACTGAGGTATTATCGCTCCTGGATCAAAAGGATGTCGTGTTGATTGATGCGCGTGATCGTAGGCAGTATACCGGTGAAATCACACGCGGCCATGGGCGTCGAGGTCATATACCGGGCGCTTTATGTATTCCTCGTGACGAGGTAATCGATCCCGCCGCCGGTACATTTCGCAGTAATGAAGAACTTACCCACCTGTTCTCCGGTGATGGGGTGCAGCCGTCACAGCATATCGTGGCGTATTGCAATGGTGGCGTCGCAGCTACCACCATACTATTCAGCCTGGCTCTGCTCGGCTATCCCAATTTGACCAATTACGACGGTTCCTGGAATGAGTGGGGCAGTCGCCAAGATTTACCAACAGAAGTGTAGCGTTGGCTCAGCGGTCAGTAGCGATGCATGGAAGTACCTATTGGTCTGCAGTGTCGAAACGAAGTACCAGTGAACAGAAAGAAAACAAGAGTTCGTTCATGTGTAAGGCGTTGCTGCTGTGTCCATGACGGGAGAGGAGCAGGACAATTATGGCAATCACTACCAGTAGGACTACTATTGCGGCAATGATGAAAATTCGTAAGGTCATGTTGAAGCCAGAAGCCCTGGCAGGAGGATTACTATTCTTGGGCGGTGGAGGTGGCGCTGACACTGCTGGGGCTATTGGAGATCGCACGGCATTTTTGATGGCAGGATTATTTTGAACTTGTACCCCTGGTTGCTTCATCTGGCCTGCTTGGGAAGGAATGGCGAGTGGATTGGCCGCAGGTTTCTGCGGCTGTTGCGGATACGTCAGAACCTTTGCCTGATACCCTTTCCCCATCGCTATGTCGGCTTGGGAAGCTTCACTGCGTTCCACTCGATATACGCTTCCCTCCCCTGCTTGTTGTTTGATAATCATACTTTTATCTAATGAGGCATCGTAGGCAGGGGACTTGTCCTGCTGTGAAGTTTTTTTGACTTTTGAATCAGGTTCTGCAACCGTCGTTGAGGCACTCGCCTTAAAAACATTATTAAGTGATGAGCCACAACGTGGACAGAAGGAAGACTGCTGCAGCAAGGACTCACCACAGCGCGGACATACCGGCGTTGGCGCCGGGCGATTCGCAGGCTGGGCTGGAGGGTTATTCGCTTCCCCAGGTGATGCCTTGTCGGCATTTTCTTTTGCACGTTGAATCGTCTCGTAGAGGAGAGGCAGGTCAGGTTGAGTGCTATTAGGATCCACCGGGCGTTGAATTGGGGCAGATGGTGGTGCTGGCAAAGCTCCCATCACCCTACTCAGATCGTTGCTAAACTCAGCAACGGTTGGGTAGCGATCTTTCTGCTTCATGGCCATTGCGCGTTTGATAATAGCATTGAGTTGATCGAGCAGTGGCGGTGGTAATGAGCCAAGTTGCGCCAGATGGCGGAGATGGCGTGGTGCGGGTTTGGTGGGCTTGGTGACGCCTAATCTGAATTGCCGGCCAGCATTCGCTTCTGTATTATTTTCAGGAGGATTTTTCGCCAGTATCTCTTGTAAAGATGGTAGATCAGGCAATGCCTGTTGTATCGATTGATTGCGTAGTGAGACGCTCGGCGGCTCGTGGGAGGTCAAAGCAAAATAGAGCGTAGCGCCCAGGGCATAGATATCTGAACGAACATCCGTACCCGTACCGCCAGGGTATTGCTCTTGTGGAGCGTAGCCGGGTGTGCCCTGGTGACGAATGAAAAAAAGAGTTCGTGCACCATCGGCTGTTGCTTTTGCGTTGCCCAGGTCGACCAGTATGGCCGTTCCGTCAGGCATAATTCGGATATTGTCGGGTTTGATATCACGGTGAATGACGACCGGTTGCTGAGAATGAAGGAACTGGACTGCATCACAGATTGATAGGATCCAGCCCATAATCTGGGGGAGAGGTATAATCTCATTGCGTTGGCGTGCCATGCGTATGCGATCGGTTAAATCGCTGCCTTCAATATAGCTCAGTACGACAAAGTAATGGCCTCGCTCATCAAAAGCTTCCTGAAAGGCAGGAAGATTCGGGTGATGTAACTGGCTCAGCACTCGTGCCTCATGCTGGAGCTGAGCCTGACCACTAGCGCCAGTTACAAAATATTCTTTAATGGCGTATTGCTGGTTCGTTCTCAGGTCCATGGCTAAATAGACATGGCCAAAACCCCCGCTGCCCAGCACGCGCTCGATGCGATAGCGTCCGTGGAGTATGGTACCCGACGGAACCGTTTCCATCATTTCAGAAGGTGTCTCCTTCGTTGTTCTCCGAATTTAGTATGGGCAATGGGGCACGTTAGAACGATTACCTGCACTCAATTCTACCTGTGTTAGCATACCATTATTCGCATTATACACTAGATGGGAAGACATGTCATTGTTTGCAGCGCAGAATAGAACCAATTGTTCAATAAAGCGTACATCTTATTGCTCAAAGGATGGGTTGTTGTGAGCATGCCGAGACGAGGGAGAGACACGGGCTTGCGAGAGGAAGGCCCAGTCATTTTGTTTACAAACGCGGAGATACATATAGGTTTCGGCCTGTTGAACCCCTGGGACCTTATAAAGTTTCTCCGTGAGGAACTTGAGTAGATGGTCGTTATCACGGCAAACGACCTCTGCTAACATATCAAAGCTGCCCGT
>VBHI01000160.1 GCA_005881495.1 Chloroflexota bacterium
CATGTCTACCTCTCCTCTCGCAGGCGCTGATCTTTGCGAGAAATTGACAAACCAGTATATCTCTCCAGAGGAGCTGATATGATAGCCGAAGAAGGCCCGCTTTCCAAAAACGAAGTGCTGCGTGTCCGGGGTGGGAGGAAAGCTGGAGTGCTGCGCGAAGCCACCAACACTGATCAGGCCCGTATATTGCGGGGTGGGTGCGTCGGGATTGATGAGCTGGCGGGCGCGAGAGTGAACGCCATCACAGCCAACCAGGAAAGAGCCTTCGGCTGCGGTCCCGTCCTCGAAGGTGGCAATCACTCCTTGCTCACCTGTCGAGAGGCCAGTAAGCTTCTTGCCAAAGGCCGTCTTGATCCGCCTTTGCTCGGCTCCCTCACGCAGCACCTGATGCAAGCGGGATCGCAGGATATTGATGCTTGGGGCTCCCACTTCCGCCCTGGCGCCATTGCGTACCTCGCCAAGACGCTTGCCTTTCCCACTCCAGATTATCATGCGAGGAATCGGAGATCCCTGGCTTGACACCTGGTCGTCGAGCCCGAGCGTCTTGAGCACGCCGAGCCCATTGCAAGCCATGTTCAGGAAACTGCCTCCATAATCGGTAGACTCGGCTCTGGCCTCATAGATCTCTGCCTCGATGCCTGCACGTTGGAGCAACAACGCGGCGACGGGACCAGCGACCCCGCAGCCTATAATCAGCGCTTTTCTTTTCTGTCTGTTCATGATGTCATCCTCTGTGATATGGTACTTTCACTCCGAGTAGTGTTTTCGCTTCTGTGCCTGGTGTGACTCACTGCTCATCTCCTTCCACCTCACCATGCGTGAACGCGAGGTCTGGATGGAGAATCTTCCACCCGAGCCGCCCGTCTTTTGACTCAGCCAGCGTCCCATCGTGGATCTCTCGTATAAGCTGCTGCACCCACGCGAGCTCGGCTTCCTGCAGAACCAGGGCATATTCATCTTCGACGAGGAAGAGCTGGTCTAATCCGTGCAGCATGTTTGCCTCTATGGCGGAGCGCTTGGCGCGGATATTCTCCGAAAGATGCCGCGTGCGCTCTTCGAGCAGCGCTGCCGCTTCGGTGGGAGAGAAGTGTGCGAGGAAAGACAAACCTGCCGCAAACTGGGTGTATTCTGTGGCAGGCATGTGAATCAGCGAACGGAGCCAGCTGAAAAATTCAGTGCGTCCTTCCTCGGTCGTCGCGTAAACGGTGCGTTCGGGATGCCGTCCGTCCCGCTGTGTTTCCTGTGGCACAATCAGCCCCTCGCGCAGCAACGCCTCGATGACGGAGTACAGCGAGCCATAGTTGAGCTTGATGCTATCAGCAAGCCCCCGCTGGCGCATCACGGCCGAAACCTCGTACGGATGCATGGGTCGCTCGGTGAGCAAGGACAGAACGGCAAGCGCCAGTAGGTTGGATATCTTGCGTTTTGTCATGGTCATATATCCTTTCACGGGTATTTGATGTCGTATATACTAAATAATATATACCATCAAAAATATCCGTTGTCAAGGGGTAAAGGAGGCGAAATGCGCTGCGTGTTGTTTGCTGGCAGGAAGTGAGACGTGAGTGGACCTGTCGGAGCATGCATAACTGAGCAGAGCCACTCTCTCGACTCCACCTGAGCGGTGGGAGTGTGGCACGTACACGTGTCGGAGAATCTTCGCCCGCTGTCCATATACTTCAGCCGCACTCAAGGCTTAAAACGCCTCCAATGGCGGGTTGAGCCTTGCAGGTCATTGCACATGGAGTTTGAGAATGGTCCGTGTCCGTTCCACAGGATCATCCATCTCTGCAAAGCGTTTGTACCGACGCGTTGAGCGTTCGGGCTTTGGACCAGTGGCAAGAACGTACTGAATCGTATGGCGATCAGATTCTTCGCTGCGGCTCAGAATGACAGTTAAGCGTCGTGACCTCCCCATGTCATTCTGAGCGATAGCGAAGAATCTCCGGTGGAGAGGGTTTCCGCCCGAACTGAACATAGCAGATAGAGGCGACTGGGAAAATTCCAGTAGATACTGCACATATTAGTCAAGCATCAGGTGAGTCGGAGTGGGTCGCAGTTCATCGTAGCTCATCAAGGAATATCATCAGGTGATTTGGCCTTGTTGAGCTGCTCTGGCGTGACAAGTGTACCTCTGAAATTAGCCTGACCGAGAAACGCGCCGGTGAGATCAGCATCGGTCAGGTTCGCTTCGCTCAGGTCCGCCTCAATCAAGTTGGTATCAATGAGCACAGCTTTGCTCAGGTCTGCATTGCTCAGATCAGCCAGGGTCAAGTTGGCAGCGCTGAGATCAGCACCGCTTAAGTTGGCTCCTCTCAGGTTTGCCTCGCTCAAATCGACGCCAACCAGGCTGGACCAGCTCAGGTCAGCTTTACTCAGTATAGCTCCGCTCATCTTCGTTCCGCTCAGGTTGACTCTACTCAAATTGGCTCCACTCAGATCCACACCGCTCAGGTCGGCTTCGTTCAAGTCTGGTCCTGCACCCGGATTTCCCTGTCTCCATGCATTCCAGGCATTAACTCCTTGCCGCAGTAGATCAATAGGTTGCTGGTTTGCCATAGCTATCTTCCTCCTTCAGACATCCTTTATGGTAACATCATGATAGAACAAGCGTCTCACCAGGGACTCACACAAAGCCGCTCGAACATCACAGGACGATCACAGATGAGAAATGACCAGAGTTCCTGTAGCATCATATATTATACTATCCAGAGGGGAGAGACGTGTCAAGGCCGCAACAATATATTTTCACACTTGACAATAATATAATATACACCATATACTTAGAACATCTAAATAATAGATAGGCTAATTACTAGTCGTTCTAAATAAAACACAGGAATATGGACCAATGGCAGAGCATTCTTCTAAAAATGAGTTGGACATTGCCGACGCTTTGCTCGATCTTATCCCCAGTCTTCTGCGACAAATTCGTGCGGATATTCCCCGCGAAGCCGACTCCGAACAGGGAATACCGGAATGGCATGACATCTCCGAACTACGCGCGACTACTGGACAGATCCGGCTTATGCGCATTCTGATCACACATCAGCGTTGCATGATGCAGGAATTAGCCGACCAGCTGGACGTTGCACCACCAACTGTGACCGCAATGATCAAACGGCTGCTCGCCCAGGGATTTGTCGAACGTGTACGCGATGAACAGGACTGGCGAGTAGTCTGGGTGTTGCCCACCGAACGCGGGCAGCGCGCGGTAACTCTGTATGACCAGTACCGGCGCACCAATTTACAACGCCGCCTGGCACACCTGAATCAGGATGAACTTGCTCATCTTCGAGCGGCCCTACCGGTCCTTCGCCATCTTATCGAGGTACTTCCTTTCGACACTGCTGAGCGGAGCTAGACGCGCTGTAGAGTGCGGACGCATCCAGCACGTCGTCGTTGCAGTGTCGCATATCGAGGTACTTCCTTGCATCGCTGCTGACCTCCCATCAGCCGCGCGTGCGATGCGCAGCATCTCGCCCGCCGGATATAGTAGGGTTGACCCTTGCGGTCAACCTAGCGTCGTTGCAGTGTCGCATTTCGAGGTAAAACCATGACAATCACGGTTGAGAAACTATCGCGCTCCTTTGGGGAAATACAAGCAGTGAAGGGTATTGACCTCCAAGTTGAACACGGCGAAACTTTCGGCTTTCTTGGACCCAATGGGGCAGGGAAAAGCACCACGATCAAAATGCTTTGTACCTTGCTACGCCCCACCAGTGGACGGGCATGGATCAATGGCTATGATATTGAACGTGAAGCCTCGCAGGTACGCCAGAGCATTGGCATTGTCTTTCAAGATCCAACACTTGACGAGTATCTCACAGCGGAACAGAACCTCTATTACCACTGTATGATCTACCACACACCACGCAAAACGCGCGATACACGTATACGCGAGGTGCTCCAACTTGTCGGCCTCGACGAACGCCGCAAAGACGTCGTCAAAACCTTCTCTGGCGGTATGAAGCGACGTTTAGAGGTCGCTCGCGGTCTGCTACACGAACCACAAACACTCTTTCTCGATGAGCCAACCGTTGGCCTTGATCCACAAACACGACGCAGCGTCTGGGAGCATGTGCTGCGATTGCGCGAGAGAACAGGTCTCACCATCTTTATGACGACTCACTACATGGAAGAAGCTGAATATTGTGATCGTATCGCTATCATCGACCATGGTCAAATCGTCGCCCTCGATACTCCCGCGGCGCTCAAACGCAAGGTTGGTCAGGACAAGGTATGCCTCACCACGTCCGCACCCGAGCAGGCTGCAACCATACTAGAACAACATCCTGGTCATCCTGTGCGCCGCGCAGACAATGCCATTTATGTAGAGGGAGAGAACGGCCAGGCGTTAGCCGCCAGCTTAATTCGCCAGCTTATACTGGCTGATATCGATGTGCTTGGAGTAAACGTGACCGCCCCCACCTTGGAAGACGTATTTGTCCTTCTCACCGGTCGAGTCATCCGTGACGAGTCTGTCAGCGCCAAAGATCGCATGGGTTCTCGTCTGCGCAGTCGCGGTCGTTTACGCCGCTAGACAAGGAGTCTATCAATGCTCAAAACAACGCGGCCAGCAACAGTTCCTCAAATCTCACCTGAATACAGGTCAGCTCCAGCATTTTTTATCGATCCAGAAGGCATTGCCATGATCTGGCGACGCGATATGGTACGCCTCTTGCGACAACGTTCGCGTTTGCTTGGAGCAGTCGCGCGAGCGCTCGTCTGGCTTATCGCGCTGGGATTTGGCCTTCGCGGTTCGCTCGGTTCTATCGCCGGTTTTAGCTACGAACAGTTCGTCTTTCCAGGCGTGATCGCCATGACGGTCATCTTTAGCGGCCTCCAATCGGCAATCTCTATTGTGTATGACCGTGAGTTTGGCTTCCTGAAGGAAGTACAGGTCGCGCCAACCCCGCGTTCAACGCTGGTTATCGGGAAATGTCTGGGCGGCGCTTCAAGTTCGACTATCCAGGCGCTGATCATTCTGATCTTTGCCCCATTTGCTTCAGTGGCCCTGAATCCCCTGAACGTTCTTGCCACTGTAGTGGCAACCTTTGTTACCGCCCTGGCAATCTCAGGTCTGGGCGTGGTCATCGCTATGTGGATCACCGACTTCGAGAACTTTGGCACCATCCAGAACTTTATTACCCTGCCACTCTTCATGTTCTCAGGAGCAATCTTCCCAACCCGCCAGGTTCCGCCATGGTTCCACGTTATCCTGCTGCTCAATCCCCTCACCTATGGCGTCAATGCTATTCGCGGGGTACTCCTGGGTTATGATATCGCCAGCGTACCCCTGAATCTAGCAGTATTGTTGGTCTTTACAGTAGTGATGATCATTATAGCTATATGGATGTCGCGCAAAGAGGTGTAGCCCTCGGCCACACCTCCTATTGTTCTGCCCTTGTGGGAGAACTGCTATTTCTACAGCCGCTCGCGAATCCACTGAGCGACACCTTTGGTTGTCTCTTGAATTGATTGGCGAGTACTATCATACAGTGTCATAGGTAGATTGGTGGTAGTAGCATGTTCTTTGAGCCAATGGTTAAATTGGACCATCCGCTCAACAACATCGTCTGAACCTGATCCACGCCACTGTGGCCGCTGCTGGAGACGTTCTCTTAACAGGGAATCATCACACACCATTGCCAGATAGTGCAATGTCGAGAAGTATCGGCGTTCTGGACACGTTTCAAATTGCTCTGGAATAGCAGTACCACAGAGCACCACAGGGCGACCCGCCTGACCAATGTTTTTAGCTACCCGCAGCCACATATTGCGATAATCACTGTAGTTATTCTCTGGTGTTGCTGGAAATGCTCCCCAGAGGATATCTGATTCCATGATCACACATTCCTCCATAAGAGGAACTAATGCAAGACAGACGGTTGTTTTGCCTGCGCAACTAGGACCCGTTATGATGAACAGTGGCTGCTGAAGAAAAGGATGAGCATATTGACAAAAAGGGCAAATAGCGAAGGGACCGATTGAAGCAATCGTTTTCTCAACAGAATATACGCCACATTGCGGGCAAACGTTGAACATACAAGTTCTCCTTATCACAAAGACCACAAACATCCACCGCTATTGACAAAAGGGCTTGCGTATAACGTAATATCATACTATACACTACTGAACTCTCATACAATCGTTTTGCAACGCTCAGCTCTAAAGGAGAAAGATAATGCAATTAGAAGGTCTTCATCACGTCACCGCCATTACCGGTGATGCCTCCCTGAATGTCGCCTTTTATACACAGGTACTTGGCCTGCACCTGGTCAAGAAAACGGTGAATCAGGATGATGTCTCAGCCTATCACCTCTTCTATGGCGATGAAACTGGCAGCCCTGGCACCGAATTGACGTTTTTTGACTGGCCAATGACCGGTCCTCAGCGCCCCGGCGCTGGTACCATCTCTGCGATCGCCTTTGGCGTCAATGGCCGCGCAGCTCTGGAGTGGTGGGTGCAGCGCTTCGATAGCTTCAAAGTATCCCACGAGGGCATTCAGACGCGGGGAGATGCAGGAAAAGCGGTGCTCGCGTTTCGCGACCCTGAAGGACAGCGTCTAGAGCTGGTCGATGACGAGGGACGAATGAACAATCACCCCTGGAAAGCAAGTCCTGTTCCTGCCTCGATGGCAATTCACGGCCTGTACGCGGTGCGCATCACAGCAAAAGCGCTCGACCACACAGCCATGCTGCTTACCGAGACGCTTGGGTTCCGCCAAAGCGGGACCTACCAGTCCGAACAGCACAGCACGGTCTATGTCTTTGAAATGGGAACAGGAGGTCCTGGAACCGAGATACATCTAGACGTGCGTCCTGACCTGCCTTTTGGTCGCCCAGGCATCGGAGGCGTTCATCATGTCGCATTCCGCACTCCCAACGAAGAAGAACAACTGCAATGGAGAAACCAGGTCGCCAGGAAAATCAGTAACGTGACCCCCGTCATCGACCGCTTTTACTTCCACTCGATCTACTTCCGCGAACCAGGAGGAGTGCTTTTCGAGATCGCTACCGACGGCCCCGGTTTCACGTCAGACGAAGACCCAGAGCACCTGGGCGAGCGCCTGGCCCTTCCACCTTTCCTGGAGTCACACCGGCAAGAGATCGAGGAGAACCTGCGACCCATTATCCCCTTTCAACTTGCTGCTTTGAGTTAATTAGCCCCTTGGCGCGACCGCGATGGGGCGCACTGGCGAGCCTGTTGCACCCTGTATCTTGAGCGGTAGAACTATGAGGGTAAATTCGTAGCACCTGTCCTGGGCCAGCTCCTCCAGGTTAAGATTTTCGATGATATAGATGCCATGCTGAACGAGCAGAATGAGATGACCTGGAAGGCTCACCTTGAGATCTGGATCCACAACACCAATCTCATCCCAGGCCATGTTGTCTGCGCCTACCACAGAGACGCCCAGGCTCGCCAGCCAGGATGACGCTTCGCCACTCATGCCGCCTCCGCGTAAGTATTCCGTCGAGTTGTGCCAGATAGCCCCGTTACCGGTGCGCACCAGCACAACATCTCCCTTACCTATCGCTATTCCCCCGGCTCGAGCCGACGCCTCCAGGTCCCCCCGCGCGATCGGGTTGCCCGTCTCTATGCGCTTCACTGCTCTGTATCGTGCCACATCCAGCAAGACCCCGCGTTTGATAAGCGGCGGAATGGTCTCAACGCCAAGCGCCGTAAAACCTGCCGGAGTTTGGACTCCCGGATTGACCTCTTTCCCGCCATACAGATGCATTGCTTCAGCCTGGTGGCACAGGGCGTCAATATGCGTGCCAGAATGTTCGGCCATATAGACAAAGCCAGAGGCGCTCGTTCTCGTTTCGCTCGCTCCCTGCTCGTGCCGGCGGTGCAGCGAATAGATTAATCCTGGCGCGTGGCTGGGATGGACAGGAGCGCCAAAATAACGCGGTTGTTCAAGGTCATACACCTGGGACGGAGTAGTGTAATCCATGCTGTCCTCCTGAATTTTTTGATTACAATTCAACTTCATTAAACAATGGTGGGGACAAAACAAGCAAATGAACATAACGGGCATCATGGCTAGGAATTGGCTTCGGATATGCTGGCATGCGTCCTGCGGCCGCGGACCAGCAACATAAACGCTAGGAGCGCGGAGCAGCCAAGGGTGGCAATCACTACAGACATGGGCAGAGCGGTCCTGGCGCCGAAGGCCCCGACGAGTGGCGCCGCGGCGGCCCCAATAGAAAACTGTAACACGCCAAGCAGCGCAGACGCGCTACCAGCGATGCGAGGGTGATCTTGCAGCGCCAGCGCGGTGGCATTAGGCAGGACGAAGCCAAGGCTGGCAACGACGACGAACAGCGACGGCAGAATGCCAACAAGGCCGATGCCACCGATGGTGACTACTGAAAGCAATGCCATTCCGCCTGTCGCATTGGCGATCAACCCTACGACCAACAACCTCGCCGGCGCCACGCGACCGACAAGCCGCCCGTTGACCTGGCCGGCGATCACCAGCCCCAGGGCATTCATGCCGAAAATGACGCTGAACAGCTGGGGCGATATACCATAGATATCTTGCAAGACGAATGGGGAGCCGGATATGTATGCGAACATAGCAGCGAAGGCAAGCCCACATGATAGTGCGTGACCCATGTAGGGGCGGTCGGCAAGCAGTTGACGGAAAGTCGTTATGGTGGCGCGGACACCCCCGCTCTGCCGGCGATCTGGAGGCAGGGTTTCGCCAAGGCCTGTGGCCGTGGCGAGGAGCAACAGCGTACCGATGATGGCAAGGACGATGAAGACACTGTGCCAGGAGGTATAGCGAAGCAACAGCCCACCGAAGATAGGGGCAAGGATTGGCGCAAGGCCGTTCACGAGCATGAGCAGAGAGAAGAACCGGGCGGCAGCGACGCCGGAATGCAAGTCGCGCACAATGGCACGCGCGATGACGATACCGGCAGCACCGGCAAAGCCTTGTATGAAGCGGAGCGCGACGAGCGCATACACCGATGGTGCAACCACGCACAGGAGTGATGCGAGCGCATAGGCGGCGAGCCCGACAAGAAGCGGCCTGCGGCGCCCCAGCGCGTCGCTGATGGGTCCGGCGATTACCTGACCCAAAGCAAGACCGAGCAGGCAAGCGCTCAGAGTAAGCTGCGCCTGTGCAGCGCCGGTACCGAAATCGCGACTGAGCGATGGCAGCGCAGGCAGGTACATGTCGATGGAGAAGGGTCCGAACGCGGTCAGTGCGCCCAGGATGAACACGAGTTGCACTCGGCGCAGTTTCTTGGGGTTGTGGGATGATTTGGGATCGTCAATGTAGGGGGCCAATTTATCGTGCACCCGTTGCCTTCCAGGCTGCATTCTTACAACATTTTCCTTTCCAGGTTCGACTATCATACTATATTATGGCAGGCCGCCACTTCAATATCTTCCACTTCCAATTTTGTCTCACGTTCTTGACAGACATCGTACCATATTATCGCTTTCAATCCTATTTCACACCTCAACTCATATCGTTCGAATCAAAGGCTTTCCTATGAGCAAGTAGAGCGAGTACCCCCCTACAATTAAGGCACAGATGATAACCGTCAACGGGCCACCGACTAAGACGATCATGCCGCTAGCAGCGAAATCGCCAAGCGGACGAACACCCATGATGAGCAGGGTATTCAGGCTCATGACACGACCTCTCATCTGTGGTGCGACGCGCAGTTGTGCCAGAGTAATCACAGTAGCTCCCACACCATTTTGCGATATGCCGAACAAGAGCAAAACCAGCAGCGAGAGCCAGAAAAGGCGGCTGAAAGCAAAGATAATCAGCGAGATCGTCCACAGAAATAGCGATACCAGTAGGAGCAGGCCCTTATGCTTGAAATCACCGAGCGAGGCCACGGTAAACGCTCCAATAAGCGTACCCAACCCCGCCGCAGAGAATAATAAACCCAGCTGAAAGGCGTTAAGATGGAAAATTTGCGTAGCGAAGATGGGCAGGATAAGGGTATTGGAAGGGCCAAAGAACAACAGCGCTCCATACCCGGAGAGAATCCAGGGCAGCACCGGGTCACGCCCTACTGCACTCAATGCCGCACGGATGGAGTCGAGCATTGGCCCCCGCCTTTCGGTACTCTGCTCAATAGCCTCCCGCGGAACACGGATGAAATATAGGACGAACAACACGCCGAAGTAGCTGATGCCGTTTAAGAAGAAGTTACCCGCGTACCCGGTTAATGACCCCGTCATTCCTATGAAGAGCCCGGCATTCGCCAACAGTCCAATAGTGATACCGGCCAGAGCAGGACCAACAACTGCTGCCCCATTAAAGACCGTTGTTTGCAGCGAGATGGCATTCATCAAATCTTTACGTGGTACCAGCATGGGAATCAGCGAAGAGCGCGTCGGCTGATCAAAGCTCAAAACGGTGCCGGAGCAGAAGGCGAGCAGGACAATCATCCATACCTGGATAATGCCTGTCACTGTCAGAATGCAGAGCAGGAAGGCAAGGCACATACGATGATGCCTGAGCCAATGCGACGATACCAAGAGCCAGCGCCGAGCCATGCGTAATTTGCAGAACGAGTAGGCTTTGAGCGACAATCTGCATCCAGGTTCCCACAGACGAAACGATCAAGCTTATCCACAACAGGCGAAAGTTGCGATACCGTAACGCACGAAAGGTTTGTAGGCGTGGCTTCTTTTCCGATGTTGCTTGAGCGCCTTCCGTTTGAGGAACTGTGCTACTCATGTTATGAAAACCTATCTATCATGCTACATTTGTTCACAGTATATGATATATCTATTAGAGTTAACCTACTTGCCGTTCATGTTTCTGTGTGTACAGGCGACAAGTATGATTGGGGCAAGTAAACGAACCCCTAAATTTCTTGGAGGTAATTATGAAGATTGGTATCGGTCACCCAGGAACCATTCCTGGAGTCCAGGGTCAACTGATCCTGGAATGGGCCAGGCGCGCTGATGCAAACCCCTTTTCTAGTCTTGGGAGCCTGGATCGCCTGGTTTTTCCCAACTACGATTCGTTGATTACACTGACAGCAGCGGCAGCGGTAACCCAACGCATACGCCTGATGACCACTGTCCTGCTCGTTCCCTTGCACAACACTGGCATGCTCGCAAAACAGGCCGCAAGCCTGGACGCGCTCTCCGGTGGTCGGCTTACCCTTGGGGTGGGCGTCGGCAGCAGAGCGGACGACTTTCAGGCCTCCCCTGCTTCGTTCCATGATCGGGGAAAGCGCTTTGAGGAGCAACTGGACACCATGCAGCGCATCTGGTCTGGTCAACCGCTTGCCAACGACATCGGACCAATAGGCCCGCCGCCCGTGCAGCCAGGCGGACCTGAAATCCTCATTGGCGGCTATAGCCCTGCCGCTATCCAGCGCGTCGGTCGCTGGGGAGTCGGCTACATTGCCGGTGGTGCTCCACCCCCTATGGCGCGCCAGGGTTATGCTGTTGCTGAGCAAGCCTGGACGGCTGCGGGAAGAGCTGGTAAACCGCGTTTCGTTGCAGCCACCTACTTCGGCCTGGGACCCAATGCAGCTGAACGAGCAGGGGTTTATCTACGCACCTACTATGCGATAATGGGGCAGCGAGCAGAGCAGATAGCCAGCTCCGTTCCCTCGACACCTGAGGCAGTGAAAGGAGCAATCCAAGCGTTTGCTGACATCGGCGTCGATGAACTGATGTGCTGGCCCTGCATTCTAGAACTAGATCAGGTGGATCGCCTGGCCGAATTAATTGTCTAACAGGCCAAGAGTTTATTTTTCTTTGAAGGAGCAACACAAATGCCTATAAAGTTTGGTGTAATGGTCCCGCAAGGGTGGCGCATGGACCTGGTCGATTTTCCCGACCCGGTTGAGGCGTTTGAGGCCATGACACGCGTAGCCCAGGTGGCTGAGAACCTGGGCTTTAACTCAGTCTGGCTTTACGACCATTTTCACACCATTCCCGTCCCCTCACAGGAGGTCACATTTGAATGCTGGATGAGCACGGCGGCTCTGGCTCGCGACACGAAACGTGTACGTATCGGGCAGTTGGTGACCTGCAATGGCTATCGCAATCCCGCATTGCTGGCAAAAATGGCCAGTACGGTCGATGTTATGAGTCACGGTCGGCTCGACTTCGGCGTTGGCGCCGGCTGGTTCGAGCACGAGTATCGCGCCTACGGGTATGACTACCCTGACGCTCCCGAGCGGCTCCGCTACCTGCGTGAAGCTATTCAAGTCATCCTCGCTATGTGGACACAGGAAGAGGCAGTCTTCGAGGGCAAGTATTATCAGGTGTGCGGTGCGATCAATCAACCCAAGGGTATACAAAAGCCGCATATCCCCCTGCTGATTGGCGGCGGTGGCGAGAAGGTCACCCTTAAGCTCGTGGCCCAGTATGCAGATGCCTGCAACATCGGTGGCGATATCCCAACCATTCGGCATAAACTTGATGTCGTCAAGCAGCACTGCGAAAATGTAGGACGCGATTACACGAGTATTCGGCGCACGTCATCATCAATCTGTGTTATCGGCGAGTCAGAGGAAGCGGCCCTGGCTTCCCTGAAACCGTACCAGCGGGATATCGTGACCTTGATGAGGGCCAGCGCCATGATAGGATCCCCTGAGACGATTCGTCGGCGCATAGCCGAACTCGAAGACGCGGGCATACAAGAACTGATCATCTGGTTCCCTGACGCGGCAAAACTGGAATCGCTTCGGCTGTTTGCGCGAGAATGTATGCAACCGTAGTAATATTACCAGATAAGCTCAGATGTGTTCTTGATCGGTACAGCTGCCGACTGTTATGGGCAAATACTTGCTTTTGGGGGGAAAATTGAGTAATCTTTTCAAGGGAAGGAATTGGTCAGTATCTCAGTGTCAAGAGCGAGGCAGCAATAATCATCAGCATTCGCTTGAACAGTGATGCGTCCTCTTGCTCGCGAAACGGCTGAGATAAGCACACACTACCATACAGCACCTGGTAGTGTTCTCTGGCCGTTTGCTTATACCCTGCACTGAGGAGCCATACATCGAGGAGCGTAAAGGAGCGTGCACTGATGTCTGACGTACAAGAATCTCAGAACACATCTGCTTCTTCTTCGTCTGTGCCAGCACACGTCTCTTCCACCAACGTACTTCCGTTCCTGGATATATCGCCCGATGCCCTGGTAATCGTCAATCAAGCAGGAGCCATTGTGATGGTGAACGGGCAAACAGAAGCTGTCTTTGGCTATCCTCGCGAAGAGCTGCAGGGGCAGCAGCTCGAATTGCTCCTCCCTCAACGCTTCCATAAGGTCCATACTACCCATCGAGATCACTATTACCCCCTGTTGCTCGATGGCGTGCTCCATGTCGTCGGAGCCATTCGAGATGTGACCGAACAACGAGTCGCGGAGCGCGAGCGCCTCCAACAATTACAATACATTCGTCTGCAGACCGAACTCATTAATCTCGCGCGCGATGCTATTCTCGTGCGCGATCCCGCAAGTCGAGTGATCTCCTGGAACCAGGGAGCCGAAGAACTCTATGGCTGGACAGCCCAGGAAGCGCAGGGCCGTATCACCCATTCCTTGCTCAAGACACACTTTCCCGTCAGCCGTTCCGCTGTCGATGCGCACCTCGAACAGGAAGGGTATTGGGAGGGGGAACTCACACATACACATAAAGACGGGAGCAGCGTAATCTTGGAAAGCCGCCAGGTGCTCTTCCGCGATGAAGAGGAACACCCCGCTGCGATCCTGGAGATCGACCGGGATATCACCCGGCGTCGTCAACTGGAGCAAACCGAGCGAGTAGTGCATGCCGAGACCGCAGAGCGCCTGTCCTTCTTGCAGCAGGTGCTCGATGCTTTGCCCAGCGGTGTCTATCTCGTCTACGGGCCAGATGCTCGCCTGATGCTCGCCAACCGCGCTGCCATCAGTGTGTGGGGAGCAGAGTGGCAGGCTGATCAGCCGATGCTAGAGTTTCTCACTACAAACGGGATCGTTCTCTTCGATGAGCAGGGGCATCCCCTGGCACCTGATCAGTACGCCACGCTGCGCGCTGTCCAGCGTGGGGAGACAGTGCTGCAAAAGCAGGAGCTGATCCATCGCCCCGGCGGCTCAAGCCTGCCCGTCCTGGTCAATGCAGTGCCCCTGCCCTCACAGCGACGCTCGAGCGCGCCACTACAGGAGACAGAACAGCAGGGATCTACTCTGGAGGCTATAGCGCTGATCGTTCATCAAGACGTCACCGCCCTCAAAGAGGCAGAATATCTCAAAGACGAGTTCTTAGGCATTGTAGCCCATGAATTGCGCACCCCCCTGGCAGCGCTGAAGGGCTTCGCCGACATGCTCCTGGTGCAAACGGCACGCAAGCGCGGGCAGGCCCTTTCCGCGTGGCAGCAGGAAGCGCTGCAGGAGATCGAGTTGGCAACGTCCCGCCTGGTCGATCTCACGGAGGAGCTGCTGGACCTGACCCGCTTACAGGCCGGGCGCTTGCTCCTGCAGCGTACCCCGACCAACATGATACCGCTAGTGCAACGCGTCGCTACCATGTTGCAACAGACAACGACGTGGCACCAGTTAGAGGTGCGCACAACGCACTCCTCGCTGGTGGCCAATATCGACCCGGGGCGCATAGAACAGGTACTAACTAACCTCATTGGCAATGCTATCAAGTACAGCCCGCAGGGAGGAACTGTGACCATCACCGTCTTGGAAGAGACATCCGCCCAGGCAATTGGCATAAGTGTGCAGGATAGCGGCATCGGGATCCCGAAGCATCAACACGCGCTAATATTCGGGCGCTTCATGCGAGCTGACAATGCCCTGGCCTGGGGGATTAGCGGGACAGGGCTGGGTCTCTACATTTGCCGCGAACTGGTGGAGCAGCTCGGCGGACACCTCTGGTTTGAGTCGGAGGAAGGCGCAGGCTCCACCTTTTTCTTGACGCTCCCCATCATCGACCACCCGGAGAACAACGAACAGGACCATCCATCCATCAGACTTCCCCCAAGTATGCCAGAAAATCACTCCACCGGCAGCAATCCAGGCCGGCAAGGTACGCCGCCAGCACTGTGAGGATGATTTCTAGCAGGTCGTACTGATGGTTGAGAGCAACAACAGATCAACGCTGGGCAGCACCTTGCGCAATTTAAAGAGCAGGTTCCGCAAGTTAGTGTGAGCCTGGGAATCGGTTGTATCGGGCCAGAGCAGAAAGGCCAGCTGAGACCGTGACTGAGGGGCATTCTGATGAAGGACGAGGTAGGCCAGCAGAGACTGCAAGCGTGGCATATCGATATTCATCACAGGCGTCTCACTCCAAATTGACCGGAAATCGCCGAGCAGGTGCAGAGTCGGAAACACTGGGAAGCCATATTGGATTTCTTTGCTCAAATCAGTGGCAACTGTCTCCACCGCCTTAGCTCTTTCACGATCTGCTTCAACAGGGATGTACGAGTTCATCTTTATGTCCTTTCCCCTGCGCCGTCATTCGGCGCGTCTCCAATCTTGAATAGGTGCGTCCAGCTACTTCCTTGCGGGTTCCGCCGCCTGGCGGATCTTTGCTAACAGATTCTCAATCCTCCCAAGCTTTTCCACAAATGCCACTGCGCCTGCGGCCTGCGCTCGTGCTCGCGTGAGACCGTCATCATGGATGCTCAACATTACGACCACGCTCTGCAAGGGGGCACCTGTGCACTCCTGCAGTGCTGCCGTAGCGGCTATCCCATCCATACCTGGCATCTCGATGTCCATCAGTACGATATCGGGAGCGAGCGACTGCACCAGCGCGAGAACCTGTTCACCAGTGTTCGCCTCTCCGACCACCGTGATGTCTGGCTCCAGCGTGAGTCGCATGCGCAATCCCCGCCTGATGCCCTGCTGGTCATCCACGAGCAACAGTCTGATCATTCTAACCTCATCTATCTTGCCCTGGTGCCTCCGTTGGCACTGGCAGATATGGTACAATTGAAAGCAGAGCAACTGATTTCTACCATGCGACACCGGGCATTCAGCAGCACACATCGGGTGTGCTCTGCGAAGCGGCCGCAGGGTATTCTCCCTTGCTTACATGAAGTATAGGTCCTGACGCCGCTCTAGTAGAACTGGCATCCGAACTATTTCCCCTAGGTCTTTGGACGTAGGGATGGATTGCGTCAAAAGAGGGCGGGGACATGGCGATACGCGACGAGTTTCTATCACCATCGCAGCAACACTGCACACTTCCTCCAGGTGAATGTGCGCACGCTGTCCTCTTTATGGATGAGAAAGGGGAAAACCAATGAACCCCGCTATTCAGGACACACTCTTACAGCTCTTCGAGCACGTACGACAAGACCCAGATACCCTGCCCACTGTACCAGTTGATGATTGGCAAGAGGGTTCAATAGAGTGGCGCCTGCTGTCCGGCTTCCAGGACGTGCTAGAACAGCTGCAACAACGCACGCTTCAGAGCACGCAGATGGAGCAACAACTGCGCGACCAGGAATCGCTCTATCATAGTGCTTTTGCTGCTTCCAACAATGGGCTGCTCATTGCCGATAATGAAGATGGTCGCATTATCGAGGTCAATCCTGCTGCCTGCACGATGTATGGGTATACCTATGAGGAGATGATAGGGTTACAGGGAACCGATCTTTTCGACCCTGATTCGCACCCTCAGGTGGAAAAGATTACCTCAAAGCTCTCCTTGGGCGGTTTCGTCCATGCCCAGCTTGTTGCCAGGCGCAAAGATGGCACTACATTCCATACTGATAGGCAGGCAACCACGTTCACCTATAAAGGGAAACTTCATCGGCTGGCGATAGTACGCGATGTCACTGAGCGCGTGCAGGCCGAAGAACAACTTCATGAAAAGGAAGAGCAATACCGTAGCGTCTTTGAATGCAACATGTTTGGCTATCCCTATGAGGAAATCATCGGGTTGCACACGAGTGCCCTTACCGTTCCAGAGTATCTTCCAGTTGTGACCGAGGCCCTGGAAACGATCATATCAGGTGACCAATACCACGCGAAGGGACTGGGTTTGCGCAAAGACGGCACAATGTTTCATGTTGAAGCACACAGTACCCCCTTCACCTACAAGGGCAAGCCGCATCTGCTGGGGGTGACGCATGACATCACCGAACGCGTGCAGGCGGAAGAACAATTGCGCGAAAAGGAAGAGCAATATCGCAGCATCTTTGAAGCCACCACTGATGGGCTGATCATCAGAAACATGGATGGCTTCGTTGTCGAAGCCAATCCCGCCGCGTGCAGCATGCATGGCTACGCCTATGAGGAGTTTCTGGGCCTTCATCGCATCAACATTGTCCACCCGGAGCATCATGCCCTAGTGGCAGAGTATATGCGGGCGATCCAGGCTGGTCACACGTTTCAGGGCCAGGCAGTTGATTTGCGCAAAGATGGCACCGCATTCCCCGTCGAGGTACGCGGAAGCACCTTCATGTACCTGGGCAAGCCCCATACCCTGTCAGTGTTGCGGGATATCACCGAGCGGGTGCAAGCTGAAGAACACCTGCGCGAGAAGGAAGCCCAGTACCGTGGCGTCTTTGAGGCTGCCAGCGATGCAATGGTCATTACTAACCTGGATGGCTTCGTTATCGAGGCCAATCCCGCTGCATGTACGATGTACGGCTATACCTATGAGGAACTACTTGGATTGCATCGCACCATATTAACCCACCGGGAGTACCACTACCTGGTTCCAGAATCCATCCAAACGATCAAAGCAGGCGGCCATTATCAAGCCCGAACAGTCGACCAGCGCAAAGACGGCACACCCTTTCCCGTAGATGGACGAGGCACCCCGTTCATCTTCAAGGGCCAGCCTACTGTCCTGGCAGTCATTCGTGACATCACTGAGCAAGTGCAGGCCGAACAACTTCTGGAGCAGCGAGTGGAGGATCGTACGCGTGAGCTCTCCTCGCTACTTGAGATCTCCCATACGGTGGCCTCCACCCTCCAACTCAAGCCGTTGTTGGGCCTGATCCTCGATCAGCTCAAAACCGTCGTCGATTATACAGGCTCCGCGATCTTAACCGTGGAGGGGGAGGATCTGGTATTCCTTGACAACCGGGGCCCTGTCCCGGAAGCGCAACTGATGCTACTGCGCTTCCCGCTCAAGAACCTGGGGCTGATTTGGGAGACCATTACTTCCCGCGAGTCGATCATCATGCAAGACATCCGTAAAAATACTCCCCTGGAGCGGGCCTTTCGGGTGGCAATAGGTGATCTCCGCAAAACGACCTTTCACCATATTCGTGCCTGCATGATCATTCCTCTTACGCTGAAAGAACAGGCCATCGGCATGCTGGTGCTGCTTTCAAGCGAAAAACAGGCCTTTACGCCGCACCATGCCACACTCGCCCTGGCCATTGCCAACCAGGCAGCCATTGCGATTGAGAATGCGCGGCTCTATGAACAGGCACAGGAATTGGCCGCCCTTGAGGAGCGCCAGCGCCTGGCACGCGAACTGCACGACTCCGTCTCTCAGGCGCTCTACGGCATTGCCCTCGGTGCCCATACCGCCCGCACCCTGCTTGACCGCGACCCTACTCAGGTGGCCGAACCGCTGGACTATGTGCTCTCGCTGGCCGAGGCGGGGCTGGCCGAGATGCGCGCCTTGATCTTTGAATTGCGCCCCGAATCGTTAGAGATCGAAGGGCTTGTCAGTGCGCTGACCAAACAAGGAGCCGCCCTGCACGCCCGTCACGACATCACGGTTCAAACCGACCTGAGCGCCGAGCCTGCGCTGCCGCTCAAGGTCAAACAGGAGTTGTACCGCATCGCCCAGGAAGCCCTGCATAACACCGTCAAGCATGCCCATGCCAGCAAGGTGGACCTGCGACTGTGCCAGACGAGCGAGGCAGTCATCCTGGAGGTGCGTGATAATGGCAGAGGGTTTGATGCCACGGCTTCCTTCCCCGGTCACCTGGGACTCCACTCCATGCAGGAGCGGGTGAAGGGCCTGGGTGGCGTACTCCAGATCGAAAGTGCACCGGGCCAGGGTACCTGTGTCCGCGCCCAAGTTCCAGTTCATGACACCATGTAACAGCAAGATGTAGCTTTCTAGAGGCAATAGTCGTTTAAAGCTCTTCTCCGTTCAGGCACGGTCCTGCCTCCATCCGGCTTCGCGAGCAAGGAGAATGGCTTGTGCTCGATCAGCCACTTGCAATTTGCTGAAGATGTTGGAGACGTGGTTGCGTACCGTCTTGAGACTGAGCACCAGTCGGGCTGCAATGTCTGCGTTCGATTGACCCTGCACAATCAAGTTCAGTATCTCGCGTTCGCGGTCGGTGAGATCAGGAAATATTGGTGCGGGCATTACGGCTGGTTTGGGCGCGGCAAAGAAGTCGATCAGGCGCTGCGCAATTGCAGGGCTAAAAATCGCTTCTCCACTCCCTGCCGCTGACTGCCGTCATCATCAAGGCTGACAGGGTTGGCCCGGCAATAATGCCAAGCAGAAACACGAGAGACGATAGAGCATCTGAGATGGTGAACGGGAGCAGGCCGAGTCCATTCTGGTCAATCACCAGGGGGAGCCAGACAATCCAGGTACCTGCAAATGCCAGGACAAAGAAGGCTACCATAGGGTGACGCACGATGAGACGCTTAAGCGCTGAAAAGGTCGCAGGCTGCGACGTTGTTGCGATGGTAGACATGATGCGTTTCCTTTCCTAGAGATGTACTAAGTTACTTTGTGATGAGATCTATGCTGTGGCATGACACTGAGAAGCGTGGTCTCGTTGTCACTGCTTGTCTAAAGCATAGCTGGAGAGGTGTTCCCATGTCATGGGACTTGTTCACGATGTAGCTGGGAAGTTGTTCCCGGTTGGACCGGGAATGGAATCCATTTTTTGTAACCATCCCTTTCAAAATATAACCATCTCTTGCATTTTTCGAACGGATGTACTACACTGAACCCATGAAGTTATCGAGCTATGCGAAGCGGATTGGGAACAGTTCCAACACGGCTTGGCGCAGGTGGAAACGAGGCCAGCGCGCCTTTCTACCAGTTGCCCACAGGAACAGTGATCGTTGAACCGCCAGAGCAGCATGTGACGCCTCCGCGGACCGTAGCGGTTTATGCCCGCGTTTCCAACCGCGAGAACAAGAAGCACCTGGAGACACAGGCCCAGCGCCTGATCAGTTGGTGCAATGCGGCATCAGCTGCTCAGTTGCCAAAGTCATCACAGCGGGTGGCAGTGGGATCAATGATCAGCGCCCCAAGTTCCTGGCTCTGCTTGCAGACCCCAAATCCAGCCAAATCGTGGTCGAACACCAAGACCGGGCTTCACGTTTTAGGGTCGCTTCCATGCAGACATTGCTCAGGATGCAAGGGTGGGAATGGGTCGTCGTCACTACGGCAGACCCCGTAGCAGATGACCTCAGGGGTGACTTTGTCGCGATCATCACCTCGTTGTGTGCCCGGCTCTCTAGGCGCAGGCGAGCCAAACGCAAAACGGAGCAAGTCCTGGCTGCCTTGCAGCAGATAGGATCAGCAAGCAGTGAGTCAAAAGCCCGACAAGGACCAGAGGAAACGCCAGCAGAAGCGCAGAAGCAAGCGCACGCTGACTCATGCCGTGACCCATATCCGACTGATGGAAGCCAATCCAGGCAAACTGGAGGCGTTAGATCGGCTGGTGATGGTCTATCTGGCGCTCTGCCAACACTACGTGACCCATTTCTGCACGGAGGCCGACCCCAATAGCTATGCGGTTCCGGTCTTTGAGACCGACCTTTCGGAGCGCTGGCAGCGCGTCGCCATCCAGCAGGCAGCGGGCATTGCCCGTGCCTTTCTCAAGCCAAAGCGAGGGCATCGGGAGTGCCCCTTGACCCGAAAGTCAAGGAACCCCAGTGGAGGGAATGGAACCTGCCAGAACTCCGCGTCCCAGCCATTGTCGCCAATGCCAACGTGGTGGTGCTTGAACCATCTGAAGACTCGACGTTCGACTACTGGTTACGCATCTCCACCCTGGAGAAAGGGAATCCCCTCCGCGTCCCGGTCAAACTCGCCGCCTATCACCGCAAAGCCCTCGCCGGACGTGCCATCAACACCTCAACCGCTCTGCACCAACGCCAGGGGGTCTGGTGGCTTACCCTCTCGTTCGATGAGAACGTTTCTCTTCAAACGGAGCCACGAGCCCCTCGCGTGGGCGTTGATGTGGGGATCGCCAACTTTCTCACGACCTCGACGGGAAAGCAGTACGGAACCTTTCATGGCAAACTCGCCAAGCGCCACAAGCGCGATCGAGAGAAACGCCGTCGCAAGGCCAAGCTGAGGGCCTGCCTCAAGAAAAAGGGGGTGGGGAAGCTCCCTTCCACCAGCAGCGCCAGCGGGCAGCGCCTTGGGCGGCACGTGCGCCAGGAGATCAATCGGGCGATTAATCAGATGCTTCAAGAGCATGCTGATGCGCGGATCATTTTCGAAGATCTCTCCGTCGCCTCAATGCGCTTCAAGGCAAGAGCGATGAATGCCTATGTGCATGCTTCCAATCTGGCGCATATCCCTAAACAACTGGCTTGGGCCACGGCCAAGCGGGGGATGGCGGCGCATACCGTCAAGGCGGCTTACTCTTCGCAAGCATGCCATCGCTGCCAGTATGTGGATCGGGCCAATCGACCGGACCAGAGCACCTTCATCTGTGGGGTGTGTGGGTATCGGAACCACGCCGACCGCAATGCTGCTCTAAATTTGTCCAGCCGCTTTGGGGATCAGGAACTGGCAACCTGCAAGAGCAAAGCCGAGGTCAAAGCCTTGCTCCTCAAACGGCATGAAGCTTGGATGAAGAACAACGGGTTGTTCGTAGTACAACCCCCAGCCCAGTTGGGTCTTTGGGATGAACCAGAGGCTTCAACGGGCTTAGGTTAAGGTTGAGAACCCAGGCCAAATGCACTATTCGGTTATGGTCTTGGCAACTATCGCCACTCTCGTCCGCGCACGCCCTTGGGCAATGAGTGTCGCGATACCGAGAATGACGACAGTCGGAGTCGTTACAACGAGCACCGCCACAGCGAGCCCGGTCAACACGGTCAGATGATGCTCAATGACACGCAGCACCATACCCCAATCGACTATCCACGAAAGACCCGACATCAAGGTAAGCAGTGTGACACCCGCGGTACCAAGGATGCCAATCCACCGCTGATGTGTAGCGAGCACCAGCAAGATCACATAGAGAACCATAAACCAAGCCGGAGCACCAAGCTGAGTACCACTGGCCAACCAGCTGTCCCTGGCCGAGCCTCCAATACCTGGATCGGACAGATTGAGCTGAAGAACGACAGCTGTACCCAGCACATAGTTGAGCACAAAAACGAGAGCAGCAATCAGAAACGCTTTCCGTACCGGTAAAAATTGTTGCATGGCCTTTTGTCCTTTCATCTTAGAAGAAACTAATGTATTTCGCTCCTTCATGCTGGAGTTTCATAGATGGCGATCAACCGCGTATCTCGTCTTGAGCAGTCAGAGCCGGGCATCTTCACGTCTTACCTGGCGAGCTCCGCTGTCTGACGAATGGTCGCTAATAGCACTTCTAACGTCCCTGACTTCTCCACAAACGCCGCTGCTCCTGCGGCCCGTGCACGTGCTCGCGTTTGAACATCATCATGGATGCTCAACATCACGACTGCGCTTTGCGAGGTGCTGGTACGCATGGCCGCTGTTGCCGCGATGCCATCCATAGCCGGCATTTCGACGTCCATCAGCACGATATCGGGAGCGAGCGATTCTACCAGCACGAGCGCCTGCTCTCCACTGCTCGCCTCTCCAACCACGGTGATGTCAGGCTCCAACATGAGTCGCATGCGTAAGCCCTGCCTGACAATCGGTTGGTCATCCACGAGCAACAGTTTGATCATGTATTCTCACCTATCTTGCCCCGCGCGCCTCGGACTCAAGGTGCTGGCAGATATGGTACAATGGTTCATATGAGCAATTGATTTCTCCCATGCGGTCACCGGGCATTCAGCAGCACACATTGTGTACTCGCCGCATGGTGTTCCCTTTGCTTACAAGAAGTATAGGCCCTGACGCCGTCTCACGTAACTGGCATCCGAACTATTTCCACTAGGACTTTGGGCGTAGAGATGAACTGCGTCAACAGGAGGCGAGTATATGACGATACGCATCGTGATTGCCGATGACCATAGTGTGGTGCGTCGAGGACTGCGGATGTTCCTGAAGCAAGATCCAGAGCTAGAGGTGGTGGGCGAAGCCACAAATGGGGCAGAGGCAGTGCACCTGGCACGGCTACTCCTGCCAGATATAGTCTTGATGGACCTCTTGATGCCGGTGATGGACGGCATTACCGCGACGGCCACGATCCGGAGTGAGTTGCCTGATACAGAGGTGCTTGCCCTCACTAGCGTGCTGGAGGACGCCTCGGTAGTTGGCGCGGTGCGTGCGGGAGCCATCGGCTACCTGCTCAAGGATACGGATGCCGAGGCCCTGTGCCGGGCCATCAAAGCGGCAGGCGCTGGACAGGTGCAGTTGACACCCCAGGCAGCAGCGCGCCTGATGCAGGTCGTGAGTGTGCCTGAAAGCCCAGAGGCGCTGACCGAACGCGAGACCGACGTGCTGCGCCTGCTGGCACAGGGACAGGCCAACAAACAAATTGCCCGGAGTTTGAACATCGCGGAGAAGACGGTCAAGGTGCATGTCAGCAACATCCTCTCGAAGCTTGGGGTGCAGAGCCGCACCCAGGCCACCCTGTACGCAATCCGCATCGGCCTGGTCTCTGCCAGTTCACCAGAAACGGCTAGATGAGGGAGCCACATCGTGACTGCCGAACATAAGCAAGCAGCGAGTAGCACCTTTAGCACCTCTGTATTACCATATCGCTTCCAGGCTTTGTCTGTAGTGCGCTGGTCGCACAGATCTATCACTACCGGCGTGTGTCTAACGTAGTACAGCAGCAGCAGACGAAGTAGGTCGTCTTCGGTCTATCAATCGAGCTTGGTGATGTCCTGGTATTAGAGATATTCGCTAAGTTCTTTCCCTCGCTCGTACAAGGTCCATTTGCCGACTTGATTCTCGGTACTGCCCTCTACCTTGCTTTGCTCCTTATTCCGCTCTCGATCGGCGTTGCCATCCTGCGCTCGCGCCTCTCTGACATCGATCTCATCAACACAGGATATCCACCTTGCGGTCGCGTCTATGGTATCCTGTGTTGACAAGGGTTGAAACGCCTATCTTCCGTCGTCTCGTCAAGAGGAGGAGAAGGATGTATGAGACAGCTAGAAGATCTTTT
>VBHI01000161.1 GCA_005881495.1 Chloroflexota bacterium
CCCGGTCTTCTCCCTCTGCAGTGAGAATCTTATCTACTTCGCGCGCAATCAGCCAGGGCATAATACGGTCTAAGGCACGGCCTACAAAGCCACTTATGATCAGCACAATCAAACTGTACAAAGCGTACGTACCCGTTTTCGCATTAAAATTGCCAAACGAGTGCATAAATATGAAGGCAATACCCATAATTGCGAAGAAGATATGCCAGTTCAGGGCAGCATTTAGCTTTCCCATGAGGCGTTTGCGCGAGCGGCGGTGTATTGTGTAAAGCACAGTGGCGAGCAGAATGCAGCAGGTTCCAGCGATGGCATATACATAGCCGGCTACGCTGTCAGGGGCAATATCATTGCTGAATTGGTAGTACCAGGCGTAAAAGAAGCCGCCTGTACCAACGATCAGCACCGTTGAAATCAGTCCTGTAACCCAGGAGGAACTCATGTGTAAGAAGAACCAGGAATAACCTTTTTGATGCTGCATGCCACGCCCATGACGTTGAGCCAACCCATTACTCCTTCCGGCCCAGGCGTAACAGCCTCACCTTTAGCCACATCATCATTGCGTCACGATGCAATCCGACTGGGCAGGGTGCAACGCAAGCTCCACATTGATAGCATGCACGAGCAAAACGAGCCACCGGAGCTGAGATTGAACCCGTGAACGTTTCAAAATTCAACTCCTCGATCCTGATGGGTTCTGTCAGGGCCGGGCAGATCAGCAAGCACTCGTTGCAGCCGATACAGGCGTGCAATTCCTCCTGTATTTCTGGCCCTGTTTTATGTAATAAGGTGGAGTTTCGCATCTTATCGCCTTTCTGTTGGAGAATGAATAACGCGGAACTGAACACCTGCGGATGGCCTGGGAAGAGGTGTAATTGGAACAGAGGCAACAGAGGCAGCAGAGGCAGCAGAACCAACAATTGAAAGGGGACGATCCGCCTGAGCTCTTTCCTTTTCCAATGACGAGAGGGAAACACGCTCAAGTAATGTCGATCGCACTGGAGGAAGCGCTCTTTGTGTTGTTCTCACCACGGGTATTTTCCCCGATATAGCCATGTCAAATACTGCGATTGAGTGCCGTTGTGAAAAATATGTACGTGCGTCGAAAGTGCCTTTGAGAAGAGCATCCTTGAGAGGAGCAATAGAGTGACCCTCGTCGATCAGGCGTTTGATGGCCAGTCCATCGGCCTGTGCTTGCCCAGCCTGGCCGAGCGAGAGGTAACCAATGAGGCGATCATCAAAAATCGACAGGCGGCGATACATCCTTTTATAGCTATCGGTGAGCGTGACTGACCCCGTCGTACGCGCCAATGGGCTACCGACGGTCAGCAAGGAGAGTGCGCCCAGGCGAGTTGCATGCCAGTGTACATCAAAAGGCTGTTGCGCTGCTGCCAGTTGTCCTGTCATCGCCGCAGCTGCGGTACATCCCTGTACCACGGCTGAGTACCACTGTGCCCTTATCTCATGGTTTCCCGTTTGTGGATTGTGTAGGGAGGCAACATCTCCCGCGGCATAGATGCCAGGAACGTTCGTGCGCAATTGATTATTCACAAAGATACCCTGATCACGCTCAAACATTATAGGCAACGTACAATGCTCTGCCAGGGTCGTAACAGGTTTCATTCCCGTACAAGCCAGTACCAGTTGGCAGGGAAGCATTTGCTGGTGGTTTGTGACAACTCCAACCACAGTGCCGGTATTGCCAGCTATACCCACAATCTCGGTTTCGGTGTAGATTCTTGCTCCTGCCTGCTGAATATGTCTCATAACAAGTTCGGATGAACGCTGGTCCAGTATACGCGACAGGCAGGTTTTCCCTCGAATAAGCCAGTGTGTCCGAATACCCAGATAAAGCAAACTTGTCACAGTTTCGATGGCATGAGCGCCTCCGCCTATGACTACAACGTCTTCTACCTCGTATAGTCTCCGACGAAGGTTTATATAGTCATGCAGTCGATGAAGCGTCATGACACCATCAAAATCGCGTCCGGGCAGATGTGTGGGGAGGCCAACTGCCGCACTGCCAGTGGCAAGCAGCAGTGAACCGTAGTTAATCGCAGATCCATTTGCCAGTCTCACGAAATTACCCTGAGCATCAATCTCCACAACGCGCGCTTGAAGCAACTGAATACGCTGCGCCCGTTCGGTGCCTACGGGATATGCCAGAAGCTGCTGTCGTTCCAGCTTGCCCATAGCAAACTGCTTGAGTGCAGGAGTATTGATGGTAGGATTGCTCTGTTCTGTAATGATAGCTATGCGCAAATCAGGAGCAAAGCGACGTGCTTCTATCGCTGCGGTCAACCCGGCTATGCCGTTACCCACAATTACGATATCTGCACTGCTCTGGCTTTGTCGGTGTATCATTTGTGCAGGTACCTCCTTTCATCGCTGCTGAGCGAAGCTAGGCGCGCGCACTCCATCTTTTGCGAGATTGCTTAATCTACGTTCAATAGCCTGCTCGTATAAGTGACGCTGTAAGTGTCCTACTGATGCCTGACACGAGCTGGCGCAGCGGAAATGCAAATATTGACCTGTCGCCGTCTTCAAAACAAAATCCATCTCAGGCCCGGTAGGCCCTATGGCCACGATCTCACCTTCCGCGCTTTCAATTGTTTATTGATCTGAATCTACAGAAACTGCAGGCCGGTGCAACGCGATCACACCGATACATAGAAGAGAGAGGCTACCAATCAGGAAGATGAGAAAAGCGACAGCAGAAACGCGAGGAAAAGCCATACCGCTACCCTGAAATCCATCGCTGCAACGCTGTTACCTACGGCGGGGTGCACGATAATACAGATTAACCAATTCATCCGGACACTCGTGTCTGGATTACCCACATCGTGACCCTAAGAATGTCAGCACATCGTACCCTTACAACGAGCGTTATACCATCTCGATAAAGGGGTACAATGTGCTGACCCTGACCCGGTGACGATGTGGGTAATCCAGACACTCGTAGGGGCCGATTTATCGCGCCCAGCGCCGATTTATCGGCCTCGGTGGATATTCCGCTCTCCGGATTATGTAGTAAATGTGCATAATCGGCCCCCTACATTGTAGAGTGCGGATTTATCCAGCACGTCGTCCCGATGTATCGAGGACCCACCGCAGGTGGAGCAATGCAAGGAAGTACCCTAAAAAAAGTGATACATGAAGTAGTATGTGTCGAAATGTTCCTTTCTGAGGCTCAATGACAGAGCAATTAGCCCGAATGTCTTATGTAGGAATTTGTTTTGATTATTCTACTTGTGAATATTGTGTGATTTACATAAAAAGTCGCTGAAAAAACCTTGATTTTTCACAAAACCTTGTGTTATGTAGCTCTTATACACACGAGAAAGTTAATGTCTACACCAGTGAAGTCCAAAGAATTTGCGTCCTCGGACGCTAAACTGATCAACACACATCCAGAGAATTTTCTCTGGAATGAGAAAAAAAGAGCGTCATCTGTAGCGAAAAATGTGGATGAGTACGTTCTTTTCAATAAAGAAAGGGGGGGTAATGCCCAAGTAATCAACGAAGATTTCTGAACACATGTTGTAAGGTAAAACACCGGGAAAGCATTCTCCAAGTTAGGAGTGAGCAATGCATCTTTCATGCATAAGCTAGACAAGGAGTACCTCCATGCAAGACACCACTCTTCGTAGAGTAAAACCTACCACACGTCCTCTTAAACAATCCCCAGACGATATTGTCCACTTTTCACTCAAAGGCCTTTTGCCAGCAGGCCACATGTTAGCCTTAAATTTAGCATTGGGCACCTTATCTCTTATCTCTAATACCACCGATGGGGCGAAGTTGACTGCCGAGCAACAATTTACCAATAGTGAGATATGTGTACTCAGGCCAATGCTGGAGTCATACCCTCATTTCTGTCCCTATGAAGTTTTGCTCGCGAGCTTTAACAGTGGTCATGTGACTGAGCAGGCCATTGATCGGTGCCGCCAGCGTTTGCAGGAAGCGCAAGAAGAAGGTGTGTGGGATCAAGAGATGCGGCCGGTCAGAAACGTTCTTTCTCGCACCCGTCTCAAAATGCACACTTTTGGCATAGACATTTTTTCGATTCTTGAGACTGGCTATGTGCTCATGTTCCAGTCTCGCAGGAGACAAAGAGAAGCCTAGGCTAGCCCAGTCTCACGTCCAAATTGTGTAGGATGTCCACGCCAAAAATGTTGGTCTAAAAGCCCAAAGTTCCACCTATAATTAGGTACACTTGCAGGTAGACAGGGCACGGCAACCTACCAATGGAGTAACTGACTACTGAATTAGGTGAAGAAATAGTAAACGTACCGCGTGCCTTGCTGGACTCTATAAGGAGGCCTGAGCATTGAGGCA
Organism: Chloroflexota bacterium; assembly: GCA_005881495.1. The sequence continues at coordinate 4,336 of VBHI01000161.1, forward strand.
AACGGAACAAACACCGAGGTACGATCTCTCGTACCCTTTTCAACCAACACCTACTACCAGTCCTCTTGGCCCAGATACCGTACCCATGCCTCCCCCCATACCTCCCAGCATGCCTCGTAAGAGGAAACTCGCACCAATTCTGACAGTGGGCGGTGCAGTCCTTGTTTCAGCCATGATTGTACTGGTCGTCGCGAGTCTTAATCTAGGGGCATTCACTTCGTCAGCGCTTTTCAAGAACACTACCTCTGCTCAAGCTCCCGTGGCGGCATTGAATACCATAGTTGGACATGTCCGTTTCAGCAGTAGTGGGCAGATTAACGAGAATACCAGCCAGGGTATTGCCGATGAAGTCGAACTTGATCTTTCCAATATCCCTCATCCTTCTGCCGGTAAAAGCTACTACGCCTGGTTGTTGAATGACGATCCTGTCGAGGGAAAAGCCCTTTTGCTAGGACAACTCCCGGTAATCCATGGCCTGGTCCATTTCCAGTACGGCGGGGATCAACAACATACAAACCTGCTCGAGGTGAACAATCGCCTCCTCGTGACAGAAGAGGATGCGGGAATCACGCCCATCACTCCATCTCTTGACAAGAGTACATGGCGTTACATGGCCGAATTTCCGCAAAAACCTAATCCCCTGGATACCGTCCATCATTTCAGTCTACTCAGTCACCTTCGCCATTTGCTGGCCTCAGACCCAACACTCGCATTGCTGGAAATGCCAGGTGGATTGGATACCTGGCTTTTCAGGAACGTACAAAAAATCCTGGAATGGTCAGGAAGCGCCAGGGACGATTGGTCAGTACGAGATACGGCTCTTATGCACCGGCAGTTCATTCGTATTCTTGACTACCTGGATGGTTTATCCTACGTCCAGAACGATGTGCCTGTCGATTCTCCTGTGCTGGTAAATGAACGTCTCGCCAGGGTAAGCCTGCTCGAATTTGATATACAACACCAGGTTCCGCCAGGATTCCTCTATCATATCGCTCTGCACCTCAAGGGCCTGGTCGATTCCCCTGGGGCGACCACTGCACAGAAACAGCTGGCCATCCAGGTTGATACAGCTATTAGCAAAGTACAGGCCCTCCTGGAGCAGGTACACCAGGGTGCCAAAAAACTTGTGATGATGACCGGTGCACAACTACTGCAACCTGCAACGCTCTCTCTTCTTGATGATATGGTCAAACACGCGCAAGACGCTTTTGTTGGACAGTTTGATCCTACAACAGGTGAAATACAGGATGGCGTCACCCAAATCCACTTTGCGATCCAGCGACTCGCTTCTATGGATGTCGTCGTTATGCCGAATACTTCCGCCAGGACTGGTTCTGTAGAGTTATGCACCCCTTGTCTACTACACAGCGTTCATATACAAATGTAAGGCTAAACTCAGGATCAGAGCTAATGAACAGCATCCTTCGTTTAATAGGCCTGATAATGTTGGGTATACTTCTTACTGGAGGCATAGTATCATCTTTTTACGTCCATTCAATCGAAGCCGCACTGACCGTCACTGCAAACGGCAGCGGCGCAAGTATAAGCATACCAACAACTACTACAAGCACACCTCGTAAGACTGTCAGCCCGGTAATAACAAACATCCTGGCACAGGATACATTTCAACGTCCCGATCAACTCTTCTGGGGTACAGCCTCCGATGGTCGCTCCTGGGGAGAAGATGCTATCCGTAAGAATGTCTTTTCGATAACTGCCAGAGCGGCCCAGGCTGCCGGTGGACGAGGCGCCTATGACGCGACGCTTGGCCCGCTCATCAGCGATGCCGAAGTAGATTTCAGCGGCTCGATGAGCCAGTTCAACCAATCCAACATTGGAGCTGTGCTGCGCTGGACAGATACCAACGACTGGTACAAAAGCTATATCGATGGGAACAACCTTGTCGTACTGAAGAGAGTCGCAGGAATGGCAACGCGCCTTGGCGCCTTCCCCTTTGTGGCAAAGGGTGGAGTGCTCTATACCTTGCGTTTTCGCATGAGAGGTACCACGCTCTCGGCCAAAGTCTGGCAAAATGGGAATCCTGAGCCGGCAAACTGGATGGTCACGGTCATGGATAACACCTTTCAGAGTGGCTACGGCGGTCTTCGCCTGGTGCTCGAAAATGGCATAGTAGCAAGGATAACCTCATTTAAGGAGACAGCGACTTCATAAAGCGAGAATGGGTGAGACATGTTGGAACAGTTTCAGGCATTATACACAACCCAGAGATGGGTCAAATATACCACCTGCCTGGGCACACTTGGCGGGAGTGCTCTTCTCCTCTGGTTTTCAGGAGGTTTTCCTCCGCAGGTGTGGCGTTTCTTGTTGCAGATATTACCCCTCGTACCTCGTTTGTGGATGCTCAAAGGCCCTCTGGTGCTGTTGCCACTGAGCGCATTGCTCTTGCTTTCTTTCACATTACTCTTTTTCTGGCTCCTTCTCACGACAGCCATTATCTGGATAGTAAAAGAGCAATGGCATTACCTGCGTGAACGGCAGGGCTTCGAAGCTTCGCTGCTCAAGGCTCAAAGCCTGGCGTCGAACGATGTGGGGCAATGGTGGCAGGAACAAACGCAGCCAATCCCCCAGGTCGCAAGAAAAGAAGCAGGGCAAGCGCATTTTCCTGCGACCTCTCCTGTTGCTACATTAGATCCCCCTCCTCCAACACAACAAGATGTGCCACTGACAACAATTTCATCACGCCAGCAGATGATGATGGATATAACAGATGCAGGCGGACCGAGCGTAGAGAAGCATATTAAATTAGCCATTGGCACTGGTTTGGATCCTGGCATCAAGCGAAAGCATAAACCCAACGAAGATCACCTACTTGCTATCCAGGGAACGCTTGCCAGTGATATACGTGCTCAACCATTCGGCCTTTTTGTTATCGCTGACGGTATGGGTGGTCATGCTAATGGGCATGAAGCCAGTCGTCTAGCTATTCAGCATATTCGTGACGTGGTCATACCTGCTTTACTCAGCGATGTAAAGATCGATGAAGAATTGTCCGCCGAGCTACTGAAGGATGCGGTTCAGGAGGCAAACCGAGCCGTGTGTGAGTACAATCACATGTACAAGACAGATACCGGAACGACAGTCACTGCGGCATTGATCGTTGGCAAAACCATCTCAATAGCAAATGTGGGAGATAGCCGCACGTATGCCTACAGCAAACACAACGGGTTGACGAAGGTCACACGGGATCATTCAGTGGTATCACGGCTGGTCGAAAATGGCAGCATTACAGCAGAAGATGTGTACAGCCATCCAAGGCGTAACGAGATCTATCGCAGTCTTGGACATAAAGTAGCATTGGAGGTCGATATGTACAGTCTGCCACTTGAAAGAGAAACAACATTACTGCTTTGTTCAGATGGCCTATGGGAAATGGTGCGCGATCCAGATATCCAGGAGATTCTGAACACCACGCTGCCCTACTCGGCAAAAGCAAGTAAGGCGCTCGTTCAAGCGGCATTAGAGGGAGGGGGACACGATAATATAAGCGTGATTGTCGTGCACATTATCTAGCCCGACCCCACCACCCTGCCCAGGTTGACCGCAAGCCCAGGTTGACCGCAAACCCAGGTTGACCGCAAGGGTCAACCCTACTATACACGTTGCGATGCGCAGCATCGCACACGCGGCTGGTGGGTGGTGGGATCTAGCCCGACCCCCCCGCCCCACTAGATTGACTATACACATGGCGATGCGCAGCATCGCACGTGCGGCCGGTGGGTGGTGGGATGATGGGTGGTCGGATATAGTAGGGTTGACCCTTGCGGTCAACCTTGGGGGTGGTCAACCTTGGGAGGGTTCGCGCTACAGTCAGCAGCAATGAAAGGAAGTACAAGTACTTTTCGGCTATCATCTTTGAAAAGGAAATTACATCTGAATCAAGGTTGCAAGCCACGTGAGCTATCACAGAGTTGCCCTGATTTCAATAACCCTTGAGTAATATCAAAAACAGAACAACCTCTCCCAACGTTTCGCTGATCCCATATGTCATTATGTTCCCTTAAACAGCACAAGTGCAGGAGAAGACTTATGAATTCATCATCTCGTTTTGTTGTAAGATCGGTAGCCTGGATAGGTGTTGCAATGCTGATCATCGTGTTGTTCCACATAGGAGGCAGCACCATTGCTCTGCGCGTTGGACAATTTTCTCCATTGACAGGTGCCTTCATTGGTGGAATGCTGACCCTTACCTGCGTTATCCTCCCTATTGGGAGAAGAGAAGCTACAGAACCGTGGCTCAGGAATGAGCAATTGGGCTGGATACTCATCGGTTGCGGGGTCATTATGTGGGGATTAGGTGAGAGTTTCTGGCGTTACTACGTATCAATTGGAGAGTCCCCATTTCCGTCGTTGGCAGATATTGGCTATTTCAGTTTCCCCCTGCTGGTTTTCACAGGTCTTTTATTACAGCCGTCCTCCGGTACTGGACGCAAACGTCTTTTACTACTGCTGGATAGCCTTATCTGCATGGGGTCCATACTTGCAATAGCATGGTATTTACTGCTGGGATCTTTAGCGCAGGCGCCAGGCGAAGCAAATATTGCCAAATTTCTGGGTCTCTATTATCCCATCAGTGACACTGCACTGCTCAGTTGTGTTTTGTTTCTGCTGTTGCGTGGGCAGGGTCGTGCATACCAGGCCACGGCTCGCCGTGTCAGCCTCCTCGTCATGGGCCTGGGTTTGTGTTTCTTTGTCTTCTCTGACTTCCTGTTTAATGTGCAACAAAACGCGGGAACATATGTCGAGGCTACATGGATTGACCTGGGCTGGCCATACGGCATGATGACGATTGGCATAGCCGCCTGTTTGCGGCGTTTCTTGCCAGTGACACCGAAAGAAGTGATCGAACAGCGTATGAGGGACCGAGCTGAAGATGTTAGTTTTGGCCTTCCTCAATTTGCCCCTTATATGTTGCTATCCTTCTTGTTTTTTGTCTTGACACTCAACGTCCTTTCCACTGATCCCGGTCAGCTTGCCATTCGACCTGTTCTCCTTTTAGCCACCTTAGGCGTCGTGGGACTCGTTGTCATACGCCAGGTCTTGACCTTGCGCGATAATGCGCGTTTGACAAGACAGCAAGCAGAATCTCTGGAAGATTTGCAAGTGGCCAACAGGCGTATAGAAGAACAATCCCGTATGATAGCCATCCATAATGCTGAATTAGAGCAAGGCATTGAGCACCTCAAGGATGTACAGGCAAATCTGGCCAATGGCAATGTGCACGCGCGCGCTCGTCTGGCAAGTGGCGCCTTACTTCCTCTGGCAGCCAGCTTGAATCTTATGGCAGATCGATTAATACGCTTGTGGCAAACAAGCATTTATGCACAGCGCTTAGTCAATGCCCTCGGCGAATTGTGCACAGCGCTTGATAATCATTGGAAGGGAGAGCGTCTTATCATACCAGAATCCTGTAATGAGCTTGTAGAAATGCATCATCTCTTGCGCTCGATGCACATAGACACTCTCTCTACCAGGTCTCACCCCATCAATCACCCCGCCACTCATCCCGTCACCCAACCATTGTCACATGAATCATCAGGTCACCCTTTTACCCCACGTCCTGTCACGAATCTTTTTTCGTCGCAACATGGTTTAGAGCAACAACGAGAAGGACCTTCGCCACTCCCAGGTTTCCCGCGACGCCCTATGTCTGCACCTCTGCAAGCAAATCTCCCAAAAAGTGACGAAATGAAACGGAATTAATCGTAGGGGCAGGGCTTGCCCTGCCCAGTGAGAACCTGTCCCACCCAGTAGGGGCAGGGCTTGCCCTGCCCAGCTTGCCCTGCCCTGATAGAGCACCTATGAGACCAATTCATCCAGGTAAGAAAGTATCGGCGACTTGCTCTGCATTGCCGCATTGATACTTTCTCTCTTTCTCTCTTCATGATACCCTTCCCCCATCGCTATATCGGCAAGGGAAGCTCCACTACGTTCCTTCCCCTCCCCTACAAAAGACGGAACGCTCGCCGCGTGCGGGAGTTGTTGTGGTGTGGGGCGAGTGGGCTGCAACGGTGGTACCTTCGGGCCAAAGAGTAAACTGGATATGATGTGGTAGGCGCTCAAAAGCGCCATCGTACCAAATGTCACCCAGGCTATGAACCAGCAAACGGCCTGTACGAACAATAGAACCACAGCTGTTCCACTCCCTTGCTGTAGAAGGCCGGAGAGGCGTGGCCAGATAAGATACAGTTCAAGCCAGGCAGACGGTGGAAAGCCGCCATAGCGATATAAGAGAACAAAACTGATCGCAAGCAAAAGCAGAGGGTAGCCCACCAGTCTGATGAATGAGCGATGGATATGCTCGTCTAGTAGAGTAAACACGTTTTGGAGAGAACGGCCCTTTGAAGAATGCAGGGAAACGCTCCATGTATGTATGATTGTCCCGACAACGACCAGGCAACCTCCGAAGTAGCCCTGGAGTGGCAGCATTTCATGCAAGTACAGGTTTGCCACGATTGCCCCCAGGATTGGTTCGAGTATATAAATGAAGGAGACGGTGACGGGAGAAATATATTTCTGTGCCAACACGGTAATCATCGTGGGGAGAAATGTAGTCATCACTGCGATATAGAGGATGACCCAGATATCCTTTGGTAAGGAGGGATGAACCGCGTGCCAATCGCCGAACAGTAAGGCGATCAACATGGCCCACCCGGCCATGGTCAATAGCTCTACGCCAAACAGAGGCCAGGCCGCTACATCTTCTTGTTGTTGATGATCGGCAAGGAAGACGTAGCAGGTAAAAAACAGGCCACCCAGAAAGGCGATGAGCATACCTCTCCAACCACCCATCGATGAGTTCGTAATCAGCAACACGGTACCAACCACGGAAATGAGGCCAGCAAACCATGTCACTTTCCCGATGGGCTGCTGGAAAATAAGCCATGCAATGAAGGCAGCGAGAAGGCCATTTAACGAAGGGAAAAAAGCGGTACTGGTGGCAGTGGTATACTTGAGCGCTATCGCAATGGTAAATAGGGCAAGACAGAGCCAGCTTCCTAGTAACACCCCTCGTTTTATCACGGTTTTGTTCAAATCTTCCCGCGTGATAACGAGGATACATACGGCTGCCGGAAGAAGCGTCACCATCTCGCAAAACGAGAAGACGATTGGCTCAATGCGCCCAAGCGCTTCTTTTGAAACAGAGTAATATGTCGCAAATAGAAATGTGTTGAGAAAAAATAACAGGCAAGCCACTACTTTTAGTTTCATGCACATCGCCCCTGGTGATTTCCTGCTACGTCATCTTCGTAAAGTCAGCTTCGGCGACAAACGAGGAGAGCGCAGCGCACGTTCAACAACGTGCACTTCTACGTCGTCTGTCTGAAACATCAATTGTGCGAAGGTGATGGTATCTATCACGTCAAAATCCTCGCAAGAAAAGATGTCGATATTGACCATACCGTAAGGAGGCCAGGCATGCAGGCTCACGTGGCTCGTAGCAATAATCACAAAGCCTGAAAAGCCATCATCAAGGGGATTGCTCGTTTTGATATCGCGCAGTTCGACAGGGCTTACTTTTTCCATGCCGATGCGGGTGGGATATTCATCGAGCACCCGTCGTAATAACGCTTCGTTCGCGAGAACTTTGGGATTGCATCCGAAGAGGTCAATCATGACATGTATCATTGAAAATACCTTCCCGTTTGTTTTGTGCTACCTGTCTTCCAGAGCCAATGCATAGTAGGCCGATCATACCTCGTATGAGAAAGTTTACTTGAGCGAGGTGGGGGTTGAAGGTATTTCTTCTGGTGTTTTTGTAGGAGTGTACCTGTTCTTTTGTGTTTATGTGTCCAAAATAATTGGGGTGTCTTATGAGAATTTCCGCCGCCCAACTTGTTGCATCTGAGAGATATTGTGTCGCACATCATTGCAACTTGCAGCGTGGTTACCCAACAGGTATACTAGAGTAAATGATCAGACCCGTAGGTACTTCCTTGCATCGCAGCTGACCACCCATCAGCGGCGCGTGTGATGCGCAGCCTCACGCCGAGTATAGTAGGGTTGACCCTAGCGGTCAACCGAGCGGCTTCCTTGTATCGCAGCTGACCACCCATCAGCCGCGCGTGTGATGCGCAGCCTCGCGCCGAGTATAGTAGGGTTGACCCTTGCGGTCAACCTGGCGGCGTTGCATCGCAGCTGACCACCCATCAGCCATCATCTTTGACTATCAATCTCTATCCGGACTGACCCGAGTACAAACGCAGCGAAATTATGTGTATGCAGTGCTGTCGCGCATCTCCGGTGAGCGTCGGGACTTCGGCATTGAAAAAAGCCAGATCGAGGATTTCCTGACACGGAGAGGCTTCACCCATGTAATGATTGTGAACGCTGAGCAGCTCAAACGTCTTTACTGTACGGGTCCCAATCAGGGTCGCACCGTGGCGGAGAACTATGCCATCGTACACGCCCAGGTTGGGGAAAGCCAGGTATAGGTTACTCAGAGGGCGTTTCGTAACCCCCTCGAATCTCTTTCCATTAACTAACCTATTCTATGCAATACGCGGAGGTCCTTGCCTGATACGCGTGCGCACATCGTCAGGCCCGTTTGGGGCAAACCACATGGCTTCCATCCACCATGTAGCCCCCGCCTCTTCCCACGGTCGAACTATTGCTGCTGCGCGCTCACCATCATCACCGGGGGTTCTCCCTTCCCACACAATATCGAATGGCGTTGTCGCGGTGCGCTGCTCATCAATGAAAGACTTCATTTCCCGAATGTCGTCAGGCGTGATTTCAGCGAGCGTCCCGTCTTCATTGAGCTTGTTAGGCAATAAACCGTCCCAGTGCAACACACGCCGCATGGATTTCGTTCTTGGCCAGGCGCCAGCCACCCAGATGGGGATTCTGGGCGACTGTACGGGAGGCGGGAGGAAAGTCATTTCCTGTATTTGATAATGTACTCCGCTGAAGCTAAAAGGGCGGCCGCTCCATAAACCTGTCAGTATCGCGAGTCCTTCGTCGAGCAACTGCGCTCGCACCTTGCGATCTATTGCCTCACCTACTCTTGTGAAACCAACATCTTCCAGGGCGCCTAATCCCACCGGGAGGATCATGCGTCCATTGGAGAGTTGATCGAGCGTTGCCACTTCGCGTGCCAGTTTCCAGGGACGACGGCGTGATACAGGCGTCAGCATCGTCCCCAGGAGCACGCGCTCAGTGCGCATAGCCATGGCTGCCAGCGTAACCCACGGATCAAAGCCAGGCATTACAGGATTGGGATCATTTTCGTTCACAATACAAATGCAATCCGGGATAAAAACGCCGTCCCATCCTGCCGCTTCCGCCTCATAAGCCAACTCGGCAATTGTGCGGACATCACCACCTGGAATGATGAAACCATAGCGCATGTGTATCTCCTCATTTGAATCAGATCGTCATATTTTCAGGTCTTTTCAACGCCTTTATAGATCACTTCACCAGTTCCGATGGATAGAACTGTTCCATGAGGTAGCGTCGAAAGACCTGGTGACGATCAGTGCCTTGCAGCCAGGGGTGCATCAACTGTTTGGCGGAGGCTTCGACGATACCGAAGAATTCGTGAAAGGGCTGTTCCCAGAATGCAACATCGCCTTGTCGCAAATACCTCGTTAGGTATGCTTTTATTTCTTCATGCGAATGTCCTGCGCGTAGTAGGGCGATAGCATTGCCCCAGACACCTGCTAACAAATCCTCTGCTTGCTGAATCTTCAATACGTCAGCCCTGTCTTGCTTAATGCCTAACTCTGCATAAACATTCTCTGCTAACCATTCCTCTAGCTCAATTGGTGAAAAGATCATCTCGCACGCGGACGTTGCAATGCCTTCGCCAATCACGGCAGAGGGAGAGAATAGTAAGCCGATCGTCTCTTCCTCATAGCCCAGCTCTCGATATAGATGCTGTTCTTTCAGAGAATATGCTACGTGATGTCCTGGATAGACCTCACGACAAAGGGTATCTATCAGCACATTCACATGTGTCTGCATCCGCAGAAAAGCATCGATATTGACCTCGACGTGAGAGCGATAGTTACCTTGATACCAGCAGGCACCGCCAAAGGAATTCTCGATTTCTATCCGCAGGTCAACGCTTTCATTTGCAGGGAGATCGATGAACACCAGCGTACGACGATGCAGTTCTCCGAGGATTCGTTCCACGAGGCTGGGAAGTTGAGTACTCTTCTCCCAGGGAATAGCGTGCTGCCTGCGCCACTTATGCAATCGCCTGGCTATGTCTCCCTTACCGGGGAGCGCTTCATTGTAAAGCGTGAGCGCCTCATCAAATTGCGCTTCAGGTGTCCAGGAAAATGAAAGGTCAAAGAGGCGTTGCATCTCCTCTTCCAGTGAAAATTGCTCCCCATAGAGTTTGCGGCACACCATCTCCATTGCCCCCACCTGTTTGCTCAGGTAAGTTGTACGGTGCTGATTAAAGCCTTGTGCGGGGAGCGCATCTAAAAGAGCCGTTGCAGCGTGCAGCAGGGCCATTGGCTCCTGCGCTTGCTCGTTCTGTACCTGTGCCTTCCATTCTGGCGGACCGTAGTAATAGTCCACGAATGGTAGCTCAATCAGAGTCTGGAAGAGCTTATCGATGCGAAACGCGAGTTGTATGTAGTCGCTAGACCAGGATTCACCCATCATGTAAACGCCATCTCCCACGATACGTGCCCCTTTTTCATCAAGGAGGACAATGTAGCCATCGGGACGCGGTTTGGCAGCGGCGGGCCACCAGTGTGATTCTCGTGTTGAGAAAGCCAACCAGAGGCGATTTTTGCTGTCGAGACAAACCAGCGCATTTAGTGCATTTGACGAGGCACTTAGACGCTTACATTTGCTCCTTGCTACCTCCAATATTATATAAAACAAATCGGGAAACCGCTACATACTCAAAAGCGTAGGCTACATGCCCTACGCTATTATTTTAAGCGAATACAGCCGCCAGAGGCGGATTTATTTTCCCTCCTGTTCCCCGACCCATAAAGCCAGCCTCATAAACATTAATCCTCTCTGTATTTTTCCCTCCACGTCGCCTTTTTTTCATTCTGCGACCAAGAAATACGAATAGATGAGATAGTCTTTTTATCCTCTAATATTGTGTTGCTAAGCAGAGTAGTATAAACTGTGGAATAGCAAATTAGCACAACTAATCGTCCCTATTGCCTCGGAATAAAAGTCGTTAGGGGGGAGTAGTACATGCGAACAAGGCCTATCACCAAAAATCTCCCTTTTTAGGAGGTCATCAGCTATGACAGTTCCAGATTTTCAGAGCCTCTTTATCCCTGTATTAAAAGTTGCAAGCGATGGAAATGAGCATAGTCTAAGTGAAACAATTGAGACTATAGCACGACAATTAGGGCTGAGTGAAGCAGACAGAGACGAAATGCTACCAAGTGGCAAGCAACGGAAATTCGATAATCGAGTGGGTTGGGCGCGAACCTATTTGCAAAAAGCCCAACTCCTTTCCTATACTGGCAGATCAAAAGTTCGGATAACCGAACGAGGTATCAAGGTTTTAAGAGACAATCCTACGTATATCATCACGAAGTTTTTGAAGCAGTTTCCAGAGTTCTTGGCATTTCATACGACGACGGGCGATAAAGGTAGTACCATTGACGAAAACATCCGTACAACGCAAGAGATTATTGAAAAGACGAGCTAAACACCTCAAGAAATCTTAGAGACGAGTTATCAAAGCCTGAGACAAACGCTCGCTCAGGAAATCCTTGAGCGCATAAAAAATAACCCACCTAAATTCTTTGAAAGCCTCGTCGTTGATTTACTCGTTGCAATGGGCTATGGCGGTTCACGAAAAGACGCCGGTCAAGCCGTTGGTCAGGTTGGAGATGGAGGGATTGATGGCATTATCAAGGAAGATAAGCTTGGTCTCGATGCGATTTACCTCCAAGCAAAGCGATGGGAAGGAACGGTTGGTAGCCCTGTCGTCCAGGGTTTTGCAGGTGCTTTGATCGGAAAGAAAGCACGCAAGGGAGTATTCATCACCACCTCAAATTTCTCACCACAAGCAAGAAGTTTTGCAAGCGGCACTGAGAACTTGAAAATCATCTTGATTGATGGAGAGCAGCTCGCTCAGCTCATGATAGATCATGACGTTGGAGTTACAGAAGAGTTGAGATATATCGTGAAAAAGGTAGATTTGGATTACTTCGGTGATGAATGACGAGATTTGGACTATTGCCGTCTGTTACCCAGCCGTATTGAGGTAAAAATGCCCCCGCAGTTTGGGACGTTCAAGCAAGCGCAACGAGTCCAGCAGTCAGAGGCATTACAGGGAGAGCTAGGCTTGTCTACAGGGTAAATTGGATTAAACAGTCAGGCTAAACGTGAAATGTTTTCTTAGTGCATGAAGCTTCTCCCTATCAATAAAAATTGTCTGTAGATGCTCAAGTGGTTCCTTGTTAATTCGTGCGCGTCGTGTTCGCATGACCTCATCAAGGATAAACTGCATGATCTGTATGTACTCAAAACTCTCTGTCGGATTAAAGTGTTTTGTCACTTCAACAGCAGTTAATCCTCCCTCGCCTTTATCTTCTAATTCAGGGAAGGATAGTGAGTCTTCAGAGTCCCCCAGGATGAAGCCTTGTCCTTGAGGATTGCCATTCGCATCATTCATCCGCATCGTGAGCCTACTGTGTCCTGTAAGCACACGCAGCCCATGCTTATACCCTTTATATTCGGCGGCTTCAAGATATCTTTCCCCAGCACGTTTTATGAACCAGTCTATACTTTCTACAGACTCATTCCACTGGCTATTTTCCCGCAATACATCGGAGTAATACCCTGTGTATACAGCATTAATGATGAAATGCTCTTTTGTGCTTACCGCGCCATTAGTTGCTGCTGAGATGTTACCAGCGACATAGTTTTCTATTGCAGTTTTTATTTCTTCTGTTGTGTATGTTCGCAAGTAGAGCCAGTCTGGAAGTTCATGGAAGTAGGCCAGGAGTAAAGCAAAGAAGCTTTCAAACTGATGCATTTCCGTGAAGTAGATTTCAGCCCGAAGCCCTTCAAAATATTTGTCATCAATGTCCTGGCTAGACAGGTACTTGTTCGTACCATCCTCGCTAGTTTCTTCAACCTGTTTCACCATCTCTATAAACCGTTCTCGCTCCTTAACAAGAAACATCAGCGTTTGTGCTTTCCGGTACAGAAACTTGTGGTTAAAGCCATCATAAAACCGTTTCATGACCATTCCAGGATTGCGTAGTATGTAATTCTTTTTTTTCTGTTGTTTCCCTTGTACCATGTATCTACTCAACCTTCCTAATGATTAATCCATGAGCAGACATACCATAATGTCTAACTTTAGAAAATACAGTATCAGCTATACTCTTTGCAGTCAATCAAATAGATCACTTGTACTAGTTATAATTAGCCAAGTCGCCTTAACTCTATTGTGCGTCCTATCGCAATTCAAGATTACCTCTAGAGTGAGATATAATTTCCTCAGCAATGTTGAATACGACAAGAAAAGCTCTTAGAGAGGGTAAGTTCTATGGCAAACCAGGAGCATCTCGATATTCTCAAGCAAGGAAGAGATGTTTGGAATAAATGGAGGAAAGATCATCCCGAAATACGGCCTGACCTCAGCGATGTCAACCTCACCCAATTCAACAATGCTAACCTTAGTAACACAAATCTTAGTGATACCAATCTCTCTAGAACCATGCTTGCTTTTTCCGACCTCAGCGGAGCCAACCTCCAAAGAGCCGACATCCTCGAAGCTACTCTTTTAAGAGCTAACTTCGATGGAGCCAATCTGGACAGTACCTGCTTCTCTTTTTCCAATCTTAGCGAAGCCAGTTTCACTAACGCCATTTTTATTAACAGAGTTATTATCAATGGAGCCAACCTCAGTAAAGCTGATTTGAGCAATTGCGACCTCAGTGGAGCTAACTTCAGCGATTGTAATCTCAGTAAAGCCAACCTCAGCAGTGCTAACCTTACCGGAACAAACCTTAGCAGAGCAATATTAATCGAAACAAATATGAGAAATGCTACTTTAACAGGGTGTTCCATCTTCGGAATCTCAGCTTGGGGTGTAGAACTAGAAGGAGCCACACAGAGTAGCCTCGTTATCACACCTGCTAATGAGCCAACTATCACCGTCGATAATTTGAAAGTTGCTCAGTTTATCTATCTCTTGCTGAATAACCATGAAATTCGTGATGTCATTGACACGATCACATCCAAAGTGGTGTTAATCTTAGGGCGCTTCACAGATGAGCGAAAGAAGAGACAGTTTCTACTCTCGCTCATTTAGCACGGTTCATCATTGTTGATCTGACTGACCCAAGTAGTGCACCTCATGAAGTGGCGACAATTGTCCCACACTGCATTGTACCTGTTCAGCCGCTTCTATCTCTTCAGCCTCTAATTATTGAAGGGAAAGCCGTGGAAAGGCGTGAATATGCAATGTTTCAAGACCTTAGAAGGCGGCATCCTTGGGTACTTCCAACGTTCCGCTATCATGATACCACTGACTTACTTGCATCACTCAAGGAGCATATTATTGAGCCTGTCGATCAAAAGGCAAAGGAATTAGCACAACAGTAACGCCGTAAACAAAACCTTGTGCTACGCGAACAGGTTGGGCTTCTCAGCAACTATGAGACCCCATAGACCCCTAGTGTTTTCATAGGGCTGAGATGTAAAAGTATGAAAAAAGCGCGGCCTCAGAAAGAGTGAATTTACCCTGGTAATTTGCGCGAAAAGTGCTCACTCTTCGCGCAAATTACCAATTGGTTAATACCCTTGAAGATATATCAATCCCTGATATACAAGCCGTTGAAATACATTGGAGCCACTTAGAGCCTAATTTTCAAGGGATGACCCGTTGCACACGAGCACGATCTTGCCTATCACGCCTCCCTTCCCGAGCAACTCCTGCGCGTGTCTTGCCTCGGCAAGAGGAAATCGCTGCGCGATGAGCGGCTTGATCTTTTGCTGTTGAAGGAGGTCGAGCAGGGCGATCAAATCCTGTCGAAACCATGGCGGTCTCAGCCGTTTGAGCGTCTGGATGCTGTAGGGGACCACCCGTTTCCGACCCGGGAGAAGCCAGCCGCCAGCAATGTACAACCCGAAGATGGAGATCCCACGAAAGCGATGACGGCGACCTGGACGACCTGAAGCCAATCGCCCCCCACGTAGCGAGGAAGTAAGACCATAGGCCACCACCCTCCCGCCAGGACGGAGAGCCTTGCGGGAACGCCAGAAATGGGTGCCACCGATGCCGTCAAAGACAACGTCCACGCCCTCGCTCGTGAGGCGGTGAATTTCTTTCACATAGTCCTGATGCTGGTAATCAATTGGGATACCGCCCAGATCGGAAACGGCCGACGCCCCTCGCGATGAACAGGTCCCGTACATCTCCAGCCCGGCGAGGCGCCCAAGCTGCAAGAGTGCCGAGCCGACTCCGCCTGCCGCGCCGTGAATCAACACGCGCTGGCCCGATCTGACCTGAGCGGAGCGATGCAGCATCTGGTACGCGGTGACGTAGTTCAGGATGAGGCTGACAGCCTCGGCGGCGTCCAACCCAGATGGCACCGGAACCAGTTCACGCTGCGGCAGGCAGACGAACTCCGCGTACGCACCGCTGATCGGCAGCGCGGCAACTATCTGGCCTGGTTCGATTCCGGAGATACCGGTGCCGAGCCGATCCACCACGCCAATCAGATCCCACCCTGGCGTGAAGGGCAGCCGGGGCGTCTCGGGATGAACGCCCTCGCGCATCAGCAGGTCGGGCAAGGAGACACCTGCGGCCAGCACTCTCACCCGCACTTCACCATCCTTTGGCCCGGGGCACTCTTCTTCAACCACCCGAAGTGCATCGGGTCCGCCGTAGTGAGTGACGATGACGCGTGTGTGTCTCATGGATCTCTTCCCCTTTCTTGTTAAGCAACTGTGGGTAAAGCAGATTTCCTCGCTCATTTTCTGCAACCATATGCACGCGGCTTCACCTCTCCCGCATATAAACTCCCATAGTAGGAGGATGGAACAAACATCTCACTGAGTTATCACAAAAAGGGGCTTTTTTCTCACAGTCTGGTCACACCTTCATAGAGAAGAGATTAAACGGCTCATACAGGTGGTAAGCTTCTGTGGCAACGGGTAAGCTGTGAGACGGTAGGGGGTGTTCATGGAACTGTTGGGGAACACGAAAATGTTAGGCTGAGAGCGAAGCTACAATCTTGCGGGAAAAACTCAGTCTTTACTGCTTCGATTATATATATCAATGACGTATAACGAGCGTGAAAAGGGCGAGAAGTCGAGATAAATTATCTTCTGCAACCCACTTCTTCCCGAGCTTATCCAACTGGAATATAATTATGCGAGGCTTACTTTTAATTGACTCTATCATTTTGCAAGTTATTTAATGGAGGTTAATCATGGCGGAGACTAACAAAATAACACACGCAGGTGAAAGTTTAAGCCGTCAAGAATTATTTGCCCTTCATAGGACTTACCCTAGTACTACTTTGTTAGTTTTGTGGTGCAATGGAAACATGAATAAGAACCGAGTGCCGAAAGCCTCACCCGAACCTTTACCCGAACTAGCGAACTTCCTGGAGCCATTTGCCCCGCTGTTCC
>VBHI01000162.1 GCA_005881495.1 Chloroflexota bacterium
CAGATCAACAGGAAGGACTTCGGCCTGACGTTCAACATGATGCTCGATGGCAAGTTTATCGTCAGCGACGAGATCCAGATCTTCATCGAGGGTGAGTTCGTCGAGCAAAAACAAGAGCAAACTGCCGGCGCCGAGAGTGCCTGAGCCTGATGCAGATCGTCACAGTCGTAGGGGCGGGAGAGGTGAGGAGTGGAGTGGGGACGCTTGCGTCGCCCATGGGGGGCAGGTGGGAAGCGGCAGGGGAACAGGACGCCGGGCGACCCAAGGGTCCCCACCCTTCCTCCCTGCCACCCCCGCCCCTACGGGACGAAGCCGTCCGTACGGGACGAAGCCGCTTCCTTGTTCGTTTCACAAAATTCTTATCCTTGAGAGCCTCCCGCAATGGGGTCTTGCTGTCGGTGTAAAGGAATCTGATTCATGACTGTCACAATGAGTGCCGGTCTTCTCATTCTCCGCCTTGTGGTGGGATTGACGCTGGCCGTACACGGAACGCAAAAGCTCTTTGGCTGGTTTGCCGGGCCTGGTCTCGCCAGGTTGATGCAGGGGTTCGAGAAACAGGGCTTCAAACCGGCGTGGCTGTGGGTCAGCCTGGTGATCCTGGGGGAGGTGGGTGGCGGCGTCTCCGTCGCTCTTGGGTTCTTGACGCCCCTGGGTGCAGCCGGCATCTTCGGCGCGATGTTCATGGCGACGTTTAAGAGCCACTGGAAAAACGGCTTCATCGTGAGTAAGGGCGGCTACGAGTACACGCTGGTATTGATGGCCGTGAGCATCGCCATAGGGATCGGAGGACCCGGAAACTATTCCCTGGATGCCCTCTTCGGGTTGGCTCTCCCGGAGGTGCTGCTGTTCGGCGTGCTGGCCGTCGCTGCCCTGGTCGTCGATGTCATCGGACTCCTTATCAGCCGCCCGGCTGCTGTGGCGCCTCCTGGGGGCACATACAGAGCTTCCTGATGAGACACTGGTGAACTACTGGTGAACTACTGGTGAACTGGAGAGCTATCCCTGGGTAAAGAAAAGAAAAAGAGTTGATGGATATAATGGAAGCCTCTGAGCGCGAGCAACTCTTGCGCATCTACGCCGAAACCAGGACCATCGCGGTGGTTGGCGCTTCTGCTGATGAGTCAAAGGCGGCACACCAGGTGCCGCGCTACCTGCAAAGCCAGGGATATCGTATCCTGCCGGTGAACCCACGTGGTGGCGAGCTCTTCGGGGAACCCGTGTTCAGCTCGCTCGCTGAGATTGATGTGCCCGTGGACGTAGTGGAGGTGTTCCGCCCCGCCCAAGAAGCTCCCGAGATCGCACGGCAGGCCATTGCGATCGGGGCAAAGGTGCTCTGGCTCCAGATGGGGATCGTCTCGGAGGAAGCCCGGCGGGTAGCTGAAGCAGCGGGGCTGGTCGTCGTCATGAACCGGTGTATGGGTGCAACTCATGAGCTTCTTGGCCTGGGACCCGGACCTCGTGCCCCGATCGATTCCCACTAGTACATTGAGGCTGAATAACCCCCCCCTCATCGCCGATGCTTTCTTTGCTTGACAATGCCTTCTTCGACAACTTATCATATCAGTAGTTAATGATGTGATGATATGAAGGAGTTGATGAGATGGTGGTACAGGTGCCTCAACGGACGGCTCTTAAGGCGAAGCTGTTTCGGGGCTTTTCTGATACGTCTCGCCTGGCGATTTTGGAAGCTTTGCGATATGGGCCGCTTACAGTCAGTGCCGTTGTTGAGAGAACGGGGCTGAGCCAGTCAAATGTTTCAAATCATTTGGCGTGCCTGCGTGATTGTGATTTGGTCGCTGCGACTCAACAAGGGCGGTACTCGCTCTACCAGTTGAGCGATGAGCGAGTTGCCTCACTGCTGGGTCTGGCTGAGGAACTGCTGGCTGATGTCGCACGCGGGATTTATGAATGTACCCGCTACGAGCCGATTGATGGTACCACGGCAGCAGTTGAGCAAAGGGGAGCAGGTCATGACTAGTGCCACACCGCCCAGCGCGTCTTGCGTGATGGAGCTTCCTATTAGTGGGATGGATTGCGCCGAGTGTACCCAGCATGTGCAGCACGCTCTCGCGGCAGTACCTGGAGTTGAGTCGGTTGAAGTCTTTCTCACCTCGGAGAAGGCGGTTCTGCGGCTCGATCCAGGTGGAGTGCCGGTGGAAACTTTGCGCAAAGCGGTGGAGTCTGCTGGCTACTCGGTGCCAGAGACGACTACTGAGGCGCAAGGACAGCGCCCTTCTCTGACGAGCTTTACTCGCCCGGTTCTCACGCTCTTTGGCTTAGTGGTGGGAGCTGTTCTGCTGATTGTGGTGGCCGGTGAGTGGCTGGGTCTCTTTGAACAGGTGACGAATGTGATCCCGTGGCCTGTCGGAGTGGCCCTGGTTTTGCTGGGTGGCGCACCTATTTTCTGGAATGTGCTGCGTGCCGCGTGGCGACGGCAAGTCACTTCTCATACCTTGATGAGCCTGGGCGTCGTTGCAGCCCTGGTGGTTGGACAGTGGCCCACGGCAGCGGTCATTGTTTTTTTCATGCATATCGGCAACTTTGCCGAATCGTTCACGACGGAGCGATCGCGGCAGGCGGTCAAACGGTTGACGCAGCTTGCCCCTAAAACAGCACGGGTGGAACGCGAGGGCAATGAGGTGGAGGTGCCTATTGGTGAGGTCCAGGTGGGTGAGGTCATCGTTGTGCGCCCAGGTGAGTTGATACCAGTGGATGGCGAGGTGGTGAGTGGGCAGGCGACCATCGATCAGGCGGCCATTACGGGCGAATCCATGCCAGTTGAGGTGAGTACGGGGAGTAGGGTATTTGCCGCGACCATTGCGCGGCTGGGCAGCGTCCGCCTGCGCGCAACGCATGTCGGTGCCGATACCACCTTTGGACGGGTCATCAAGATGGTGGAAGAAGCCGAGGCTCACAAGGCAGATGTGCAGCGCCTGGCCGACCGTTTTTCGGCCTACTTCTTGCCGGTGGTGGCAGGCATTGCGGCGCTTACGTTCCTCATCAGTCGCAATCCCCTTTCTACCGCAGCGGTGCTGGTTGTCGCTTGCTCCTGCTCGCTGGCCCTGGCAACGCCGATCGCCATGCTCGCCTCAATTGGCGCGGCAGCCTCGCGCGGTTTGCTGATCAAAGGCGGCAAGTACATTGAACAACTGGCACAGGCCGATGTGTTGCTGATTGACAAGACCGGGACGATCACGTTTGGTCGTCCACAAATCACAGATATCATGCCCCTGGCTGACATTACGAAAACCGAACTGTTGTACCTCGCCGCAAGCTGCGAGCGGTATTCGGAGCATCCTCTGGCGGAGGCTGTGAGGCGAGAGGCTGTTGTTCAGGGTCTCTCACTGAGCTTTCCACAGGACTTCGAGGCAATCCCAGGGTATGGTGTACGAGCACATGTGGATGGTGTGTGCATTGCCGTGGGTAATACCAGGATGATTCCAACAGGATGCGCATCGTCTGAGGTACAAGCGTTGGAAGAACAGGGCAAGACGCTGCTGCTGGTGTCAAAAGAGGATACCCTGATCGGAGTGCTGGCAGCCGCCGATACTATTCGCCCTGAAGTCCCACAGGCTCTCTCCAATGTGTGCAGGTTTGGCGTGCAGCAGATCGAACTGCTCACGGGCGACAACGAGCAGACTGCGAAGACTCTGGCAAACAGGCTTGGCATCGCTTACCGAGCGCAGCTCTTACCAGAAGATAAAATTGCGATCGTGAAGCAATACCAGGCGCAAGGGCATAGCGTTGTGATGGTGGGTGACGGTGTGAATGATGCACCGGCACTGGCACAAGCGAACGTGGGGATTGCGATGGGGGTGGCCGGAAGTGATGTCGCGCTGGATGCAGCACACATAGCCCTGATGCGTGATGATTGGGAGCTGGTGCCAGAGGTCTTTGCTATTGCTCATCGTACTATGCGCGTGGTCAAGATGAATATTGGCTTTACTGCGCTCTATAACCTGCTGGGCCTATCGCTGGCGGCATTTGGAGTGCTGCCGCCGATTGTGGCGGCTGCGGCTCAGTCTTTGCCTGATCTGGGTATTCTCGCTAATTCGTCTCGATTGCTCAGGCAGAAGCCTTTACAGGCAAAGGTACCAGAATAGGGTGTCTATTTTACTCGTTTGAAACATATGTTATATAGGTGTGATAGGATATAGTATATAATCTTTAGCATCTATAATTTGGCCTGGAAAATGGATAATGATAACACAATTAAATTGTCACCGCTTAAGGTCAAGAAGCGCTGGCCACTTTTCCTGCGTATTTTGATTATTGTCTTCCTGTTGATTGTCATGGCGGTTGGTTATTCGCTGGCCTATGGCTATTACTATGTCCAATCGTCGGTTTCGAGCTTCATTCGTCCTGTGAGTCGCGGCCCGGAAGAGCCTGTCAATGATGTGATTCCGTCGGATAGCAATGTTACGGGACAGTCGTGGAATATTTTGTTGCTGGGGAGCGATAACGACGGGAAGTACAGTTTTCCTGCTTTACTGACACAGGTGATGATGGTTGTTCACGTGGATACGGCTAATAATACGGTGACGATGGTTTCTATCCCGCGCGACTCCTGGGTGAATGTGCCGGAAGTGGGGGGTGTGGGCGGGATGCATAAAATTGACCAGGCATTTATTCTGGGGGCAAGTCAACATAATAGTTTTAATGATGGGGTGCGGCTGGCACGGCTGACGATTGAGAAGGATTATGGTATTACGATTGATCGCTATGCCTGGGTGGGATTGGATGGTTTTGCGCAGGTGATCGATACACTTGGTGGGCTTGACATCGATGTGATACATCCTGTTGTTGACGATGTCTATCCAGACGACACGGGTAAGAACGCTCACGATCCTTTTGCTTACAAACGGTTGTATATTGCGCCGGGGCCACAGCATATGAATGGGCAGGAGGCGCTGGAATATGTGCGTTCGCGACATGCTGACCTGGTGGGGGATATTGGTCGCACGCAGCGACAACAACAGGTCCTGGAGGCGCTGAAGCAGAAACTGAATGTTGGGAGTATCCTTGCCAATCTGTCGCAACTAATCAATGACTTGAAGGGGAGCGTTTATACGGATTTGAGCGGAGCCAGGATTATGGGGATTATGGCTATGTTTATGATCCTTCTGTTGGTGCACAGCAGTCTGTGGTGATTCCTCATTGTAATACTATACAACCGGTGATCAATCGCGTTTTCGGCTTGGGCGATGCGCCGAGTTGTAATGTGACCGGGTAAGGGCATTTTTTATTTCATCAAGAGCAAGCGCTGCCCGCGGGCAGCGCTTGCTCTTGATGAATATCTGGTTGAAAAGGCAAGGGAGTTGTTTTGATCGAGCAGCGAGAGGAAAAGGCGTGTTATATGCAATTTGGGCATTATCGCCAATTTCCAGAGATAAGACATGGTGTTTTTACGCGATTAGGGGGATATAGTATGACGCCGTATAAGGGGCTGAATGCCTCGTACAGCACGGGTGATACGATTGAAAATGTTGTGCGCAACCGCTTGCTGGTGCTGCAAACGATGGAGATAGAGGAGTATCCATGCGCTACAGTGTGGCAGGTGCATGGCGCGGATGTTGCCACGCTTGATACGGAGAAGGAGGTTTGGGATGATTGGCGCAGCGATTGGCCACACCGTTCTTATGTGGTGGATGAGCAGGAATTGGTGTGGACGATTAAGCCACGACGGAAGGCGGATGCGTTGATTACGAAGCAACGGGGGGTCGCGCTGGCGCTCTCTTTCGCGGATTGTTCACCACTGCTATTTTATGACCCGGTTGAACGAGCGATTGGGCTTGCTCATGGTGGGTGGCGCGGAACGGCGCGCGGAATTGCGCTTGCTACTGTAGAGGCAATGGGCGAGCAGTTTGGATGCCGGCCAGAGAATATCTATGCGGGAATTGCTCCGTCGATTGGCGCATGTTGCTATGAGATTTCTGAAACGGTATACAGGCTTTATATGGGCGAGGCGGAATTTGATGAGTCGCCGACGGCAGAGAAGTACCGCGAGATGGTGCGCGAATCGGCGGTGTTCTCGAGGAAGCAACTGGCAGGACGTGTAAGTTTGCGCCTGGATATACGGGAGGCCAATTATAATCAATTGCTGATGGCGGGTCTGTTGGCGGAACATATCGAGATGCCGGGGATATGCACGGGTTGCAGCACTGATCTCTTTTTCTCGCACCGTGTAGAGCAGGGGAAGACGGGGCGATTTCCGGTGGTCCTGGCCTTGATGGATTGATACAACAGCAAGGAGACATTGATCAGGAGAGCACTTCCGATTATTCACCCTGGTGTAAGAATGGGAGCGTGTTTGCACTTGCACATTGCAAGCACATTGTGTTCACACAGAAGGAGAACCAACATGAGAAAAGTTATTGTATCCGAGTTCGTGTCATTGGACGGTGTCGCGGAAAACCCCGCCTGGACCTTTCAATTCGGGAGCGAAGAACAGGAGAAGTATAAATTCGATGAACTCTTTGCGTGCGACGCTCTTCTCCTGGGACGAGTGACCTATCAAGGCTTTGCCGCCGCCTGGCCTCACATGCAAGGTACCGGGGAATATGGTGAGCGCATCAACAGCATGCCCAAGTATGTTGCTTCAACGACTCTCACTGAGATGGAGTGGAATGCCAGCCTGATCAAGGGCGATCTCGCGGAAGAGGTGTCCAGACTCAAGCAGCAGCCCGGTCAGGACATACTGGTTTTCGGCAGTTGCGAGCTTGTTTACACGCTGACACAACTGGACCTCATCGATGAATATCGGCTCATGGTCTTTCCTCTTGTTCTGGGGAGCGGAAAGCGTGTCTTCAGAGACGGGAGCGAGAAGAAAATACTGAAACTTGTCGAGACAAAGACGTTCGCTTCAGGCGTCGTTGTTCTTTCCTACGAGCCTGTAGCAAAAGGGGATGAAAAATAAGCACCTTCAGTCAAGCAGGGAGGCATTGTAGAGCAGCCCTTTGAGTTGTCGACGTACCTGGTGGGAATGTACGTTGAGATGCTTCGTTGCCCTCAGCATGACAGGGTGGGTTCCCTGGTAGTCATCGAGGTGCACTTGATCCTCGTACCAGTAACTGTCCTTTCAGGATCACCTGACGCGTGGGACGATTGGGATCGGCAACGCGTTGCAAGAGGAGTTCTGTCGCGGTTTTACCAATCTCATTGGTTGGTTGGGCAATGAGCGTCAGCGGAGGTTGGACGAGCGATGCCCAGGTGGTCTCGTCGAAGGCCACGAGAGCTATATCATCAGGAATGGTAAGATTGCGTTCACGAATGGCTTGCAAAGCACCTGCAGCCAGCAAGCTGTTCGTGGCCAGGAGTGCATCGGGTGGGTGAGCGGTATTGAGTATTTTCAAGGCAGCCGCATACCCCGCCTCAATCTTCGGCTGGACAAATTTCACATGGTCCGCTATTGGCGAGAGTTCATGCGCTCGTAATGCCTTTTCAAATCCTTTATATCTTTCTCTTCCAGTTGAACTCGTCTCACCGCAAAGAGCACCAATACGTTGATAGCCATTCTCAATCAAATGGGTGGTCAGGCGATATGCGGCATCGACGTTATCAAGCAGCACCATATCAACATCGGCATCTTGAATAGAGCGGTCAACGATCACCGTGGGAAAGGTGACTTTCAATGCGGTGAAATTGGCTGCTGTTTGTCGTGTTGGAGAGAAAATCACTCCTGCCACATTTTCGTCTTGCATTAAATTCAGGTAGATAGCCTCTTTCTCAGGATTTTCGTCCGTGTTGCAAAGGACGAGACTGAATCCCTGCTCATAGGCCGTATCTTCGACGGCACGACTTATGGCGGTAAAGAACGGATTGCGAATATCTGAGACGATAAGCCCGATGGTATTGGTTTGCTGGGAGCGCAGACTACGAGCCAGCAGATTAGGTCGATAGGCTAATTGTGCCACCGCTTCCATCACGCGCTCGCGCACTTCTGGTCGTACGTGTGCACCGTTAGAGAGTACACGCGAAACCGTCGCCGTTGATACCCCAGCGGCTTTGGCGACATCCTTGATACTGGCCATACACTTCTCCCCCTCTTTTTCAGAAGTATCGTAAACGTTTTGCTTAATTATAACATATCTTCGTGAAATATGCTATTGAAATTGTAAACGATTTCCAGAATCATTGCACTTTCCCGGCGAAATCGCGCATTTTGGGTAGGAATTCATCTGGTTTTTTGAAAAAGAGCAAATTCGTATCCAATACACTTGACAAAATGATTGTAATCGATTACAATTCTGACAACGATGAAAACATCCCAGTTGAGTTCTTCTCCATTAAATAGGCTGCCTGATTCATCGTAATATACGGACACAAGAGTCATCCTGGATGTTTCAAACATCCAGGATGACTCTTGTTCACCTGGCGGTGGAGTGGTTTCGAAAGAATAGAGGTTATAGGAGGAGCGTATGATATACTAGCTTCTAAAGATTGGATACGTAGAATTCAGGAGATAGATTGGTATGCAGGCTCCGCGAGCAGTAATTTTTGATCTTGGGGGCACGCTGGTTGATTGGCCGGATTGGGACGATGGGGTGATCCGTTGCTGGAACCTATCGTATGATTACCTCATTAGCAGGGTGCCTGGTGGTGATTGGCCGGAGCGCGAGGTGTATGTGCAGGCGATGATGGACGCGGAAAGGGCGCACTGGCGTCGAGTGGAAACGGAACGGTGGAGTGGACCTCCAACGAGCCTGGTGAGCGATGGTTTCCGGCGCCTGGGACGTCACGCGGATGAGGAGGCATTGCTGGCGGCGCTCGATGGTTATGCGCGCGCGTTGGACGGCTGGGCAGCCGTTTTTCCTGATGCGCGTGAAACGCTGCAATTGCTGCGCGACAGTGGTTACAAGCTGGGCTTACTCTCGAATACCTGGTGGGCGGCTGAGTGGCATAACGCGGACCTTGCAGCACACGGGCTGGACAGCCTGATCGACGAAATTGTGTATACCTCGGACCTGCCTCACTCAAAGCCGCACCCATCGGTGTTTTTGAAGGTGGCTGCGCGCCTGGATGTGGTTGCGGATGCGTGTGTGATGGTGGGAGATCGGATGATTGATGATATTTCTGGTGCTCTGGGTGTGGGAATGCGTGCAGTGTGGAAGGAGAATAGCAGTCCGTGGCCTAGACCTGAGCATATTTCTCCCACTGCTACGATAGTGCACCTGGCGGAATTGCCAAGATTGTTGCGGGCGTGGAATGGGGCATGTCTTTAAGCAGTAGAGGGCGACCCAAGCAAGGGTCGCCCAATAAGCATCAACCTAAGAAAAGCCCATCAAATGCTTTAGGGGCGAGGGCGCGGCAGGAGGACGGTACTGTCATGCTGAGGGCAACGAAGCATCTGGAGGGCCATGGAGACAGACCCTTCGCTACGCTCAGGGTGACAAGGGAACCCACCCTGTCATGCTGAGGGCGACGAAGCATCTGGAGGCCCAGCGAGACAGACCCTTCGCTATGCTCAGGGTGACAAAGGAAGGACCCCTGTCATGCTGAGCACATTCGCTATGCTCAGTGTAAACTCCGCGAAGCATCTGGAGGCCCAGCGAGACAGACCCTTCGCTATGCTCAGGGTGACAAGAGAGGGCCATGGAGACAGACCCTTCGCTACGCTCAGGGTGACAAGGGAACCCGGTCATGCTGAGGGCAACGAAGCATTAGGTTGTTGCATATTGGGCGACCCAAGGGTCGCCCCTACAAAGGACGAGCGCATTTAATGAGAGATAGAAGGACGGGCGCATTTGAAGAGAGATAGATTACTATGAATGAACAGCTGGCGAATGTTGAAGAGAGATTGGCCGCTCATATTGCGCGGGTATGGGCGAAGATTGAGGAGGCCGCGAGGGGGGTGGGGCGAAGCCCTGAGGAGATTACGCTTGTGGCTGTTTCAAAAACTGTTCCTGTGGAATTGGTGAAAATAGCGTATAATCTAGGGGTGACCGATTTTGGTGAGAATCGCGTGCAAGATGCACTGCCCAAAATTGCTGAGTTTCATCCGCAGGGGATGCGCTGGCATATGATTGGTCACTTACAGAGCAACAAGGCGAGCAAGGTCGTCAGTGTGTTTGATGCTGTACAGAGTGTCGATAGCTTGCGGCTGGCACAGGTTTTGAACCGGCATGCTGAGGAAGAGGGTAAAGTTCTTCCGGTACTGCTGCAGGTCAATGTATCTGGTGAAAAGAGTAAAGAGGGGATGACTCTGGATGAGGCGCTGGGGGTGGCTCGTCAGATTGTGGCGCTGCCATGCTTGAAGGTGCACGGTTTGATGACGATTGCACCGCTGGTGGATGATGCAGAGAAGGTACGATATGTGTTCCGCGGCCTTCGCGATCTGCAAGAGCGGCTGCGGCACGAGGTGCCAGAGGGTTCATGGCTCGATCTATCGATGGGCATGACCGATGATTATCGTGTGGCTATTGAAGAGGGAGCTACGATTGTGCGTATTGGGCGGGCGATCTTTGGTGAGCGTGCTAAATAAGTATCTCGATTCTACAGGGTGAACAAGTGGGATCACTCGCTTGATGGAATACATGTTTCTAAAGGGGACATATTACAATGAAGACTGGTGAAGTGTTTTTTGGCCGTCGTATTCGTCAAAACCATGCACTGGAACATGCGACGATTACTATTCTGAGTGGCATGGTTCCTGACCTGCGGGTGAGTGCGCGTTCCAGCTCAAATGGATTCATTGTCTTTGGAGATGTTGATCTTGGAATGCTGCGCCGGGCGCTTGACGAGGCTTTGCGCCGTTTGCAGGCAGGTGAAACAGAACTGGCTATTCATCCAAACTGCGGTACGAATCTCGCGGTTGGCGTCTCACTGGTGACTCTTGGGACGATACTGGGTATGGTCTCCGGTCAAACGCGTACGCGAGTGGCTTCGGCGGCGGCGTCTTCGGTGGCTGGTTTGCTGGCCGCACGTCCACTTGGAGAGTTTGTGCAGAAACATGTGACGACGTTGTCTGATCTTGAAGGGGTACGTGTGACGGACATTTTCCGCCGCAAGCTTTTTGGCTTCACTATTGTTGAGGTTCGTACAGTGCAGGAGTGAGGTTAAGAAGATGTTTGGTTTTCCAATTCCAATAGTGCACTGGATAATATTATACGGCATTTACATCATCATTCTGGCGATGTTGATACGCGCCATTGCCTCCTGGTTTCGTATCGATGAACGGTATGCCATCATACGTTTCCTGGCACGGATTACGGATCCTTTCATTGAACCGGTGCGGCGTATTGTGCCGCCGATGGGTTTTATCGATATGGCGTTTATTATTACGTGGTTTCTGCTGAGTACGATGCAGATTCTTTTGTTGCAGGGGCTGCCTGCGGGTTGGTAGGGCTGATGATGCTGATTTCGGTGAAGGTGATACCGCGCAGTAAGAAGAATAGTGTGGAGTGGGAGAGTTGGGAGGGTGGGGCAGGGGGAGAAGGGGAGAGGTTGAGGGTCCGGTTGACTGCTGCGCCCGTGGATGGGGCTGCGAATGAGGCGCTGGTGGCGCTACTGGCTGAGCGGCTAGGGTTGCCGAAGCGGCAGGTGGTGGTTGTGCGCGGGGTGACGAGCAGGCAGAAGATGGTGGAGGTGGTGGGTTTAAATCTTGAGGATGTAAAACGGAGGCTGGGGTAAACAGGGAATGAGCCACCCAAGGGTTGCCGTACCTGGTTAGCTCGCTTGCCACACGCGCATATCAACGCTTGCCGAGGCAATCTCTGTACTATCGGGGGACCAGGCTAGCGCGAGCACGATATCCGTATGACCGCGATAAATCAGCATTGGGCGCGCGGTAGACACATTCCATACCTGGACTGTCGTATCTATGGAACCAAAGGCGATGCGTCTGCCATCGGGCGACCAGGCTACTGAAAGCACTCCAATGGAATGTCCACGAAACGTCGAAAATGTACCACCAGTTATACCATTCCAAACTTGCACGGTATCATCTTCGCTACCGGAGGCCAGGCGCGTTCCATCAGGTGACCAGGCAATACTCCAGATTTCACCGAGATGACCTTGAAAGACAAAGTCGAGTTTTTTCGTCATCTTATTCCAGATGTAGACAAGCGCATTCGCGCCTCCATACGCGAGGCGTTTTCCATCAGGTGACCATGCTACTGCATGCATATTATCGTTCCCGGAAGTACCGTGAAACATGAGTCATCGCGAATTTTGCAGATGAAGATGAGTTCGTAATAAGGTTTTCTGCTCAGCCATCAAGGCCTACAAATTGCTGAGATTATGTTTTCGCCAGCTTTATTGCAAAGAGGATCACGAGCAGCGATGAGCTTTTGCGGAAACGCCAATGGCAATAGTCAGCCTCTTGTCTGAAATCGGCACTTGGTAATCCATGTTCACTATGCTTGCCACACTTGCACCGTCCTATCAAGGCTTGCCGAGGCAATGCGTGTTCCATTGGGCGACCATGCCACACCCCAAACGTCCCTAGTATGACCTTTATAGACGTAGACATGGCTTCCAGTGGTAGCATCCCACACCTGCACCGTCTGATCGAAACTCGCAGAAACGATGTGTGTATCATCAGGAGACCACGCCACAGCTTGTACGTCTAGTTTATGGCCAGTGTAGGTGTATATGAGTTGTCCTGACTTGGCATCCCACACCTGGACCGTCGTATCAGCACCCCCAGAGGCAAGGTACTGCCCGTTATGAGACCATGCTACAGCACGCACCCACTTCGAATGACCGCGATAGGGGAAACTGTTTGCTCCTGTGAGAGCGTCCCACACTTGCACTGTCCCATCAGCACTTGCAGAGGCAATACGTGTCCCCTCGGGAGACCACGCTACAGTAATCACCTGTTGTGAATGGCCTGGGTACGTATAGAGAATACTCTTTGTGGTGGCATTCCATACATGCACCTTCTTATCCCCGCCCCCAAAGGCAATTAGCTGCCCACCCTGAGGCGACCACGCCACGGTACGCACTTCGAAAAGATCATCATAGGTTGAGATGGGGGGAACTTCCGTCTCGGCATTCCAGACCAGTACATACCCGTCCAAGCTTGCAGAGGCAATACGCTTCCCATCGAGTGACCACGCCACAGCTTTCACTTCATTGCTATGCCGACGATGGGTTATAAGATGGTTGCCAGTGGTAGCATCCCACACCTGCACTGTCTTATCAAGACCTCCCGAGGCGATGCGTGTACTATCGGGAGACCACGCCACAGCTTTTACCTCACCTATATGCCCTCGATAGGTATAGATGATGGTTCCTTGAGGCCGAGGAGTAGCGGTAGAAGTAGGCTTGACACTAGGAGTATGAGAAGCTGTCGTGCCCTGAGCACCAGAAAGTCCGTTAAAGACTAATTTCAAAGCAACAACACCGCCACCCACTACGACAGCGGATCCAACCAACCTCGCCAGTACGGTGCGCCGTGAGAGATTGCGTTTGAGCCAAGCCTGTGTTTGAGAAGGAGCAGGAGTGACAGGTACAGAGGGAGGATTGGGCGGTAGTGAGAAGGGGTTTGTGGGAGTGTGCAGAACTAGAAAGGATGCAGAGGAGTTGAGGGATCCAGGATCAGGTGCATTCTGCGCAGCCGGAAGAGAAGCTACCAGATCGGCTGCAGGGGGAGCAGAGGAGTTGAGGGACCCAAGAGCAGATCCAGTCTGTGCAAAGGGAGGAGGCCCTACAGGAGCGAGTGAAGTCGGAGGAAGTCCTTCCCGAGGAGGTAGTGGTAAGACAAAGTTTAAAGCAGGGAGAAGAGAGGGCTCTAATTGGCAGGCCTGTTCTAAAGCAGCGGCAAAGGCTTGTACAGTGTCAAACCGCTCTTTCGGGTTCTTGGCAAGGGCTTTGAGCACAACATTCTCCACGGCAGGGGAAATGGTTGAAAGTTGCTCACGCAAGGCAGGTGGAGGAGTATGTAAATGGTGGTTTATGATGCTCCCTTCAAGCTCATCAAAGGGACGCTTGCCGCAGAGCCACTCGTACACCACAATGCCTAATGCATACTGATCGCTCGCTGGGCGCGGCATCTTCAGAATCTGTTCTGGTGCTATGTAAGGAAGTGTCCCAGCTTGACCTTCTAGTATGAGAGAACCAGTGGTATGGGCTGCTACCACAACGCCAAAGTCACTAAGCCAGATCTCATTGTTTGGCCCCAGTAACATGTTATGTGGCTTAATGTCGCGATGAATTAGCTTTTTATCATGTGCAAACTGTAAGGCAGCGGCGACCTGCTTAACATACGGCAGTATGAAAGTTGGCGGCAAAGGGATACTTTTGGAGTGGCGCTGGCGTAATGTTCCGTTTGGAGCATAGCTCATGACCAGAAAGGGGGTGCTTGCCTCTACACCAAAGTCCAGCACCCGCACGATATGGGGGTGCTCTAAGCTGGCGATGGCGCGTGCCTCGGTGAGAAAACCTTCCATGCCGTCATTTACCAGTTGCCCCCGCAGAACTTTGATTGCGGCTGGTCTCTTGAGATAGACATGTTCACCGAGGTAGACTTCGGCGAAGCTACCCTCTCCCAATAAGCGGATGAGCCGATAATTGCCAATCTGCTGTCCAACGCGGTCTTTCATTCTTGCACCTCCTCTCCTAATGAACTCGGATTGTTATCATACGTATTTGATGATCCTATCTTTTTCATACTTAGCGTATGTTTGACCTGACTTTATCTGGTGAGGCCTATTTCAATCATCCTTTCCCAAGCGTAACGCATCTTTTGCTCTGATACCGTTACTTCAGTCACAAAAGAAAGGTGATTGACCTCACATAGAGGCACACGCCTACCATCCAGATTTTACATTGGTCTGCAGTTTGGTATTACTGATCTCGCGCTAAGGAACTAAACCGAGTAGCCACACTGACGAGAGCAGCTTTTGATGATCTCCTGTTTGTGCCGCAAGCGTTCTTTTGCTTGAATGAGTTTTCGATGCAACTGATCGAGATCGGAACAACAGACATTGCCTAACTCCACCCGCTTGAGGTAATTCCAGATGCCCTCATCCGGGTTGAGAGGCATAGCCCGGAAGTTGTTCTAGATGCAGGCGTTTGGCAGCTCCTCGCTTGAGAAAGTCTTTGATCTCGTGTCCCCGATGGATCGGCGACCCGTCCCAGATCACCACGACGGCTGCGGCATCATAGGAGGCAGCACGCACTTGCATGCAGAGTCGACCATCCAAGGTGATGCCGCTGATGGCCGAGAGATGATCCCATGGGGAAGAGAATACCTGGTAGCACCTCTGTGAGGAGCAGTGGCTGCTGCACTTTTCTCTCATTCACTTCCCACCTCAGTTGTGAGCGCCAGATGATGTGTAGCCGTTGCAGATAAGCTTCGCGTTCTTCATTGCTCAGATCGGTGCGTTGTCGCATCGTTTCAAGCTGCCTCTGTTGTTCACCAGGCGCATCATACACAGGTTCGTCTGCGACGACGTATATGTCCACAAATGTTCCCTCAAGTGGAACATCAGCGAATATCAATACTTGCGAAATCTGGGCAAACCCTCGTGGTCTGATATATGTATTTGTTTACTCGACAGCACATAGATACTCTATGAACGCTTCCTTTTTCCTATCTTGCCGTAAATCTTTCTTCTGTTTCTT
>VBHI01000459.1 GCA_005881495.1 Chloroflexota bacterium
ATGTATCTCGCCAGGTCGCGCGCAGTCGAACGAATATGTCGCCAGGGGCCTGGCATCTCGGTTGAGATTGAAATACACGAATACGTACCCGTTTAGAGGATGAACAATGAGTCGCCAGGGGCCTGGCATCTCGGTTGAGATTGAAACAAAGGAGGCGGTGCCCGTGCTATTGACACGTTGGAGGAGACTGAAAGATGTTTGGTGAAGGCTGACTAGCACCAGCCACAAGGTTGCAGGGCCATTGCCCCGTTGGAGGGGACTGAAAGAAGTATCCTTTCAGGGTTTCACTCCCCTTCCCTCCGTGCTCTGCTGCCAGTAGCGACGGCGGACCTCTTGCGGAGTAGAGCCTGTTTCCTGCCGGATACGGCGAGAAAAATGGTAGCGAGACTGGAAACCACATTGAGAGGCAATCGTGCCTATGGGCAGTCCTGTTTGTTCGAGCAGTTTGATCCCTTCTGCTATTCGTTGTTGCCAAAGATACGCGATGGGAGTCAGAGACAAATGTTTTTGAAAGAGGCGTATCAGATGAAAAGGACTCACCGCTGAGGCTTGCGCAATCTGCTGGAGCGTGATCGGCTCCTGAAGATGCATCAGGATAAATTGTTGCGCTTGTACAAGCAGAGCAGGTGGAGAGCTGCTTGCTGGTAGGAGAGCGTGTTCACCTTCTCCAATATAGCGCCAGAGCATCAGAAGCGCCAGGGCCTTCAGCATCTCCTGTGAGGTGGAAAAAGGCATTGTTTGAAGCATCAGCGCCTCACGCATGAACTGCGTCATCACAGGAGACAAAGGTAAAGGCCAAACCAGTTGTTGAAGGCGGGCGAGCAGTTCGGGGGAAAAGGTAGGCAGGGCAATATGAACCCAGCTATGGTGGGTTTCGCTTCTGGTGTCAAAGGCAAAATACTCCTCATGCTCGGGCAAGAGGATGCATACCGACTTGGATGCTGCTTCTCGCATCAAACCATCAACCCACAAACGCATATGTCCTGAGTAGAGCAGGACCAATTGAAGGGTTTTCTGATAGCGTGGTCCTAATGTTCCTCCTGGAGGATAGATCACTTCCCCAACACTCACCTCTTGGGGCCAGAAACTCTCGTCATGTTGCATACAGCACCTCTTTTCGGTGAGGTCCTCGCCAGGACATTATTCACTTAGGAAGGTGGGAGTGGGTTCGATGCCACTCATCTCGATGACTGGCTGCCCGTCCTTTTCCACCCACACTCCGCAAGGCCCCCCCGGCTCTGTCACCTTGAGCGTTACCATGGTCCCATCCATACGCAAAACTGGCTGCAGAAATGCCGTCATTTGCTCGGCATCGCCGGAAATGTAATGGCCGATCAATGCGCGGCGAAAGCGGTTGGGCGTTGTATTGGGAAGACTGCCATGGACCAGTCTTCCATGAAAGAAGAGCACATCGCCCGCTTCCATCAGAACCGGATGAATCTCCTGGTGTGGTGGGAGTGGGACCGTGATATCGGTAAAACTCAGGCTGGTATCGGCTGGCGTCGTACAGAGGACGGGCCAGTGGTGGCTTCCGGGAACCACTTGCAGACATCCGTTGGCTTCATCACACTGATCCAGTGCGAGCCAGGCTGCCATGCACGTTCCTGGCTGAACCTTGAGAAAAAACTGATCTTGATGGAGTGCCTGACCCCGTGCTTGAGGTGGCTTAAAGTAGAGCATCGTTTGCACCGCATACAGTTCCTGTCCTAACAATAAGGTAAGCAGGTGATTGAGACGTTCATCAAGCAGCCAGCGCAAGCTGACTTCGTCCCAGCGGTGCATTTGAATCATGCGTGGATAGCGCTTGAGCGGATCTTCACTTGTGGCATCCACGCCCACCAGATCCCCTAGATGAGGTCCTTGCGCGCGGAGTCGCATATAGTGGTCGCGCAGCAATGTCACCTCGTCAGGAGTGAATAGTTGGCGCGCAACGGCATATCCTTGCTCTTCATAGGTGCTTTTCAGATCCAGAGTAGAAAGCATAACCTGGCCCTTTCCTTTGCTCAAAAAGAGGAGATGCACAGTTCCCTCTCCCCTTCCTAGACGCATAACGTGTTGACATGCGAGAGAAAGAGAACAGCTTTCGGCTGGTCTCAGAGCAAGTATAAGAGCCGCTAGACGCTGTGGCAATAGCAGAAATTGTCCAACATGTGTCTCCAATTGCGCTTTCCTTAACCGCTCCTAGCGTCAATGGCATGCTAGCATGCCTCAATCTTTCCTGAAGCCGAGATCCAACAACTTCGCCCCGTCTGCAAAGACAGCATCGTAGGACGAAGCGTGCAATTCGACGCCGATGAGATGATGGCCATTGCGGCGTGCTGAGAACACCAGGCATACTCCAGCGTCATCTGTCCAGCCGGTTTTTACGCCATCGGCGCCCCGGTAGGAGGTGAGGAGGGCATTGGTATTTTCCCAATGGTAGGCATGCGTGTAGAGCGTTGGCCGCACATCATAGGTGCTCTGCCCGACAATCTGAGCGAAGAGGGGATTGCGCATGGCGTCGTTTGCGAGCGTCGCCAGATCGGCGGCAGAAGAGTAATGATTACTGCTGACGAAACCATGGGGGCTGCTAAAATGGGTATGCGTGAGATGCAGCTCCTGCGCTTTCCTGTTCATCAGGGCCACAAAAGCTCCGGTCGAACCAGCGACCGTGCGTGCGATGACAATCGAAGCATCGGTACCAGAAGGCAACATGAGGCCATAGAGCAGCGTGTGCAGGCGGAAGTAATCGCCTGCAACGAGCCCGGCTTTACTAGCACCGAGCGGAACTTGATCGAGATCGGACTGCTCCACGGTGACGCCCTGCTCCAGGTTTGCGTTTTCAATGGC
>VBHI01000163.1 GCA_005881495.1 Chloroflexota bacterium
AAAAGTTGTGGTGAAACGCGGATCACGTTGGTTCAGGGGAACAAGGGGTAAGCCAGCACATGCCGCCATTTCGATGGCAGCAGTGCGTCCATCTCCCAGGAGTCCAAAGAACGCTGCAACAGGCTTCCCCAGTGGGCCGGTCACTGTCTGCTGCACCAGCTCACCGCCTGTTGCATCTACCAGGGCTTGCACGGTTCCTTCTCCACCATCGGCAACAGGTACGATGTCGATCTCTGCTTCGGGATAGACCACTCGTACACCCCGTGCAATCGCCTGCCCGGCTTCGGCTGCGGTGAGACTGCCTTTGAGTGACTGGGGGGCAATGATAATCCGCATGGACGAATCTCCTTTACCTTCGAGTGGTCAGTTCTCCCTACTCCCGCCGTGTGGTAGCCTGGGCAGAAGTAGGGGCTGACCACTGCTGGCTGATCGCCC
The DNA here is from genome assembly GCA_005881495.1 of Chloroflexota bacterium. Next base: position 436 of record VBHI01000163.1, read on the forward strand.
TCCAGGACTAGTCAGTCACCGGCATCGCTTCAGTAATAGCTGCAATGTGGTGGTGGGCGGGCACTGGGCCGCCCTCCGCCAGCGCTTCGAACTCCATGATGTTGTTTAACGCGGTACCCATCGCGGCGTTCGTCCCCCGCTCTACGATGACCTCAACCAATATCGGTACTCGCCGCTCCTCACTGACCCGGACGGCCCACTCCAGCGCAGGCTTGACCTCCTCGGGTCGGGTGACGCGGCGGCCCATGGCGCCCATGGCCTCCATGACCGCAACATGATCCATGCCATAGGCTTCGCTGCTCGGCCCGTCATAGGAGAGGTCCACCCCGAAGTCCATCTCGTACGGCAGCTCCGACTGCCGGATCAGGCCCATGTAGCCGTTGTTCACCATAACGAGCACGTAGGGCACCTTATACTGGACGGCAACGGCAACCTCTTCCATCAGGAACTCGAAGGAGTAGTCCCCCACAACGCCCACCACTAGCTTATCTGGACAGCCCAGCTTCACGCCGATGCACGCCGGTACCTCCCACCCAAGTGGGCCCGCCTGTCCACAACAGAAGTAAGTGCGAGGATTGTAGGTGCGCTGGAATTGCCCGCTCCAGATCTGGTAGAGCCCGATGGCGGTGACGACGAGCGTGTCCCGGTCGAAAACCTCGTTCATCTCCTGGTACACTCGTTGCGGCTTGATCGGCGTCGTATCGAAGTCCGTCTTGCGCCACATCGTGTAACGCAGGTCCCGCACTCGTTCCACCCAGGCGTTCGGCTGACGTGCCGGGGTGAACTCTCGCGCCACCTGATCCAGCGCTTGGAGCGCCAGCTTGGCATCCGAGACGATTCCCAGGTCTGGGGGGAAAACCCGCCCGATCTGGAAGGGCTCGATGTCGATATGGATAAACTTCCGGTTGCCGCGGTAGACCTCCAGGTTGCCGGTGTGCCGGTCAGCAAAGCGGGCACCGATAGCCACGATCAAGTCGCTTTCCAGGAAGAGTTGGTTGGCGTAGCGCTGGCTGGTTTGAATACCGACCATGCCCGCGTACAGGAGATGGTCCTCGGGGATGACCCCTTTGCCCATCAGCGTGGGCGTCACCGGGATCTGCAAATACTCGGCCAGCGCTATGAGTTCGTCTGAGGCGTTGGCAATGATGACCCCCCCACCCGGCAGCAGCATTGGCCGTTCGGCAGTCATGATCATCTCCACTGCCCGGCGGATGGCATGCGTGTTTGGCCCCGGCTTCTCCACTGGCAGCGAACTATCCAGGCCAGGGTCGTACTCCAGATCCAGCCCTTTCTGGACATTCAGCGGCAGGTCAATCAGCACGGGACCGGGGCGCCCTGACCGCGCAATGCGGAAGGCTTCGCGGAAGACCCAGGGCAACTGTGCGGTCTCCCTCACCAGCACCGACCACTTGGTGACGGGGCGGGCAATCTCCGCAATGTCCACGGCCTGGAACGCCTCCCGATGCAAGGTAAGTGTCTGCGCCTGGCCAGTGATACAGATGATGGGAATGGAGTCGGCCAGGCAGGTATAGAGTCCTGTAATCATATTGGTCCCTGCCGGGCCTGACGTCCCAATACTGATGCCGACCTTGCCGGTCGCGCGCGCATAGCCGTCCGCCGCGTGCGTTCCCCCCTCCTCATGACGAACCGAGACGTTTTTGATGCGTTCTGACTTGCTCAGCGCCTTGTAGAGCGGCAAGATGGCTGCCCCAGGCACGCCGAAGACATAATCGACCCCCTCATCCTCCATGATCTTGACCACTACATCCATCGGGTTCATTCTTGACATGTCACATTCCTCCTTTTGCGTGATAGCAGTCTGTCCGCTACCTAGGCTCTCCGATCCGGTGCTGCGCCCAGTCCTCGATCAGGGTGAGGAGAGCTGAATGGTCCTGATCGCCCTGCCCGCGCAGCTTCAATGCCTGGAGCATCTGGTCAACGATGGCCGTCACCGGCAACGCGACGCCGTACTCGCGGCCTGCTGCGAGCGCAATCCCCAAATCTTTATGATGCAGCGCGATTTTGAATCCCGGTCGGAAATCGTGCTTCAAGAAATTGGGGCCACGCACTTCCATAACGCGGTTTGCCGCCAGGCCACCCGAGAGGACCTGGAGGATGACTGCGGGATCCACCCCGGCCTTGGAACCAAGCACCAGCGCTTCGCTTACCGCCTCAATAGTTAATGCCACCACAATCTGGTTGCACGCCTTGACGACCTGCCCCGCGCCAATCCCACCCACATGCACGATAGTCTTGCCCAACACTTCGAAGATCGGCTTGGCCTGCGCGAAGTCCTCGGCGCTGCCCCCCACCATGATAGAAAGCGTGCCTTGCTGAGCTCCAACATCGCCTCCACTGACGGGCGCATCTAGAATCCGCACACTGCGCACATGCGCTGCCTGGGCCACCTCCTGGGTGACTACTGGTGAGATGGTGCTCATATCAATCACAAGCGTGCCCGCTTTGGCACCCGCCAACACCCCGTCCTCGCCGGTCACCACGGCCCGAACATGGGGCGAGTCGGGCAACATGGTGATGACGACATCACTCAGCTCGGCCACCGCCTGTGGGCTGCCCACAGTTGTTGCACCCTCGGCGGCCAGCTCATTCGCGGGTACCGGGTTGCGGTTAGAGATCACTAACTCGTAGCCTGCCTTCATCAAGTTGTAAGCCATGGGTTTGCCCATGATACCTAGGCCAATGAAACCAATCGTCTCTGGCATCTTTAGCGCTCCTCTGCTCCATGAACATCAATGTGCGATACGTTGTTCTTCACATTTTCCATATAAAAGAAAAATATTTGCTTACAAATGGAAATATACCATATGTTCACACGATTATCAAGACCCAAATTCTCCTGTGATTATGGTGTTTGCCTCGCACTTCGCAATAGTTCTGTCTTAGTTACATCATCCCATTGACAGAGCACGAATCTTACGTCAAATTTTCCATCATTAGAAATATATTATGTCGAGAAATGAAAAATATGAGCGATGTAGTCGTTGAGGAGAGCTACCAGGCAGATATTTGCTTCCAAGCCCTTGTGCAGATATTGTCAACTTATTCGCTCAAAGGAAGCATATTGCCGAGTTAAAAAGAGGAAAGAAAGGAGAGAGCAACCAGGGGCTGAGGATGTTCAGGAGTTAGCCAACCAATGGTACACTGGTTCCTTCATTCCACGTCTGGAATCGGCCCGGTACAATGGCACGGTATTCCCTGGCACGCAAACGGTGTCTTCGTGGTTGGAAATGGTTGGAGAGAGGACCAAATGCAGAAAGAAAGCGTTGCGCGTGTTGGCTGATGCGCATTTTCCGCCCGGTTGTTCAATCCTTTGTGCTGCCGATGCTCCACGCCAGGCAGGATCTCGCGTTTCGCAGCCCCATACCTCTTCAGCCTATCGGTGATGATCACGCGCGCAACGTCGTGCACCCCTTTGAGCAGCTTGCGGACAAATCGCTGCGCGGCCTTTTTGTTGCGCTGGCTCTGCACCAGGATAGCGAGCACATTTCCGTCCTGATCCACCGCTGGCCACAGAGACTGTCGCTGGCCACCGATGGTGAGGAAGACCTCATCCAGGTGCCATTTGTCGCCACAGCGAGGGCGACGACGACGCAATTCATCGGCAGAGGATCGACCAAATGTGAGGCACCATTGCCGCACCGGTTCAGAGGTCACGGCGATCCCGCGCTGGGCCAGAAGTTCCTCACCCGTACCGAAAACTGAGCGAGAAGCGGAAATACAGCCACACCGCGTGGCTGATCATGTCAGAGGGGAAACGGAACCCTTGGTAATTGGGAGCAGTGGGGTTTGTTTTCATGGAGCTATTTTAGCACAGTGTTCAGCTGCGTTACCAAGTCGACAATACCGGCCGAGGTTCTTCATCAGTTACGGGCGGAAGCGGTGGCGATGATTGCACGTCAGGAAGCCGTGGGACTAGCTGCAAACACTCCCGGCATGATTGCACGGCATGAATACAGAGACCTCACGCAACTCACGGAACAGGAGAAAAACTTCTACTTCCTGTATACCTTCATGTATGTCTATTACGGCAATCCATTGGCTCGACTGCGCCTGCTCAGAAAGCATTTGGAGGAGGAGAAAGAAGTATGAGTACGAGCGAGCAGCATCTGCTAGCGAGAGAGCCAATTATCAGCTATCCGCGTGAAGCAAAGGCCGGCAAGTCGTACCTCATGACAATTGACCTGCAGATGGTAGCGCTACCCGACCCATAGCCCTATGATGACGAGGAATATACCATCTGGTTCCACCTCGATACTATGCCTCTCTTCAGGCATAAACCCCTTAGTGAAGGCGAGCGTTACGTCATTCTCCACTGCTTCGGTGGCACCTACGGACCCGCGAAGTTTCTGCTCACGGCAGCCGAGCAAGCCATGATTGGCACGATACACATCACGCTCATGAACAAATGGGGCAGCCCTATCGCCTCCATACCCATTGAAAGCGAGATCACACTCGAGGATGGCCCGTTCCCACCTCCCCTGAAAAGGAAAGACGAATGGCTCGCTGAAGGCCAAGCCCTTGCCAACCTCAAGCGGTACAAGGAAGCCCTTGCCGCCTACAATCAAGCTCATCACCTGAATCCTAACGATGTCATTGCCTACACCTACAAAGCTATTGCTCTTGTCAACCTCGAGCGGTATGAGGAAGCTCTTGTCGCCTGTAACCAAGCCCTTCTCATTGATCCCAGCTATGCCCTTGCCTACAACAACAAGGGCAGTGCCTTTGAGAGACTTGGAAAGAAACGTGATGCGGAACAAGCGCGCAAAAGAGCGAGACAACTTCGCAATCGTCGCTAAAAAGCGAGCCATTGGCCTCTTGATGTGTTTCTGGCAAACAATATGAGGAATTTGCTCAGCAGGCTCTTGAGCGCGTTTAAGGTCAACATCCACTGCAAGGAGATGATCCTCTTATAGCTACTCTATGAATTTAAGTTGAAATACTCTGTGTGTTAAAGTCTTGGTGATATGCACTTTTTGGGGGGCACTCCATCTGATAAACTGTTCAAAGAACTGTCAATTGGCCTATTCCGTAGCTACAGATATCCTTCAAGCAAGGCAGGAAGTCGATTTAAGAGCATTATGAGCAAGTGATGAGCAGGAGTCCGGAGAAGATTCGTTCTATTGTATCACCTCCTGCCTTTCACGCAAAGTGAGACAGACCCTCGTTCTATTGTATCACCTCCTGCCTTTCACGCAAAGTGAGACAGACCCACAATTATTGTATCAGTTTCGGGTGAACATTCCTGCAAAGCGGGATGGTTGCCGCCAGATCAGCCCTATGTAATGACAGCCAAGTTGACAGCCAAACAATGCGACACACCGCTATACACGGCAACAAACCCGAACAACACTTTTTGAACATATCGAGCATTGGAGTGCGGTGAAGGGCATGAAGGTAGTTGAAAAGTACCGAAAGAAACGCCATACCCTTGAAGCACTCAAGCTGGATGCACTGCGTGAATGCAATTTCGGCACCTGGGAAGGGTTGAGCCGGGCCGAAGTGCTTGCGCGCAGTCCGCAAGATGCTCATCATCTGCTGGAATGGGAGCGAGATCTGGCGATTGCGCCTCCTGCAGGTGAACGTTTTGCAGACATGCAGAGGCGCGTCTGTGCCGCCGTTGAGCAACTGGCGCTGGCGCACTCAGCCCAGACCATTGTGCTTGTTGCGCATGTGGGACCAATCAAAGTCCTGCTGTGTTCCGCCATGGGTGCTCCTCTCACTTCTTCCTTGCGCATCTTTCTCGATCCGGCTACCATTAGTGTGGTGGATTGGCAAGATATGGCCCATGCCACCGTACGGTTAGTCAATAGCCATGCCCATCTGGGTTGGCAAGAGGCCCGTTGGATCCCATTGGTGTAGATGCGCCAATGGGATGGCTCTCGAAATGCACATCTCTCTGGCAGAAGAGGTGATAGCTCCTCTTTTTCCCTCGATGAACGAGCAGGGATGTTCATTGACCGTTATCCCGTAGGCAAGCACTATCTGGGTCTCCGCCAGCGGCAGGGTATTTCCTTCAATCGCATTGGAGTGGTAGGTGAGCAGCACACGCAAATCTTCGTGGATCCTCTCAACGGTGAGCGGGGGCAGAGGCCCGTATGCGTCCAGTCGCTTCTTTTTCTGCATGAGCCGCCTAGCAATGCGGGTATCCATCCGCGGGAAGTGGACCATTGGTTGATGCCTCCTCCTTAACAAGACCATGCAGGCTGTGGAATTCCTCGACGAGCACATCTTTGAGCACAGGATATGCTCTCGTCGAGGAATTCGCAACGGGCTTGCTGGGACGACAGCACAAGCGTCTTGATGGACAAGCGCGAAAAGCCATTCCAGCCGTTGACGAAACAGATCGCGTTGTTGCACCAGGGAAACCTGTTGTTTCATGGTGGTCTGGACCCGAAAGAACTGGCGCACTTCATCGAAGGCTCGACAGAAGCGTGAGGCTGAGGCGACGCTTTCAAACCACGCATGGGATAGGAGCGCTGCTTGATGTCACGGTGATCTTGCTCCAGTCGATTGTTGAGGTAGCGGTTGGTCCGATGGAGCATGTCATTACCAGGGGTCTCGCGGCTGGCACGAGGGTAGGTATGAAGTGGGGCAATGCGCGCTTCCCAGTCCCGGACTGCCTCATGGGTGAACTCATAGCCCAGCTCCAAGAACATCTCGGCCAGATCGCGCGGACTCAACTTGTACCGGAGCCGCCAGAAGAAGACCATGAGGACGATATCAGTGGGGTATTCGAGATAGTTGAACGGAGTTCCTGTACGCTCGTTGAAGGTTCGCTTGCCCGGCTCTCGCAGCGAAACGTTCGATAGCCCAGTGAGGTTTTCTTGGTCTGTTCTTTGGTTGCGGTTGAAGCACGTATGGGCAGTTCATGGGCTACTCCTTATGAAGATGGTTGAGATGGTTGCTCTCCACAAGCACACCCCACCAGCGATCTCCTTGCGCATCTCGTGTGGTTCTGCTCTCCAAAGAACATTGAAAAAACGACAAAAAGGCAACGAGAACAAGGACGTTCTTTCCGTCGTTTCCCTCGCGCTTTTCTCTCCAAAGAAGAAAATCGCATCCGCCGCAGAAGGTCATGAAGCCGCTCTACACCTGGAAACTTGCCTATGGTTCTAAAGGATGCGATAGTTATTTTTTTACCATCTTTTCATGTGCAAGGCATCCTGTGATAGCTACTTGCCAGCACTTGTGTACTCACCTTATTTGGGGTAACATGTAGGATGAGGCTACACAGGCAAAGCAGCAGTACGATAAGAGCCGTAGTAAAATAGACTGTATTCTGAGTACCCGTTTCAGATCTTCAGGCGCTGATCCGCCCAATCACCGATTATGATCGCATGGTAAGGTAGATATAGCATTTGTACAATCCTTAGCATATAACACGCAGAAGGACCTAATGACCGTTAACTCCTGCTGATTTCATTCGTGCATACAACAAACTGAAAGTCAGGAGGTACTCTCGATGCTAAGCCCAGTCCCCGAAGCCCGGCGCTCTTTTGGATCTCTCGATCATCAAACTCGTCAGGTGGGCGAACTCGTTCCCCCGCCCCTTTCTCCCTCTGCCTGGCTGGAACAGAATGCGGTCGATTCCCTGGTGCAGTTGGTTCGATCCTTGCCTGATTTTGAGCTGATGGTGGCTAGCCTTGTTCAAACCGTTACTGCCTTGTTCAACGCAGAAAAAGCTGGCGTTATGCTATGGGATTCGGAATCACAAGAACTCGTACTTCAGAAGCCAGCCTTCGGAGTGAGTAATCCAGAGATCATCGACCAGTATCGTGTGCGACTCAGTCACGGAGGTAACGCCATACGAGTGTTTACCACTGGACAACCCTACCTCTCTAACGACTGTCCTAGAGATGCACACATTCTTCAGAAGTACGTAGACTTGTTCGGCTCCCGAAAGGTGATGACGGTCCCACTGAGAGTGGATGGTCAGATCATAGGGGTGCTCCATGTTACCAACAAGAGACAGGGAGATTTCACGGAGCATGAGTTACTTTTGCTGGAAAAGGTGGCCGATCATCTGGCTACCTTAATTGACAATGCCAGGCTATTCCGCGTCGTTCGCCGCGCCGAGCAAGAGGCCGATACTCTTTACCACTTGTCCTTGAAGCTTGCTTCTCTCCTGAATCCTGAAGATATATTGTCTTTGGCACTTCCAACGGTCGTTACCTTACTCGATGCTAACATTGCCGGAGCTTATCTGAATTCAGATATCAGCCGCGTTTATGACCGTGAGTCAGGTCTGTGCATTCCTGGCAGCATGCCACCAGCAAGTTTCTGGGGGGAGATGCTCCTTGGGCAGCAAGCGACAAGCTTGAGCCTGGGAGAAGGCCATTTTCATGAGTCGCAAGGTTCCTGGCAGAAAATCCTATCTGCTTATGGACTGTTGGAGATACTGCTGGTTCCGCTGGTGGGGGACGAAGTCGTGGGTTCCCTCTTTGTAGCTCGGCGGTACAGACTACCTTTTACCAAAGCTGATGAGAAGCTCTTAGCCCGGTTGGCGCTCGTGATTGGCTCTGCCATTCGGAACGCTGAACTACAGTGCAGGACCGAACATGCTCTCGAGGAACTACGTCGCTCCCTTGAAAGTATAGCGCGACTGAGGGATATTCAGGAAAAGTTGACAGAGTTGGTACTGAGAGGCGAGAGACTTCCATCACTGACCTCAGCCATCGCAGCTCTTGTGGATAATCCAGTTATCTTAGAAGATCGGTATGGTACCATATTGAGTTGCGCAACACCTCTCGGATGGTCCGGCCCTGAACCAGAGACTCTTGCTCAATTGGCACAGCGGGACCGCAATTCTGCCCAGTTGATTGGAGAGCTATTCCGGCTTGACCACCGTGCCCGCTTGCTCACCTCAGGCGTTCCGTGTCCTTGGTGACTCGGATGTGCTTGCAGTGCAATGTGCCGCTACCGTTGTAGCTTTGGTATTGATGCGTGAACGCGCCATCTTGGAAACGGAGCGTCGACTTCAGGGAGACCTGCTGGGAGATATTTTGACAGGGAAATTCGAGAACGAGGAAGATCTGGCCCGAAGGGCCAGGTTTTTGGGCTACGACTTGCTTCATCCTCATGTGCTTCTCATCGTTGACAATGATGACTTCGAGCATCTGGTCAAGTTTGGTGAGAGAGAAGCAGTGCTACAACGTAGCAAACAGAACATGTATGATCTTATGCGAGCCTCGCTGGCACCACAAACTCCACGATGGCTCATCTGGGCTAGTGGTACCCAAGTGGTGGCATTAGTGGCCGTGAACCTGGACGACCTGAATCCTATTTGCGAAGTTGCTCGGCGCTTGCACAGTCGGGCCGAGCGCGAGTTACCTGGGGCCTTGGTCTTCGTAGGGGTAAGCCAGGTCTGCCGCAGTATGCGCGAGGTTCCAGCCGCTTATGCAGAGGTCAAACGCTTTCTCAAGTTTGGTCGAGCCATGCAATGGCGGAGTGGCCTTATCTTTGTGGAGCGCCTCGGCCTTTATCGTATTCTCTTGCAATACGAAGAACTTGGGCCAGAACTGATCCGGTTCGCGTCTGATCGATTGAGTCCTTTGCAGATGTACGACCAAGAGCATGATGGGGACCTGATAGCATGTCTGCGGGCTTACTTAGCAGGAGGGGGCGAAATCAAGACGACCGCCGAAGCTCTTCGTTTGCATCGCAATAGTGTACGCTACAAGCTACAACGCATCGAGGAGATTGCCCAAGTCGATCTCAACGACGCTGAGATGCGCTTTCAGCTCCAACTCGCACTCAAAATTGTGGATCTACAGTCGGCGATAAAACGCTGTGCACTCAATTAAGTAACCCGAGCTACACGTTTCTGTAGAGAAACTCAGAAGCTTTCCATGGTACATTGTGTTTGGTCATCAAACGTTCACATGAACCAGTTAGCTCCTCAATGCGCGTTGTAAAAAATCTATCAGCGCTCGCTTGGTGTGCATCGTGCACAGATACGAAACAATATCTGTGTATCACATCCATTGAATTGTGTCCACTTGTCTGGCAGAATTACATGTAAAGGTAGATCCGTAGATAGTCAGGCGGCAAAGTAGGCCGACTAACGAGGAGGTACAGATATGGCTAGTGCTGTTCGCAGGCCATTAGTGCTCGGTATTGATGCTGGCGGGACGATGACCGATACTTTCATTGTCGATGAAGAGGGCAACTTTGAGGTTGGTAAGGCAGCGACAACTCCGCAGGATGAGTCAGTCGGCTTCCTTGAGTCGACGCAAGACGCGATCAGCTACTGGGAGGGTATGAAGCTCGAAGAGCTATTCCCGAAGTTATCAGTGGTCCTGTACTCTGGTACTACTATGCTGAATACCCTCCTCTCTCGGCGCGGGCAGAAAGTAGGCTTATTGGTCACCAATGGCTTCGAGGACATGCTATTGATGAATCGCGGCCTCATTTGGGCTGGCTATGGATACGCAGATACCTTGCACGCAGTAACTCACATACATCCTGAACCGCTCACTCCGAAGCGCTGGATTCATGGCATTACCGAGCGGATTGACATGTTTGGTGACCAAGTCATTCCTCTTTATGAAGCGGAAGTGCAACAAGCGGCACGTGAGTTGCTCACGGCAGGCGTCGACGCAGTGGCTATCTGCTTCCTGTTTTCCTACTTGAATCCGGTTCATGAGCGACGTGCCAAGGAAATCGTCGAGAGTGTTAGCAAGGAGGTTGGTCGGGAGGTACCGGTCTTCCTTTCTTCTGAGATTCGTCCTGTGATGCGGGAGCAATCGCGACTCAACAGCTTGCTGATCGAGGCCTACGCAGCAGCGCCGGTACGGCAACAACTGCTTAAGGTACAGCAGCGAATTCACGATTACGGTTTCCCGAATCCACTACAGACTGTGCTTTCCTATGGCGGCTTATCCAATATCCGTTATCCCCGCCTCCACGAGACGCTCGTGTCGGGGCCAATTGGCGGCATTCTAGGGGCGCAGTACATTGCCCGATTGATTGGTGCCGACAATGTGATGGTGACTGATATGGGTGGTACCAGCTTTGATATTGGTGCCATTACCGCTGGTAGCGTGCCCGTTGATCCAGAACCCATTCTAGCCCGCTTTAAATTGAATCTTCCTACCATTGCATTAGAGAGCATCGGCGCGGGTAGCGGCACGATCATCAAAGTAGATCCGGCCACAGCTAAGGTGGAACTGGGCCCTGAAAGCGCGGGAGCTGACCCAGGCCCTGTCTGCTTTGACCGGGGAGGGAAGCTCGCAACAGTTTGCGACTGCGCCGTCGTTCTCGGATATCTGAACCCAGAGTATTTCCTTGGAGGCAGAATCAAGCTCAACGTTGAGGCTGCTCTCGGTGCTTTGAGAGAGCAGGTGACCGATCCAATTGGAGTCGATGTCTATCAGGGAGCCGAGGGTATCATGAGGTTGCTTGAGCTTCGTGCTCGTGATGCCCTTAAGACGGTCGCTTCTGCACGGGGTCTGAACACATCCGACTATGTTCTGATGGCATATGGCGGCTCCGGCCCACTCCATGTCGCAGGCTATACTGAAGGCCTAACGTTCAAGGGAATCTTGACCTTCCCCTTTGCAGCAGCATTCTCTGCTTTTGGTTGTTCGATAGCAGATTACCTCCATCGTTATACCAAGTCGATGCACCTGTTTCTTAGCCCGGCAGCATCCACGGAAGCCAAGCTGGAAGTTGGTCGAGCCATCAATGCGGCTTGGGAGGAGATGGAGCGAACAGCGCTGGAAGAGATGAGAGTCGAAGGCCGGGAACTGGGAAAGGTAGATTTCCAGCATCTCGCTATGATCCGCTATGCCGCACAGTTGACAGATCTTGAGGTGCAATCATCAATGAGTCGTATCGATTCACCCGAAGATATGGATCGGCTCATCGAGTCCTGGGAAGCGCTTTATGAGAAGATCAACTCCCGCGTTTCCAAATACAGCGAGGCTGGCTATCAGATCTTCGAACTCGGTTTGCTCGCTCGTATTGAAAAGGTGAAGCTGCGTTTCCAGGAACAAGAACTGGGGTCGGAAACTCCGGATTCATCAGCATCCAAAGGCACAAGATCAGTGTTCCGAGATGGTCAGTGGCAGGAGGTTCGTCTCTGGGAGATGGACCTGCTGAAGCCAGGAAACGTCATTGAAGGGTTTGCCATTATCGAGCATCCGGCAACGACTTTTGTGATACCGCCGGGCCGACGAGCTGAGGTGGACGAACGAAACTTTCTCTGGCTACGGTAAGCGTAAGGTGCCTCTGAAAGGCGAAATACGACTATCGACATGGTACAAGACACGAGGAGGTACTACTATGACGCAACTACAGTCAAGTTCTGCTGCTACGGCTGGGGCACCGATCAAGCTTCGGGAAATGCTCGAGCAGTGTGAGGTCCGCTTGGCCGAAACGGGATGCTATGATGGCGTCACCAAACTAACGCTTAAGGCTGAGAGCCCGCTCAAGTACGAGAGTTTACATACGAGACTGCGATCATCTGTTGTCTCCGCTCGCGAAACCTCCAAGCGAATCTCGGCTTCGCCAGGAGTCCGCGAGGTCGGGGAGAGTGTCGTTGGCTTGTATACCCCTGAAGGCGATAGTGTCGTCTTCTCTTTTGGAATTATGGTACACGTCCACACCATGAGTCGGTTCATCAAGTGGATGGTCCGCAACGACTACCAAGATGATCCTGGGATTCGCCCTGGCGATATTTTTGCCAACAATGATGCGTTCATTGGAAATGTTCAGGTACCGGACGTGATGGACGTCGTCCCTATCTTTTACAACGGAGAATTAATTGCCTGGGCAGGAGCAGTCTGTCACGAACTCGAGGTGGGGGGCGTTACGCCTGGAGGAGACGTCTACCTGGCGCAGGAGCGTTTCACCGAGGGCCTCTTTGTCTGCGCTGAGAAGATCGGTGAGAATGATCAGATCCGCCGTGACTATCTCATCAGGGTCGAGCGCAACCTACGAAGTCCAATCTACTGGATCCTTGATGAGAAGGCGAAGGTCAGTGCCTGCCTGGAAGTGCGAGAAAAGGTACTCGAGCTGGTAGAGGAAATAGGTGTCGACTACTTCAAGCGTGCAACAAAGGAATACATTGAGGAGGGACGTCGTGCCCACTTGGAGCGCATGAAGGTGCAGACCGTGCCTGGTCGGTACCGTGGTGCTACCTTCTTTGGACACCTCTATAAGAACAAGCCAGGTGTGCTCCCGATGGCTAATAAGGATCAGTTAGTACCAATTCCGGTTGATCTCACCATTGATCGGAACGGTCTCATGACGCTAGACTTTGAGGGTACAGGGCCCTGGGGATGGAATTCCAACAACTGTTGTGAGGCGGCGATGGAAGGTGGTTTCTTCGTCAGCCTCACGCAGTTCATGGACTTTGATGGCAAGGTGAACGACGGTGCCTGGCTAGCCACCAGGCTCAGGTTGCCTTCCGGGACATGGACCAACCCAGATAGTATCATGGTTGCGACTGCCTGCTCTTGGGCGCTGCTCCTTCCAGCATTCGGGACATATCATCGCCTGATGTCTCGGGCTTTCCTGGCTCGCGGCTTCAAAGAAGAGATCTTTGTTGGGCAGGTCAACACTCCCTTCTTTGAGGGTGGAGGGATCAGCCAGTATGGTACTCGTTTTGGTGGAAGTAACTTCGAGTTAGCAGCCGGTGGGAGTGGAGCACGTGGGATCATGGATGGTTTGGATACTGGCTATGCAGGATGGAACCCGGAATCTGACATGGGAAACGTTGAGATCTGGGAACTTTCCCTTCCTATCCTGTACCTGGGTCGAAAGATCTGGCCAGACTCGGCAGGAGCAGGCAGGTTCCGCGGGGGGGCTGGTTTCACCTCCCTCTATAAGATTCATCACACTCCGATGTTCATGCTCACAACAGCGATTCATTCTGGCAAAGTTTTCGACAACGCTGGCATGTGCGGAGGATATCCGGCACCAACCGCTCTCTACCACTACGCCATCCGCGACACAAACCTGACCGAACTGATCGCTGCGCAGAAGCCATTACCACATTTTGAGGGTGATCCTCACGATCCCGATCCGAGGCGGCTTGTCCAGGGTGATTTCGAGTTCAGTGAGGGAGGTTACATTGGTCGTCCGTTCAAAGACGGAGACTTGTTTGAGCATTTCTACAACGCTGGTGGTGGCTACGGCGATCCGATCGAGCGCGATCCAGAACTGGTTCGAAAGGACTTGGAAAACGGAATCGTAACCCCGAGGGCCGCTCGGCAAATCTATCATGTGGATGCACACAGTGATGATGGCCGGACGTACAATGTTGACGTGGCGAAGACAGAGCAACTCCGTTCGGAGGAGCGTCGTCAGCGTCTTGCCGGGGGGGTGCCAGTCAGCGAATGGAGGAAGCAGGAGCGGGAGCGCATCCTCAACCGTGAGTTCGTCCCAGAGGTCCTGGAAATGTACCGCGACAGCATGCACCTCTCTTCCAAGTGGAAGGATGAGTTCGCAACCTTCTGGCAACTACCAGCCGACTTCTCAATCTGACTTCCCTGGCAACTTCCGATGGACTTCTCACGAAAGGAGATAGAAGATGGCACGACCGAGTTATCCAAGCAGCCTCATCGCAGATTTGATTACTGCTCGACTTCCTTGGGAGCAGACAAAGCGCATCATGAGCGACTACAAGGATGCCGACCGATTCGACAAATACATCGAGGTGCTGCAGGCTTCAGTTCCATGGCAGGAACAAATAGTGCTCCCCATTGGTGAGCACCTCTATATCGTTCAGAAAGGCACTGTTCGAGTAGTCAAATGTACCTGTGGTCAGGAGTTTGGTGATTACCATCAGAACTGGAAGCTCTCAGCCCTCATTCGTGTGCGCGATACTCCGGCGAGTCTTGAGGCGATCTACCCTGGGCCGCAAAAGCCAGATCCAAATTGGATGGAAATCAGGGAGTACATCTGTCCCACCTGCGCAACGCTGCTCGAAGTCGAATCGGTACCACCAGGCTGGCCGGTGATCTTTGACTTCCTGCCGGACCTCGAAAGCTTCTATGAGGTGTGGCTTGGCCGCCCTTTGCCCAATGGCTAATGCTTGTTTAGCCTGGACACTGGCCTTCTGACATCTACGGTCGGTCGCTGAAGAGTACCAATCATGATTGAGGGGTCAAATAGATATGGTTGAACGTCTGCTACCCCAGTGGTTCGAACCTGATCGTTGGGTCCCGCCTCCTGCTACTATTGAAGTGCGTCGGGTAGCGCGTTTCATGCGTAGACACGATCTGACTGATTACCAAAACTTCCTGGATCGGACAGTAACCGAACCAGAGTGGTTTTACCGGGCTGCCTTCGAAGACCTGGGACTCGAATGGCCAAATCCCTATTACACACTCTATGACGACCGCGAAGGCGTCCCATCAACCCATTGGTTTGTCGGTGGCCGCACGAACCTTGCTTACTTGACGGTCGAGCGCTGGCGAACGGCCGGGCATAGGGAACGAGTGGCGCTGGTGTGGGAAGGCGATAATGGTACTACTCTGCAACTGACCTTCGAGCAACTGGGTCAATTGGTGGAGCGAGCTGCTGCCGGTCTGCGCGCACTGGGCGTCGGGAGGGGCGACGTGGTAGCCTTATACGTGCCGATGATCCCCGAAGCCGCCGTGGCTCTACTGGCAATCGCCCGTATCGGAGCAATCGCCGCTCCAGCTTTCTCTGGTTATGCTGCCGAGGCCCTGGCGGAGAGGCTTTCCATCGCGAGAGCGAAGGTACTCATCACAGCAAACGGCGCAATGCGCCATGGTATGAGAGTTGATCTGAAGGCGCATGTTGATGAGGCGGTTAGAGCTTCTCAGAGTATCGAACGAGTAGTCGTGATCGCACGGTTGAAACAGGCTGTCCCAATGGATCCGAGGCGAGATCTCTCTTGGGATGCCTTGCTTAATCATGGAAAGGACCAGCCCTTCGGGTTGTTTGATACCGATACGCCGTGGCTGCTCGCCTTCACCTCAGGGTCTTCCGGTCGACCGAAGGGAGCCGTCCACACGCATGGCGGACTTCCCTATCGGGTAGCTATTGAGCTAGCGTACAACTTCGACCTGGATGCAGACGGCCGACTTCTGTGGATCACCGATCTGGGATGGATCATGGGCCCGCTTACCATTGCAGGAGTGTTGAGCCTCGGAGCCTCATTAGTGATGTTCGAGGGTTCTCCAGACTTTCCAGACCCCGACCTGGGTAGATCGGCACGACCTGAACAGCCTACGAATACTTGGTTCCACCGGGGAGCCATGGACTGCCTCATCCTGGCGCTGGCTGCATCGCTACGTTGGCCGAGGAGAGGTTCCAATCATCAATTGGTCGGGCGGAACAGAGATTGGGTGTGGCATCCTGGTCGGTAGCCCTGTGATGTCGATGAAAGAGTGCCGATTCGCTGGTCACGCTCCTGGGATAGCGGCCGATGTATTTGATGGTGAAGGGAACTCTGTGGTTGGTGAAGTGGGAGAACTAGTGTTAACGCACCCATGGCCATCGATGACACGGGGACTTTGGAGGGAGCCTGAACGCTATCTCGAGACCTATTGGTCACACTGGTCGGGAGTTTGGTTTCACGGTGACCGTGCGATCCGGTATGAAGATGGAAGTTGGGAGTTGCTCGGACGGTCTGATGATGTACTTAAAATCGCTGGCAAGCGTCTAGGGCCGGTAGAGGTCGAGTCAGTCGTTATCAGTGGTGGCGAGGTTATGATGGCTGCGGCGGTGGGCATACCAGACCCAATCCGCGGCGAAGTGGTGGCCCTTGTGATTGTGCCGTCACTTGTCACCAAGGATAGCAATCCCGATACACTGGCACATTCGGTAGCTGATCACGTAGCTCATGCTCTTGGTAAGCCGTTCCGTCCAGCTGTGGTTCTGGTAGTTGACGATATTCCACTCTCGCGTAGTGGGAAGGTGCATCGCCGTGCTGTGCGTGCCTGGCTTACCGACACTGACCCAGGTGATCTCTCTACCGTTGCCAATCTCGAATCGCGGGAAGCAATTATTGCGGCAAGGGAGCGATTACGCGAGTACTACAAGCAGCTTCAAAAAACTGACGCTCCTAGCAGCGAGTCAGGATTGAACCAGATTGGGCTGTGATGTCTAAAAAATACTGTGCTGGCTACTTGTTACTGCCATGCTATTTCCAACCTTTCGGCTACCCTTAAACCGCCGCCACAGAGCCTGGGACTGAAGCCGGGATCCCGGGGCGTGATCGCTCACCGAACTGCTGCCTGCTGGCTCGCTGGTAGTTCCATGAACCTGGTGCAATACAACGCGAGATCTTTAGGAACTATCCTGAATTGTTTGGACCTGCGTGCATTGCATTACAGGACCCACTCCCTTTGATGGAGATGCACTCCTGGTTGCGGGGCATTTGACGTGCCATCCTGCGTTGCTCTCTTGAACGCCGCCAATGCTCGCTCTGTTGCTTCGCCAATGGATGGAGCATGATCGGCATTGAGCACCCCAGTTCTTTCGCCTCTCTCGATATGGGCACCGAGTTCTCGCAAGATCTCTACCGGCAAGGCAGCAAACGGGATCTCCGTTTGGTACAACCAGAGGGTCAGCCCAAGCTCTTTGATGAGCGGGTCAGTTGCATCCTCCTGTTTCCAAATCACGACAACATACTAGTGCCCCTGCTGGTACAGTTGATGAACCAATACCTGAAGCGGAGATGTTTTCAGCTTTCCTCGTATGGAACGATAGCACGCCTGCGCTTCTCGCTGGCTGGTAGGTTCCTTCCCGTCCTTCTGCGCTCCAAAATGGAGTACGAAGCATTCTTTCCCTTGCAGTGGACATATCTCAGCCGGATGAGATTGCCAACAAAGCAGACATATTTCGCTTGGGGCTTCCTGGCTGTGGGTGTGTTGTCTATTTCTCATTGTCTATCCTTGCCTGGCTTCTTTTCCCTGTAAAACGCAATACGTGCATACGACGAACTCGCCAGCATCCTCAGTGCCTCGTCTTTTCTTGCATACCAACGCTCTCGCCGCTGCTCATAGAGCGCCTGGCGCTTGATCGCTTTGATTCCCCTCATGTGATTTTCCTTCGCCCACCTCGATGCCCACAGCGTCCAATAGGCGAGACGAAAAACCGCGGCGAGTTCTGGAAACTCATGGTGTCCCCACTCGCTGAACATCGCCTGGTACGGGGATCGGGAGAGGTAGTGTTCTGCCAGCCGAGTCAGTTGCGCCTGCAGGTCAGGGGCCGAAGCAAGCGTAGGCCATGGATCGCCCCTCCAGAGCTTCCCCTGCGCTTCCAATCCTGTACCGACCAGTCCGGTGTCGGCGATGACGGTTGCACATGCTCCTCGTAATTCTACCGTGATTGCTGGACGAAGTGCTTGCTTGCACCAATGGCGAAAATAGTCGGTTGCCAGTTTCGGTGTTTCAGGTGTTACCAGGAGGTAGCCCTGTCGTTTGGCCTGCCCGACGAGGTACCGCACGAGTTCTTGGCGTTGTCCTTTGTTTGCTTCTCCCTGCCGCGGTCTCATTTTCTTCCGCACTGTTTCCCTTTTTCTCTGTACTCCGATACCATGCCTTATCACTCATTGACCGACATCGTGTAGCTGATGGCTGATACCTCTTGCTTTCGCCCATTGGCAATGGGAATGCGGCTATTCCTCTCACAGCACATCCCTCTGTTCCCCTTCTTTTCCTCTTGTGGGCCTAATACATACATTGATGACATCAGGGGCAAGATAGCAATATTGCTAATAGGGGTGGTTAACTCCTGTTCACCATCTCCCGGTTCTATAGCTCTCAGAAAGTTTCCCAGAGATACCTCTGGTGGGCTTACGTGCATAAGCAGAAATATCGGCTTTGGCATATGAAAGTACTCTACTAGGAGGAGGTTGTCTCCCATGAGCCTTCGTCATTTCGGCTTGGAATTGTGTAGGTTCCGCCAAGGGAGCCGTCTGAGTGTAATGAACCTCTAAAAATGATAATAGATGCTCCATCAGTAGAATTATCGGTGAAACGAACACTTCCATTGCTCTCAATAGTTCCTATGAACGGGCCATTTCCAATCCACCCAGGTCCCAAAACCACATTGCCACTGATCTGGCTCTGGTTTTGAACGATGGAGGTGAGTGCAAGTGTTGATCTAGCGTTCACCGTGATATTAGCAATGGTACCTTGATATATGGTAGCCAAGCGTGGATAGGAGGGCTGCGTTGGCTTTGGAGATGGAGTCGGAGTTGCTATTGTCGTTGTTGAGTTGGACCTCTGTGTTCCAGTGCTGGGGGGATGAACATTGACGGGACTTTGACTGGCTGCAAGATAATAGATTGACGTAGACACCAAGAGAATAGTGATACATCCAATTATCCATTGCCAAACAGGTTTCCTCGAGGTTAGGGATAGTTTATTCTTTCGGGAAACACTACTGTATATCCCCAAAACTGCCGCACCGACAACTGAGGCGGCACCAATAAACCCAGTCACAGTTTGGATGATAGCGAGTAGTCTATCCATATAATTTTCTTCTCCCTTTACAATATCCCCCCAAATCAAGGATCTGGGAACTTGATGTTGACTCAAGCGTTCCCCTCAGAGTTTCAGGTAGTCCACAGCGTTATCACCCAAGTTGACTTTGCGTTTTCTATAGCGTTGTGTGGTGCGTGGATCAGCATGGCGGGAGGCGTATTGCACCTGTTCGAGCTGTGCCCCTCCTTCAGATGTCACCTTTGCCATGCTGGATCACGGCGATCGTATGCCCTTGCTCTGGCTTCAAGTCCCCAATGTTGAGCGCACTGCATTCTGAGCGACGCAAACCTGTTCGTAAGAGCAACGAGAGGATCGCGTAATCCCGTTTGCCTTTTGTCGTTTTCGTGTCAACTGTTTTGAGGAGGGCTTTCGCTTCGTCATGGCTCAGGGTTGTGTAGGACGTTTCATTTGCCAGAGTGAACGTTTTGATCCCAGCAGCAGGGTTGTTCACGAGTGCCCCTCGGTAGACATACTCCTGGAGAATACGTCGAGCGACAGAAAACATGCGCGCCGCGGTGGCCTTGGCATAACGTTCTCCCAGATATTTACGATAGGCGATCAGATGAGAACGTGTGAGGAGATGCAAGGTATCAAGAGTCAATCCCTGATCCAAGATCCAACATGCGAAGCTCTCTGCATCATGACGATAGATTCGCTCGGATCGTGCGCTGAGTTGTCCAGTCACGTCAGTGATGTCGAGCGTTGCTGAATGGTCAAAAGACTGATCCACCAAGTGGTTTTTCTCCTCATATTGAGAGCCGCAACTAATTCATTTGTAGAAGTCGTTTGTTGATGGATTTGGCTTTCTCTCATACTCGTACATTGACAATCACATAGATGAGGGTGTTGAGATGGGCAACCGAGCGCCCATTGCGCACTTTGGGTCGCTCGATGCCCAACTCCTTGGCGCGAGCGTTGACGCGCTCACAGCCGGTCCGTTGGTTGTAAAGGACATGGAAGAGCGGGGCATCACGATTGAGGGTCACACGTTGGATGCCACCCAGCTCCCAGTTGACATCTTTGACACAGCCACGGCCTTTGACGAACTGCTCATGAGCGCAGGTGGCCCCGGTCTGCTCTGGAAAGAGCAAGGGGCACTGGAAGCGCTGAGCACGGTAGCCGTAGGTATGGTTGAATTGGAGCGTGGGATGCATGGGCAAGCCGATGGGACAACAAGGAGTGCCGTCAGCCAGGCGAGCAAAGGGCGTTTTGCTGTGCTGATTGAGCGGAACCGCCGCAATGCCGCTCTGACGGGCTGCCGCCTCGTAGACGTACCACGCATCATAGGCCGCATCGGCCGTCAAATAGGTGGGAAACTGGTTGAGGGCCACGACGGTGTGCTGATACAAGGGACGAAAATAGGTGATATCGCCTTCGTTGAAGGGCTGAGTGTAGTCGGCCAGCACGACGGTGCCATAGTCAGCGATGGTACTCACCGCGATGCCCGTGCCATAGCCCCAAAGGAGTTCTTTTTTCACCTTCGTGGAACCATCTTCCTGTTCTTGATTGGTGCTGCGCTTGACGCCGAGACGGCAATCGGGATCCCCCGCTAAGCGTTTGGTTTTGTCGTAGCGCTCTGGGACGTAAGCCCGTTCGTTGTTCTCTTTGACCCAGCCATAGATATGCTTCACGTCGAAGGCGACTGTTTCGCCCAGGCCAGGGATCTCATCCTGTAAAGCGCGCACGGTGGCCTGCAAGAGGGCTTGCAAGAGCGCGGGATCGAAGTGGCGCAGTTTTTCGCGGAGCCAGAACTCGCAGGGCAAGGTTTGCTCCACATCAAAGCCATACGGGGCGCTGGGATCAAGGACGAGACGAAAGCCTAATTCAATGACAAGCAGAGGGTGACGGAGCAAAAAGCGGCGCAGTTGCGTGGTGTAGACCATGCCTTCCCGAATGCGCAGGAGAAAGGCTTTAAGGTAGGCACGTTCCGGATGAGCCGGCCGTCCACGGGAGGACCGCTGCGCCTCCCAGCGCTCGACCACCGACCAATCGAGCAGCGAGAAGAAGGCGCGATAATCGGCGACCAGGGATCATGATCGAGCAAGGCGGCAATGGTGGACTGGTCAAAGAGAGCGGAAGAAGGTATCATGGCAAGAAACTCCTTTTGTGAGTGGAATGTTTTTCTGATCTCTACTATGCAAAAGGAGTTTGCTTTAGAGCAAGCAATAGGGACATTTGGCGGCAAAAGGGGAGCGAATCGCGTGCGAAATTACTTGCTCTGCTAGGTATGTGGGCGAGCATTCGACTTATGATCGTCAAGGTCATCGGATTCGATCACGGAATTACTTGCTCTGGTATTTGTAGGGGTTCCTCTTCGACTCTCTGTGTGAGAAAACGCCAGATTCGAGTCATACATTACTTGCGGCTCTCCATATTTGGCTTGAAATAGGGTCGGCAAATTGACATTTACCGACCCTATTCTAGCACACAAAACGCAACTGTAACACACTTTTTCTGAGGGAATTTCGCCTCAGAATGGAAAAATCGTGACAACAATGTACTCGATGATTTCAACGTTGTTCTTTCCACTGAATTTGCTATAATGCGACTCGTGAGCATTGCGCAACTTATGAAATGAGGTGTAAGTACTGCCATTGGATATGGTGGATAATTCAACCAACCCCTGCGAACGCATTTTAGTCTGGTTTCACCCTCATTCGACTGCACGAACAGGCCACTTCATCCTGTAGGCTCCTGCTCCTCTTTTGCTTTCATCTTCACTGCTGCGCCCACTGCCGTTTCGCGGGGCGTCTTCTCGCTTCATTCACGCTCAAATTTTTCCGCATGGCACCGGCGGCAAAGGATAACAGAGCACTTCCTGCACTGTCCACCGTCGGTTGGTTCTTCCCGCTGCCATCGCTGGAGTACACTGCCGGTAGCGTTGCGCCAGATGTTTGCCACCTCGTTCTCGAGGCTGCACGAGCGCCACCCGGAGTGATGCATGGGGACGCACAAAATGATAGTAAGCTCGCCACCACTCCAGATGGGCCAAGAGTTGTGGGGCGGGCTTCGCCGTGGCTCAGGTGCGGCGTGCCAGAGCTGCCACTCCATGGCGGACGGTCAGATTCACCCGCTCAATAAAAGCGGTGTTCAACCGTCCAGAGAGGCACAATCACGGCCCCGCGACCTTGAGAGCCGCCTCTGTCCCAAGGCGCATCACATGCGAGACCTTGACATGGTATAGAGTATCTTTAAAGCGGCGAAACGCGCCTTTGCCGTTTAGAGCAAGAGATAATTTCTCGGCGGCATGTTCGTCGGCTGGAGCGACGAGTTCGTCCACAAAATCGACCATCCACTGGTAGACCTCGTGGGAGGGGATGCGCTCAACGGTAACATAGTCGTCGCTCCCATCGATTTCTTCCAACAGGTGCTCGTCCTCCTCGGACAGGCCGAGATAATCTGAAAAGAAGTCGACTTCGCCTGTGACCAGATTCAGGAAATACCTGTTCGCCAGATCTGAGTCTTCCATCGCGGTTTCAAGCATATCCATATTGATGGGTTTTCCATTTGGAAGTGTGCCATATGGGACATCTCCTGGTGAACAGATTGCATCCGGCAGAAGTTCCATTACGCTCCGTACAGACTGATTTCTTTCTGCCGGGCATAGCGCTGGATTTCATGCACGTCTGTCATGCCCTTGACGATGGCTTCCCCAATCCATTCGTACATTTCATATTTATTTTGATAGAGCCGGTTACTGCAAAAGATGTTGCGGCGAGCAAACGCTGGTGGGGTGATTGTACGGAGGTATGCTTGTGCGTCTGGATCATGTGGTCGCAGCGTATTCCACCAAGGAACTGCCAGGATGTAGTAGGGATCATGCGCCCACTCCGGGCAGGGTTGATGAAAGAGGTCACAAAGATACTCGACAGAAGCAGCGCAGAAAGCCCCCCAATGGCGGGTCTGTTCGGTTTCCTGCTCCGGCCTATTCAGAGGATCTTTGATCAGGTCGGGACGGATGTGCTTGGCGTAGCCATACCAGGCGTTAGAAAAATCCCCAAGGGCAGTCCAGGGGTCTTCTCCCTGGCAGATACGTTGGTAGGCGTAGGCCATGGTATCGATGGTTGCAGGAAGCGATTGTGGTTCTTTGTGCCGGTCAGCATAATCTTCTGCCATCATGCGAAGTATCTCAAACGACATGCTTACCCTCGTTTTCCTTCAAAGAGCCAGCGAAGAGCATGCTCAATGCTCTCGGCGTACTTTTCTCGTCCGCCCGGTAACAGGTATTGAATTTAGTTGTCAAAACTATAGCGAAATCTAGCGTTTGAATGCGTTTCATAGCACTTTTTCCCAGAGAATAGTTTGCTCACGTTCCAACAAGCGACAATCCTCCGGCCTAGCATTCGCAGGCTCGCCTTTCACGCGCCTAAAGGCTAAGCGTCCCTCTGCATAGATGGCATTCACCTGTTTCACCCACGTTTTTTTGAACAGGACAATATCTCCTTTTCTGAAGCCCTTCAACTCTTCATACACCTGGTACCGTACGCGTCCTTTCCCTTTTTGCGGCAAGCTGTGAAACTGCTTCCGGGTCTGTCTAGGACGGAACCGGATGGAATAGATGTTGCTCTCTGGCTCTGGAACCAGTTCTCCCGTGTGATAGGTAGCGAGACAGAGCGCATCGATGATGTGCGTTTTCGACAAGCCTCTCGCTTTGCGATACGCGGCGGTTTGATAGCCGAAGAGCGTACAAAAGGGCAGCTGAGCACCCAGCGTGGCATACAGATAGCTCTTTCCTTGCATCGTCCGTTGCGCAATCTGATCCAGGTGTCCGCTGACCCCAGTTACCTTCAAGGTGATCTTCCCCTCATGGAGCTTGTGATGACATGTCTCACACAACGTCAACAAGTTTGCCAGCGTATCTTTTCCACCATATTCCCGATACGTGATATGATGGACTTCCAGGCGACAGTGCAGTTTCCCACATTGCTGGCACTGATAGCCATCCCGCATCAGGCAGGCGATGCGCAGATTTTCGTCCAAACGCGTCGGATCCTGGTACTCACTGCCTTTCAATTCAGGGTTATTTAGCCGGGCAACATCGACCTGAATATCCTCGATCACAAGAAAGGAAATGGGTAAAGGGATCTGCCTAACGACACGGATAACTTCCTCCACATTGGTTCTAATCGAGGGAGACAGTCGCCCACAGCGCTTGCTCGAAGCACGATTGTCGAATCGTGCTGGGCGGTACCACTTCCGTGCTCGGCGGCTCTTGCGGTGATCTCGGCGCTCGGTCATTTTTTCTTTCACATCCTTGCGGTGATGAAGTTCGGCTGAAAAGAGCGCCTGCCCCCTTCCTACACAAGCCATCCCCGTGACGGAAATGCCCTTGTCAAGACCTGCTCGCACTTCTTGCACGTACCCCTCACACTGCCAGCTCAGTTGAATGGTAAAGGGGCAGCGGCTCACTACCTTGGCCTTACCCGCCTGCAAAAGTTTGCGCGCTTTGGCAGGCGTACAAGGCATCAAGGGATACCCATCCTGATTTCGTACATACACAAACATGGTGGCTGTAAGCCCTCCTTGCGGAGTGAAATGCTCCTCGCGACCGTTCATCAAGCTTGTCATGCTCTAATCACCTTCCCCTTTCGGGTACCCTTAAACCAGAGCCACAGAGCCTGGGACTGGAACCACATCCCAGGGTGTGTTGACTTGACGAACTGCTGCTTGCTATGCAAGCCCGCCGGTAGTTCCATGAACCCAGCGCTAAGCAACGCTAGATTTTTAGGCACTATCTCTCTACTACTTGTTGTGCTTGCTCGCGCGTCCGAATTCGTGTTTTCGAGAGCAGTATAGCACAATCAGCAAGGTCTTTGTCTCGTCCTGCAGCGATTTTGAGGGCAAGAATGTATTCCCGGGGAGGTGCATAGACATGAAGCGGGCCGAAGCGCTTCCAGAGCTTGCCATCAGGCACGATCACTTCATCGTACATCAGCATCTGGGCAAGGTAGTTCAACCAATCGGCATCGAGGTTGTGCCTTTGCTTGATAATCTGGACACTCTCGCGTAGTGGAGTGTAAGCTCGCTGAAGCCCATCTTCATCTAGCCAGAAAATGTCAATGTCTTTGGTGGAACGGGGCGCGTTTGCAAGCAAGAGCATATATGCACCTCCTATCAGGAGAATGCGTACGGGTTTTTTGAGGCCCCGGTTTTTTAGCTCTGCTCCTAGTTCAGCCAGGTAATGCTCTATGTCTTCTGCTTGCATTTTGCCTCTTGGGCTACCTATTCCTTAAAAAAGATTAGCTATACTATATCACAGCATACCATTATAACCTTCCACTTTGGTCGAGCAGAAAGATTATACTCAACCTTCTCATTCAGATCCTCAACTCCACGTAGCTACAACCCATACAGGAACTCCTGTCCTGGTTTCTAGCCCAGAGTTACATCATGTCAAGCTGAGCTTGACTTGAACCATCTGGAGAGGTAGCTTGTAGAGGATACAACCTGTTTCGTACTTTCTAAGGAGTGGGAAATCATACAGATTTCAGAGGTAGGTCCACACAAGGAGATGACACGATGCGCTACATGATCCGCGAGAAGTTCTTCCATATCGGTGAAGACTCGACCATCATGAACGAAGCTGGCCAGCCCGTCTTTGAGGTTGATGGCAAGGTCTTGAGCTTGCATGACCGGCTGATCGTCCGCGATCTAGCCGGCAACGAAGTGGTCAATGTCCACCGGCGACTTATGACCCTACGCCCGACATATGAAATCACGCGTGGCGGAGAGACACTGGCCACGTTCCGCAAGCACTTCTTCAGCCCATTCATCGATCGCTTTACGGTGGATATCCCCGGCCCGGATGACCTGGAAATGACTGGGTCGTTGTTCGAGCATGAGTATACGATCAGCCGTGCAGGTCAGGTCGTCGCTGTCGTGTCAAAGCGCTGGTTCAGCCTGACGGAGACCTATGGCGTCGATATTGCTCCCGGCCAAGATGATCCGCTCATCCTTGCATGCGTGCTTGCGCTCGACCTGGCCGAAGACAGGGAACACCTCCATGACTAGAGCGTTGTGCGAGTTCAACTTGAATTTGGCGCAGTGCCACAATGATCAATCAACTTGAACAGGCGCTCCATCGCCAGTCGATGAGCGCAAGGAGCTGAATATGAACACCGCAGGTCTTTCGAAGTCGCGACTCGAGCGAATGCATCACGTGTTGTTGGGATATGTTGAACGTCAAGAGATGCCTGGGCTGATTGCCCTCGTCAGTCATCATGACGACGTTCACGTGGAAGCGCTCGGCACCCTGGCGTTCGGCGATCCGGCTCCAATGAAGCGCGACACGATTTTTCGCATCGCTTCGATCACGAAGCCCATCGCCGCAGTCGCGGCAATGATTCTGGTCGAGGAATGTAAGTTACGGCTCGACGATTCGATCGAGCCGTGGCTGCCGGAACTTGCAAATCGTCGCGTCCTCAAATCCAGATCCGAGGAGATGGATGACACGGTGCCCGCGTTGCGCGCGATCACCCTCCGCGATCTACTGACCTACCGCATGGGCTTCGGCAGTGTGATGGCCATACCGGACACGTATCCAATCCAGAAGTTCATCCGTGACTATCGCATTGGCGGCGACGGTCCAATGCTACCTACGCAAGCGCCTGGCATGGACAAGTGGTTGCAGAAGCTCGGCTCGCTGCCGTTGCTGGCGCAACCGGGCGAGCGGTGGATGTATCAGGTGAGCGGTGATGTGCTTGGGGCTTTAATCGCGCGCGTGTCAGGACAATCCCTCGGCACGTTCATGCGCGAGCGCATCTTCGATCCGCTCGGAATGAAAGATACCGCTTTCCACGTGCCTCCCGAAAAGATCGGCCGCTTGCCTGCGTTCTATTTCTTCAACCGTCAGACGAATAAGCTGGATTTTTTTGATGACGTGGCGAACAGTGCCTGGCGGTCTGAGCCGCCGTTCGAATCGGGCGGAGGCGGGCTGGTCTCGACGATCGATGACTACTTTGCCTTCAGCCGCATGATGCTGAACAAAGGTTGGCACGGCCGCGAACAAATTCTTTCCCGCGCTACAGTGGAGCTGATGACTTCAGATCAACTCACACTTGAGCAACGCGCTGGCTCGGACATCTTTTTCGGGACGCATTCCAGTTGGGGCTTAGGAATGGCGGTAGACATTCGGCGCAATGAAATATTCCACACTCCAGGCCGATTTGGTTGGACCGGCGGCTTCGGCACAACGGCATATACCGATCCTGCGGAGGGAATGATCGGCATCCTCTTCACGCAGCGCATGATGGATTCGCCGGAACCGCCGAAGGTCTTCACCGACTTCTGGACACTGGCGTATGGAGCAATGGAATAGGGCACAGACAACAGGCAACGGCTGGAGAAGAAGCAGTGCTCCTCACCCGGACCTGTGATAAACAGATTGCACAAATCGCCTGTGAAATGGGCATTTCCGGCTCAAGGGTCCATCAATGAAGCAAGGAATTGGCTAGCACGGATAGTGCTTTTTCCCTACAAGCATCAAACACTGCTATACAAGAAAACGCTTGTACAGCAACCCGTACAGCAACGCCAGCGGACACCAGCGAAAAACAATAACACACTACGGACAGAAAAGAGCCGTTTCAAGCACAGGAAGGACAAGGGCGAACACCAGCGAACAACGCAGGTTGAGTCCCCCCTTCGGCACTTTTTATGAAACCAGTGGCATCACTGCTAAATGGCTCGCATTGTTGTTAGCAACATTATATCTCCTTGTAAAGGTCATCTAATCCTTTCATCATATCCCGTTGCATCGAGGGAAGCACATGTGAGTACCTATCCCTGGTGATACTCATCTGGCTGTGCCCCAGCAATTCTTGCACCAGTTTTGGGTGAACGCCTTTGCCGAGCAGAATGGTCGCAGCACTATGCCGCAGATCGTGGAAGCGCATATCTGGAAGTCCTGCCTCTTTGAGCAACTGCTTAAACCTCCGATTCAGGTGAGTCCCCTCTACAAAGCCTCCCGTATCAGTGGTAAAGACGAGGTTGTGCTCCTGCCAGGTTGGGCCAGCCTGCAGCCGTATCTCATCCTGCTGAGCGCGGTGTTTTTTGAGCGCATCGAGCACGAACTGCGGCAGCATGATCCTCCGTTTGCTCTTCTCTGTCTTCGGAGCGTTCTCCAAAATGCCATATTTCCCAGCACGATTGACCGTATGACGAACCTGGAGACTCCTCTCTTCAAAGTCGATATCACTCCAACGGAGTGCGAGAATTTCACCGCGCCGCATCCCAGTTGTCACCGCCAGGGTGAGCAACGCTTCCAGGCGGCTCCCCTTTGCCGTCTCCATCAACGTTTTCGCCTGTTCGGGGGTAAGCGGATGGGTCTCGTAACGTACTGGACCAGGTTGCTTCACCTTGTCGCAGGCATTCGCCGCGACCCAGTTCCATTGCACCGCATCGCTCAGCGCCTTATGTAGCATGCGATGCACACCGCGAATGGTTTCAGGCGCATACCCTTTGTTCAGGTCGCGACCATAGAGCTCTTGAATGTGCCGGGGCGACAATTTTTGCAGTCGAACATGCCCAAGGACCGGGATAACGTGGCGGTCGAGGTACTGCCGGTAAATTCTGTACGTGTTGACGCGCACAAACTTCCGATGCCCCTCCAGCCAGTATTCGAGAAACTGCTTCATGGTCTGGTCCCTCTCGGTGATCAGTTTCCCCTGTTCCAGATCATGCAGCGCCTGCCGCAATCCTCGTTGCGCCTCCTTCTCCGTCTCAAAGTAAAACTGCTTATTCTTGCCGTTCTTGAGCGTAATTTGCGCGACCCAGTTCTTCTTCCCGGCGCGGGCGCCCTTGCGTTTAAACACAGACCCTTCGCCATGGCCGCGCCTTTTGCGATGCTGCTGTTTCTTTTCTGGGTTCTCTGGTGAGGTCATCGTTTTTTCCTCTTTCGTCCGGCTCATGGTGCTTTATGCCTCTCTTGGGGCAGGCATGCGTCACAAAACGCGCCACAATCGCTCAGCGTCCCGTGTATTGTGGAGGAGGTGAAAAGCTCCCACCCCCCTGCCAGCGGCATCCTTGATCCGGACAGTGACGTTCACCTGCAGAGGTTTATGACTATAAGAAGTGTTCGCGCCCATTTAGTCTCCCCTCGCTTCCTCAAGGGTGTAAAAGCGAGTCTGGGTCGGATCAAAGCCCAAACGGATAGTGCCGGTCGGGCCGTTGCGGTGCTTGGCGATGATCAGGTCGGCAGTTCCGGCTGCTTCGCTCTCCGGGTTGTAGAGGTCATCGCGGTAGATGAAGAGCACCACGTCCGCTTCGTTCTCGATGCTCCCGCTTTCGCGTAAATCCGAGAGTTGAGGCACTTTCGAGGCGCGGACCTCGACGGCGCGGGAGAGCTGCGCCAGGGCGAGCACCGGCACCTCCAGTTCTTTGGCGATGGCTTTGAGGCCCCGGCTGATTTCGGCGATCTCCTGACGCCGTGCCGGGCCTGCAGGCGCCGGGCACGACTGCGCAGTGAGGCGAGCGAGAGGGCGGCGGTATCGTCGATCCACAGCTGCCCTTCCGAGAGGATGCCCAGGGCGGCCACCACCTGCTCCCACTCGTGATCCTCGACCCGGCCGAGCCGCAAGCGGTGCTGGTCGATCCCTGTCTCCATCGACAGGAGGCGCATGCCCAGCTGGTGCCGGCTCATTTCCAGGCTGAAGAGCGCGACCCGCTCACCCTGCCGGCAGGCGTTGCGGGCGACGTTCAGCGCGAAACTGGCGTTATGAACGAACACATCATTTGCTATGAAGTTTGCACCATCAGGAACCGTTACATCATAGACCTGCTGCTCCCCAATTGGTTCAATAGCAACAATCTCATCCCAGTAGACATCAGGACTAGAGGCAAGTCGGAGATGGTTGTCATCCAGTACCTGGGCGTAAGCAGCTAGACGATAACGAGGCAAAGGTCTCTTCTTCTGCGGGTTATATCCTGCTGTTCTAGCCTTTGTTCCCTCACCTACTTCACGAGCCAGGCCGACCAATGTCAGAGATGTACTTTGAGCAGATGCTGACACGAAAGGCCATATCTCGCATGGGACGTGTCCTCGGTATCCATGATGGAAGCAATAGGCATAGTCAACAAAGCGAGAGTGTTTTTCGCCTATCCATCCAATCTCTTGTTGATAGGTTCGCACCCCTTCATTCGCGGTCACATCAATGCGATAGGCACCTCGAGACGTACTGGAATATTTGCCAACGATGCCAAAACGGAGGAACGCATGAGAGACATCCTTTGCCAGTTGCTCAGAGGCGACCGTCAACTGAAGAGTAGGCTGTCCTTTACTATTCGGAAAAATGGAGCCATCACAACTCATCAGCGTTTTGAGAAATTCTGCCAGCAACTTCCGACTCCATTTCCACACGCAGGGCGGAAATGACTTTTCTTTCGCCGACTTCCCCATCAGGCCCAGTTCCTGAAGCCAAACGGTGACAGGATTTTTGGGAAGAATCGCTCCACCTTGCATCGTGGTAGCGTTTCTTGGCTGTGCAATAGCGTAACTCATCCCGTACTGTTTCACTGCGCACTGAGGAAAATGCGTTGCGATAATCTGCTTCACATCCTCGATCATCACAGGGTCAGTGTTGGTAAACATGGGATACGTGCGGGTTAATCCTCCTTCCGCAAGAAGGTAAGCTAAGAGGCGAACCTTTTCCAAAGGCCAATGTTCATCTTCACCGAAACACGCAACTTTTGCCGGTACTGCGATATGATGCCCGACAGGTACAGCATGTAAAGGTTTCCATCCCTGAACGGTGAGAAATGGATGATGGCCTGTCACCTCAACTTCCCTTCCTAATCGCGTTCGCACTCGATAGCAGAGCTGGATACCGCTATCAATCCATTGCGATACAAGGGCCGGGCGGATCACACCGTCCTCAGAAAGTCCATAGACAAGAGGCTCCCGCTGTTTTATGCAGGCTTCAAGCGTTTTTCTTTCACCTGTACCCGGGATATCAATAAGGGTATAGGCAGTAAGGCATTTCCCCGTGCCGGGCCGCCAGGATGACCAGGTCCGAGCGCTGCAGTCCCCCGAGAGGCGCATCCAGGTGGCGGTAGCCCGTTGGCACCCCAATGATGGAGGTCCGGCGTTCGTGGAGGCCGTCCAGGGTGGTCAGGCAGTCCGAGAGCACCTCCTGCACCGGGGTGAGATCACCGGTCCCTCCCTGAGCCTGCCCGAGCGCAAAGATGAGCTGCTCCGCCTCTTCCAGGGCGGCATCAGCCTCTTCGTAGGCTAGCGCGGCGATCTTGCCTGCGGCGTGGATCAGGCGGCGATAGAGGGCTTTCTGGGCCACGATGCGGGCGTAGTACACGGCGTTGGCGCTGGTGGGGACCGCATTCATCAGCGAGGCGATGGCAGAGGCGCCACCTGCGCCGGCGAGCCTGCCGGTGCGCTCCAGTTCGTCACACAGCGTCACGAAGTCGGCCGGTTCGTGCCGGGTGGAGAGGGTGAGGATGCTCTGGTAGAGCGTCTTGTGGGCGTCCCGGTAAAAGTCAGCGGGGCGCAGCACGTCCTCGACCTGGGCAATGGCCTCCGGATCAATGATGAGGCTGCCCAGCACGCTCTCTTCGGCCTCGATATTGAGCGGTAAGAGCTTCTCCATCATTGGCCTTGCCCTCCTTGCGGATGTGGCGTTACTGGCCCCGATGGCGCGCGTGCAGTGGGCGCCAGCTGGACCTGGTCCGCCAGGTGCATCAGACTCCTGGGTAAGATCGGTCTCGCAGTTCCGGGCGCGGGTGCAGGTGGGGCCGAAGTATCACCCACTCTTCCCAGAGTGCCAGTTGCTGCCGTGGCGTGCCGCTGGGACTGTCGACGCTCTGCATCCTCGTGCTCGCGCCGGAGCCAGCGGCGGAAGAAGGCCGGGCTCATGCGCTGCCCACGGCGATTGCGCCGGGGATCATCGATGTATTCCCGCGCTGCGTCCGCCTCACCCAGCAGGCGGACCAGAGGGTCATCCTGGTAGTCCCCGACGATGCGCAGGAGCGCATCACTCGCTGGCAGGCGCAGGATCTCAGCCACTTGCCGCATCGCCTGCTGTATTCCTTGCGATTCTCTGGTACCAGGGGTCTCTTGAGATTCTGGTTCATCAGGCTTTTGCCTGCTGTCGGTGGTGGTGGTATGCGTATTCTTGGCATTCGGAAAGGCGACCACGTTGTGTGGGGGCCTTTCACCTTCACCTTCACTTGAATTAGATTCACTTGAATTACCTTGGGACGGGAAATGCTGGGAAACCGCGGATTTTCCCGGCGTTTCCCTGGGGAATTCCGGGAAATGCTGGGAAGACGATTCGGCAGTTTCCGGCGACCCATCCAATGGCAGGTCGTCCTCTCTGGCAGGTGGTGCCGGGTACTTGGAGGGGGTGATCTTGGCGAGGCTGAGCGTCTGCCACTGCCCCCAGCGCGTCAGGCTGTAGTAGCGATGTCTGCCCACCTGATAGAGCACGACCAGGTCATTGGTCGCCAGGTCAGCCAGGGCCGCCTCGATCTGCTCCTGAGGGTAGTCCAGCTCCCGGCTTAAGAGTTTCGCATGGGCCAGTTCCCTTCCTTCATCGTCGGCCATGAGCACCAGTCCCACCAGGATCAGCTGGTGGTCCTTGCTTTCCAGGTTCATGATGTCGGGGTCCTTGAAGAACCGTGTCGGTATGCAGCGTTTACTTGCCATCGGTCACCTACTTTCTCTCTGTGGTGATTTCATCAAGGGATCCGGTACTCCTTTCGCCATCATGCTCGCACCTCCCCATGCTTTGGGACGGGCAGCGCATCCTGGATGAGCCTGGCGACCAGGTTGCGGTGACAGTGCCGTTCGTTGGGACAAGCGCAGAGAAGGACCAGGGAGGTGCCTTCACACAGGAGTGTCGCTGCCTCCCGGATGGCGTCCTGGTGCCCTTCCGCAAGCTGTATACCCCGCGCCGGGTTCCGGTCGTGGATGTTGCCCAGCCGGCGGTCCCACACGTAGCGGCGACCGTAGCAGGCCGTGAGCGCGGCACGGTTCCACTGTGGATTCCGACGCGACCGGGGTTGGGAGCGGACATCGAGGAGGCAGGCTCGCGGGTCGCGCATCAGGCGGTCGAGCTGGCCAGCCGCATCTGATTGTGCAGAGCCGAGGGTGTAGATGGTGCCCCGTAGGGTAGTGGTTCGCGTGAGCGAAGTGGGTGTGGTCATGCGGATACCTCCTGCTGCTCGCGGTAGTGCCAGGCAAAGGCGTGCCGTGCCCGCAGCAGCAGCATCTTGCACCCCCCCGGTGTCAGCCCAATGAGCCTGGCAACCTGCGAGGCAGTCAGCCCATGATGGTAGTACAGCACCAGCACCGTGCAGTAGTGCTCTGGCAGGCGTCTCAGTGTCGTTCGAACGGCTTCCGCTTCTTCCAGGTGGGTGTACACCTCCTCCGGGTCCGCTTCCAGACCGCTGGTGGGCACCGTTGCCGCTGCCTCCAGGTCGCACCAGGTGAGGCGTGTTCTCCTGCGCAGCTGGTCAATGGCCAGGTTGGTGGCGATGCGAAAGAGCCAGGGGCGGTATTCTTTTCGGGCGCTTGGCAGCCAGCCGGTGCCCGCCTGGAAGGCCCCCAGCGCCCGGTAAAAGGTTTCTTGCACCAGGTCCTCCGCCTGTTCCGGGTTGCCGACTTTCCGGGTCAGGTAGGCCCGCAAGGCCGGGAAGAACTCCCGGTAGATCTGCTCCAGGTCGCGGGTTTCGGTGGCGCTATCTTGGGAGCAAGGGATCAGCGAATCCACCCTCTTCCCTTCCACGGTCCCGGTCTCTCTGACGTCGTCTCCAGGTTGCCAGATTATCATAGGAAAAACTCCTTTCCGGTCGATGCTTGCCAGCGATGAGCCTCCCCTGCTACAATAGGTGTGAGAGACCCATCGTTTGTGAAAACTGACACTCACCTCTGGGTGGTGCATGGTTTCTCATGTGAAGCTAGCCCGTCGCCGACACGCTTAGGGGCTAGCTTCGTCGTTGGTGGTCGTTCTGTGGGACAGGCAGGCCTGCCTCTCCCTGCTTTCATCACGCATCGGCTTCCTCCTTCGGCCTGTCTCCTGCCACGAGGTGCTGGTAACATGGCGTGCAGCACCATGTGGAGAGCTCCTGGCCCGCTTCTCTGGCAAAGTGTTCGGCATAGCGTAGGCAGCACACGTCGCAGAGGTGTGCATACTGCCAGCGTTCTGGCTCCCCGTGAATGGCCCGCATGAGTGCCTCGAGCGCCTCTGGGACCTCGTCCAGGGCGCGCTCGCATGCAGCGGTGCCTGGGTATTCCATCGTCCTGTCGCGATACAACCATCCTTTCAAGAGCCGGTAGAGTGCGGCAAAGGCGACTTTCTGTGCTTGTGGTGTAGAGGGGTCCTCATGGGGTGTGGTCATAGGTGTGCCTCCAGTTCACCAAGCATGGCGAGCAGGTCATCCTCCAGCTGGTGATCCTGCTCGTACGCGTCATCGGTTAGGATATGTATGCCGCGGTGAGCCCGGTGGTCCAGGTATGCCCATTCACGCGCTTGCTTCTGTTCCAGGGCGCTGCGCGTCCCCTGTATCCATGCGCGGGTCTCTTCAGGTGTCATCGCGCGGAGCGGTTTGCGCGGCGCTGGCGGTGGTGCTGGCGGCGTTGCACACGCTGTCGTTCTGGCGCACTCCCTGCTGGCCATTCGTCGCCTGGCACCGGCGTTCCCGCTGTTCCTGGTGATCCTGCTATTCGTTCTCTTCATGTGTTTCGCCTCCTTCGGATGCGTGTTGTAGACGCCGCTTCCATTTGTTCGCCGTACTGGGGGAACAGCCCACACGGGCCGCAACTTCGCGATCAGAGAGCGGCTGATTGCTTGCCAGGATCGCTCGGATGCGCTCGCCGGTGTTCGCGTCCACCTCACGCTGCTCGCCCTGCCTGTTCGCTCTGATCTCTGCCTGATCACCCTGTTCACCCTGCTCGTCCCCGGTACCGAACGTGCTCACCCCGGCATCCACCATCTTGGAGTGCTGGCGGGCTCGTGCTCGCGCCGGGAGCGAGCGCTGCTCGCCCCGTCCCTGGGTGATCTGCCGCACCGAGGTCTTGACTTCCGTGACAGTCGTCGTGATCTGGGTCACGCTCACCACGAGCTGCTGCACCTGTTGGGTCAGCTGAGTGATCGCCTCTCTCGTCGTATCGGTGTTCGGGTATGTGTTCGCCCCGTTCGCGGCGTTCGCCCTCTCCACGGTGCTCGCCTTCTGCTTCTGCTCGCTCTCGCGAAACCAGCCGCTCAGGAAGATGAGCACGAGCACGAGCGCCGAGCGCTCCCAGGTCAGGCCAATCAGGTTAATGCCCAGTTGGTCAGCGGCACTGGCAATGCTCGCTCGCGTTTCGCTATTCATGATCGCGATGATCGATTGCATCTGGATGGAGACAGAACTGATCCCTGCCGACATCAGGAAGGCGAGCGCGATCTCGTCCACTTTGCGCCACCGGCTCTTGTCCGAGAGGTAGATCCGGTGTGCGCGTGCCCCGAGCGCCAGGACCTGGAAGTCCAGGGTCAAGAGCAGGCAGATCGCCCAGGCCATCGAGAGCCAGCCCACATCCTTGAGCATGGTACCCCCGGTTAAGAGGTCCACCCCCGCGATGATACCGCTGACGGCCAGGGCCGGGCCGCTGAGGGTGATCACGGCGTCCTCGAGGGCGTAGACGGCCTTGCGCAGGCTGACCTGTCGCCAGTCCGGACCAGTGAACCGGTTGAAGGGGGTGCGCATCAGTGCTCTCCTTCCACTTTTCTGCTCACAATGCCGAGCTCGCGGCAGACCTCTTGAAAGATGGGGTACTTCTCTCCGGAGAGATGTACATAGCGCGCAATGTCGCGCAGGGCAATCCCATCCCGCTGCATTTTCAGGATGGCGCGTTTCGTTTCGTCGCGTACGCCCTCACGCTTTGCGCTGGCACCATCACCCCGCTCCGAAACGCGAAACGGGCCCTGGATGACATTGGCTGGCTCCGCTTCCTGTGGCGTTTCGTCGTCCGTTTCGCAGAGTGTTTCGCCGTTTCGGAGTGGCTCCGACGGGCGAAACGCATTGGGCGCAAGATCGGTCATCTGCGGGGCGCAGTCGAAAATCATGATACCGCTGCCCGCCCGACGGATGAGCGGCAGATACTTCTTCACGGCCTCGTTCTCCAGGCCGGCCATGCGCGCCCGGCGGTCCGAGCTGAAGAAGACGATGCGGCTATTGAGGCTTTCGGTGACGCGGGTGGGCAGGATCTCCGCGTCCATGGATTGGCCGGAGCCGATGAAGAAGCAGCGCCACTTGCGCGCTTCGAGCACGTAGCGGCGAATGACCTTGATCAGGCTGGGCGCTTCTTCTTCCCGCTTCTTGTAGACCCGCGCCAGTTCGTCGTCATAGTCGGCGAGCACCGGCAGTTCATCGGCCAGCAGCAGGCGCGGGTGCTTCACCGTGCGCTGCGGCGGGCGATAGAGCGCGTCCCGCTCGGCTAAATCCTCGTGCAGGGCAGCAATCGAGTCGATGATCTCCTCTTTGCGATCCAGGTAGATCACGCGCGCGGTGGCAGGTAGACCCGAGAGCCGTTTGCCGTTGAGCAGGGCGAGTTCGCCCATGGCGCCATGCGGATCCCAGATGATCACCTCGGCGCCGATGGAGAGCAGGATGGTCACATAATACATGAGCGCGGTGGTCTTGCCCCGGCCGGGCTTGCCGGTCACCGCCATGCTCAAGAGGTCGTCGACCGTCCCATAGGCTGGGCCGCTAGCCGTATAGCAGAGGATCAGGCGGTCCCGCGAGATGAGGTGGCACATCTCCCGGAAGGCGGGTGCCGTCGGAAGCGCTATCGGCGCTTCCTGGGTCTCGTGCATGTCTTGACCTGAGCCGAGGAAGAGAGGAGCAGGGTCCTTCGCTCCTTTGATCTGACCCCGTGGGGGGTTGCCCGGCGGCAGCGTGGTGATGGTAGGCTTTCCCTGGTAGCTGCCCAAAAAGATGGGCGGGTTGCCGTTAGCGTCATAGCCTGCCCTGGAGAGAGCCAGGTGCTCGCGCAGCCAAGCCTCCCGCTGCAGCAGCGCGAGTTTGGCTGTGTGCAGGGTGGCCTCGTGTTCCTGCTGGGCCTTTCGTTCGGTAAGCTCCTGCTGGTGGCGTTCCTCTTCCATCGAGAGGCGGCGCTGCTCGTGGGCAAGGCGCTGCTTGTGCTCTTTGACCAGCAGAGCATGCTTACGCACTTCCAGATAGAGCCGCCAGGTGGCAAAGAGGGCACCAAGAGCAGAGACGACGGCCACGGCGTCGAGCACGTCATGGGCGATAGTCGGTAACTCATCGTGGATCGACCACAAGGTCCCCAGGATGAACACCAGGGTGATGAGGCAGACGAGCAGAAACACGCGGCTTTTCATGGCATCACCCGCCTTTCCAGGTGCAGCAGTTGGACCACCGCGGAGCCGATGAGCGCCAGCATCAGCAGTTTCACCGCGGGGCCATAGTGGGTAGAGAAGGTTGCACTATGCATCCTCTGTTTTACGATGACCTCAAAGATGAGCGAGACACACCAGACGACTGTGACTATGGCCGCCACAGTAAGGGCGATGAGCGCGAAGATACCCGCAACAAAGGTGGCGGTCAGAAGAGCCACAATGGCGGTGGCTTGCTGGCTGGGACTGAAGGTTGAGTCAACAAATTGCATAGCGAGTCTCCTCTGTTGCGATGTGCGGGCAAAGGGTTGCGCCCTTGCCCAACGACAAACGACGATGCACTACAATGGATGATCGTCCAGGAAAGCCAGTGGATTAGCGATCTCATGAAGTGATTCTGCGTAGCGCCTGGGCGTCCGGCATTCATGCGCGACCACAGAGGCGGTGTAGCCGGTGATGAGCGCCTGCATCTCTTCGATGGAAAGATCAAAGCGGACGGCGGTTTCCTCGCTCTTCAGGCGGTGGAGCATGACGCCGTTGTCTGTGATGGCGGCCAGGGTGATCGTGACCGAGGGGTGCCAGTACACATCCTGCTCAAACTGCGTGGAAAGCTCAATGTAGCGCGTATCGGATTCATCACTGAGGATGCGCGGGGCGTGCTCTTCGTTGGTTGCCATGGGTCGTTTCTCCTTTAGGCTTCTCTAGCCAGACTCGATAGCGTAGTGGACTGATAACACGTTCGACAGAGACAGTCATAAGCCGGCGTGCTGTAGCGATGATGCGGAACCGCCTGGCCACAG
>VBHI01000426.1 GCA_005881495.1 Chloroflexota bacterium
GCCGTGTCAGAGAAATAGAAGCGTGTTGCGCATGGGCGTGGCGCGCGATATTGGTTAGGCTCTCCTGTGCGATACGAAAAAGAGCCGTTTCATAAAGAGCGGGCTTTTGGCGTTCCCGTGCCGTATCATCTATGCCATCCATCTGTAATTCCACTGCCAATTGTAACCTCTGACGGCCATCCTCGACCAGCCAGCGGAAAGCCGCGGCGAGGCCAAGATCATCCAATACACTGGGGCGGAGTTGTTGCGCAAGCGTGCGGATAGTTTCTAATGTATCCTGGGTAAGCCCACGCAAGTAATCAAGCTCTCCTGCAAGCTGTTCCCGCATATCATTGGTCATTGTAGACGCGGGCAACGCTTTCTGTAGCTGCAAGCTCTGGCTCAGTATCTCAATGTGCACAAGCAGCGCGGTCAGATTCTGGCTGCTCTCGTCGTGCAACTCGAGCGCGAGCCGGTGGCGTTCATCTTCCTGGGCTTGCAGAATAAGCTTTGTTTGCTCACGCCGCGTTGCCTCCAGCCGGTCAAGCATACTATTAAAAGCCTGGGCTATTTCACTAATCTCTGCATCCGATTGGCTGATGCTGGCTCGCTCGTTCGTCTTTCCTGCGCTTACAGCCCTGATAGTAGTGAGCAAGGTAAAGAGTGGGCGAAAGCTTGCACGTATGATCAACACATTGATCAATAGACCAAGCAGCGCTGCCAATATGAGAAAAAGCGTATCGATGAGATAGTGGTGCGCTTCAAGGGTATGGCTGGTAACCCAGAGGCCTACCAAAGCCTCGCCAATCAGCATAATGCTATTGGCGAGAATGACCTTTTCAAAAAGAGAAAGTTGCCAGCGGCTCAATAGTCTGGCCAGGGGATGAGTCAGCTTGAACACAGGAATAACTCACTTAAAGCACGTTTGATTCGTTGATACGTCCATTCACTCCTTTGTTACTATACATTCGCTGGTTTTCGTAGTCAAGCAAAAAATGAAGCACAAGTCACTGTACCTCTACGAACAATGTTTGGTGTGGCGTATCAAAGCCATCGGCATGTGCCTGGATAGTGATCAGCCAGGGGCCAGCCATATATAAGCGTAGCTGAGCCACATAGTTCCCCTGACCCAGATAGCGTATACTGCTTTGATTTGATACCATATTCATGTTGGTCATGTTTGCCTGTGAAACAATCTGCGCAGCTTCAATGGGGAGACCTTGTTCGTCAGCCAGGTGTAAATGAATCCTTGTGTAATTTGCTGATGCGGAAGGCTGCTGTTCGACATGTACCTGCATGACCGCAGGTACATGCGCTTGCCAATTTGCAGCGAAGATCAGCACACCAATACAAGAGGCGGCCAGCAATAGCCAGAAGAAAGGTCGAACGCGCATGTGTACCTCCTGTTCGAGCATGATCTTCGCTCTGAAAACTGCTATGAAGACTTTGTAGGTGTTTTCGGCTCTTTCTGTGCTGCCACGTCTCTACGCATTGTGCTGAGCGTCGATTGCGCTGGCTTTGACCTACTGCGACCGATACCCCAACCAGCTCCCAGGCCGACCACTAAGGCGACAATGCCGATGAGTATTGTTGCCCAGAGGGGCGTCCCACTGGTACTCGTTGTTGTCGTCGTTGCGCCGGTATTATTTGACGTCGCCGGTGTTGCTGAGACGACCGCTGGTTTCACCGTAAAGATAAAAGCGCCTTGATCGGGGTCGCCATCAACCGCGGAGACAGTAGTCCAGCGCACAATATACACGCCGTTACCATTGGGTTTGATACCAACTGACATCTCTTTTGGATTCGAGAGCGAGACTTTCGTGTCGCCCTGGCTGATCAATTCTCCGCTTGGGCTATAGACGAAAAGATTGCTGAGCTTCGGGTTAGGATTGATATTTTCCGCGCACTCTACGGTGACCTTATCAGGAGCTTGCGCGATGGTTGAACCAATTGCCGGTGTTGCGCTCAATACTTTGGCGTGGGCCGAGTGTGCAGAGACTGTTCCTGCTACCACAAAGAGCAACCCCAGGCTGAGTAGTGCTGCAAATAGTGTCTGTGCAAAGCGATGTGCTTTTTTCATCATAAATCCTCTTTTTCTTGAAAAGAAATATGATTGTAGCATATAGCAACACAAACGAGCTGTCTATTAGGATGAATCCCTATTTATACCCTAGGGTGTTTGACCACTCCTCACTCCGTCAACGTTTGCCACGAACTACCTCCATCACTAGTAACCATTACTTCGGCGGGGAGAAAAAACCCGGCGTAGAGAAGTTCTGTATTGTTGGGATCAACCAGCAGAGATACCATGTCGTTGCGATCAAACTGCCAGCGATGTTTCCAGGTTGTCCCACTATCATTTGAGTACCACAGGTCCTGTCCGGACATGCCGTAGAGTATCGTACCGGAGGCGTTGACCGCCATCCG
>VBHI01000427.1 GCA_005881495.1 Chloroflexota bacterium
CTCACATGCTCTTGCTCACGCTACGCGGAACCCCAACCTGCTATTATGGTGATGAGATAGGGATGCAAAACATCCAGATTCCGCGCGAACAACTGCAAGACCCAAAAGTGAAGGAGAGCCCAGAACTCAGTCGTGACTATGAACGCACACCCATGCAGTGGAATGCGAGTGCGAACGCAGGCTTCGCGGCCCCCGATGTGAAGCCCTGGTGGCACTGTTCGGTCGAAACACCCTGCCTCATCGATCGACCCTCAGCCGTTTTCTTGCCGCGCTTGATCAGCCAAGCGTTGAGACGCTGCGAACCTTGTTTCAAGAGGATCTGGTGGCGCGACCTCAAGCAGCCACTCCACCAGGGGGCGGATGTTCCCGCTTGGGGAACCACTGGTTGGTGGTCGATGTGGATGGAACCAGGCAGGCCGCGCGACAACGAGCATTGCCTCACACGCCGGAATTGCCCGCTGCGCATCGTCGTTATGATCAGGTCTGTGCTCCCGGATACCTGGGGCGATAGCCTGGAGAAGTGGTTCGCACACATAGCACCGTCTTGCAAGCTCACACCCATCAGTGGTAGATGATAAGTGGAATTTGGAAAATTCCCACTTATCGGACCTTATGTGGATTTGACGCTCGATTCCTCTGCCGTTTTTCAGGACAACGAGGGTCAATTCCACATAATTGGGCACAGACGGCGGGGCGGGCAACGGTGATTATCGAGGGGAACTGCTGCGGGCAGTCCAGGCCATCACCAGCTACGTGACGCCTCTGTCCATCCCTCTGGAAAAGGTCATCGTCCGACTCGATGGCCTCTCTGGCAACACGGCCCCAGTGGTTGACAGACTCGCGTCAGGGAAACCTCGCGTCGTGGCGAGGTTTCCGTCAGGGACTCGGGGTGATCGGACGGAGCAAGGAGTACTCGTTACTGGATGTGCCACAGGTGCAGGCACGTCTGGCCTTGCCACCGGTCGAGCCTCCGACGCATCCTGAAACGGGGACCAGTCGTGCGCTCTTCGATTGCCCGCATGTCCCTCTGGGGGCTTCAGGCGTGTTCGTGCGCTTGATTGTTGCGACCCATCCCGCCTCTGCCACTCCAGCCTCCATTGGGGTCACGCGGATGCCATAACGAAAGTTGTGTAACGATATAAAATGAGAAAGCGCTAAACTCAGTCCAGACCTGGCTTCCGGGCTTTTCTGCTATGTGCCGTTACACAGCATTCGTTATGGCATCGTCACGCGTGATGGCGTGGTTTTTTTTCTGCATAGCTTGTCCTTCTTCAAAGAGAGATCTGGGGCTTTCATCGGGCACAATATGTCCTGTACAAAGACATTCGTTCTCTAGTATATTCATTTGAGAGGGATCTTAGCAAGCACATACATTATGATAGAAAGCGAGGCGGCACAGCTTCGGAAGAAAATCGAATGAGCGTGTGGATCAATTGCTACAATGTCGTCGACGCCGCCTTGCCATTTGGTGGTTACAAGCAACCCGACTGGGCCGCGAGGCGCTTGCAAGCTATACCGAGGTCAAGGCTGTCTGCACTGGATTGTAAAGCGTCCCTGTACAAAGTCTTTGATCGAAGAGTTCTTTGGTGTCCCGTACAATAGTGTATTTTTATGCCAAGAGCAGGAGAGAAAACAATGAAAGCAGCAGTCGTACATAGCTTCACCTCCCCTCTCAGCCTGGAGGACATCCCCAAGCCAGAACCTGAACCAGGGAAGATCGTCGTCAAAATAGAAGCCTCGGGCCTGTGCCATACAGATATTCACGCCGCCCATGGAGATTGGCCGGTCAAGCCCACACTTCCCCTCATTCCTGGTCATGAAGGCGTGGGGATCGTCGAGAGCGTTGGAGCAGGGGTTACTAACGTCAAAGAGGGAGACCGGGTTGCCATCCCCTGGCTGGGCTATGCCTGTGGCACCTGCGAGTACTGTGTATCCGGCTGGGAGACGCTCTGTCTCAGTGGACGCTATACCGGCTATTTTCTTCCCGGAGCCTATGCCGAATATGCCCCCGCCTTCGCCAACTATGTCGCCAAAGTACCGACAAAGGTGAATTCCTTGGAGGCTGCTCCCCTGGCGTGCGCTGGGGTCACGACCTATAAGGCGGTCAAGGTCAGCGGAGCCCGCTCCTCCGACCTGGTGGCCATCTTCGGCATCGGTGGGCTGGGCCACCTGGCCTTGCAGTATGCCAAGATTGCAGGAGCCGCCGTTGTGGCCGTCGACCTGGTCGACGAGAAACTGAAGTTGGCCAAGGAACTTGGGGCCGACTACACCGTCAACGCGAAACAAGAGGATCCGGTAGAGGCCATACAGAAGCTGGGCGGAGCTAACGCGGCCGTCAGTCTGGCTGTTTCGCCGCGAGCCTTCGAGCAAGCCTTCCGCGCACTGCGACGGGGAGGAACGCTGGTCTTTGTCGCGCTGCCAGCAGATAACTACATGCAGCTGCCGATCTTCGAAACCGTGCTCAATGGCATCAAGATCGTGGGCTCCATTGTGGGAACCCGCCTGGACCTGGCGGAAGTCTTCGAATTGCACGCAGATGGTCGCACGAAAGTGATTTATGAGACCCGGCACCTGGAGGATGTCAATCACGCCTTTGAGGAAGTGGAGAAGGCGGTCGTCCCGGCACGACTCGTCTTCGACATGACTGGCAACAAGTAGGGCGAACTGGCAACACAAGCCTCCCAAGAAGTAGGAATGGGGAAGCAGCGAGCGAGACCTCGCTCGTTGCCTCCTTTCCCCAAACAGGCTTCTAATGAAGGGGAAGCAGCATATGGAATTTTCTGGGACGCAAACGATTGACGAGCCTGGAAGTGTTGGGGGAAGAGCATTGGAAAGCCGTCGTCGCGGTGGGTATTGGGCCGGTCAAGGCCAAGTTCACCTTGGATGTGACACGACCAGAGATGCACGAGCCAGATCAGATGGTTGTCAAAGGTCGGGGGAAAGCGCCAGGGAGTGCAGTGGAATTGGCTGGTGAGATGCAACTCACAGCTCTGGAGGAGGGCCAGACGCGCATGGACTGGAAGGCGACCGTGACTGTGAGCGGGACGATTGCCAGTGTCGGGGCACGCTTGCTGCAAGGTGTAGCGGAAAAACTCACGGGGCAATTTTTTGCTTGCCTCAAGAGCCAGTTGAGCCTGCCACCTGAGATGGCTGAAGCAAATGGGTAGCCCTCTGGCCTCTCGAAGGAAAAGCAGCCCAGCTCAGGTTTGACCAGCCGTTTGATGGATCGATTCTCTTGAGGGCAGGAATTTGTCGGTGATGACCTAAGCTGGAGGAAACATCAATGACTATGAAGTGTGAAATCACTGTCACTGTGAATGGGCAGCAATACCGTTCACAAGTTGAACCTCGTCTGTTGCTGGTTCATTATTTACGAGATGTCTTAGACCTGACAGGAACCCACATTGGTTGTAATACTTCGCAGTGTGGAGCTTGTACCGTCCTACTCGATGGCGAAGCTGTCAAATCTTGTACCGTGTTTGCAGTGCAGGCAGATGGCTCTGAAGTGACTACCATCGAAGGACTGGCCCCAGAAGGGAGTCTCCACCCTATCCAGGAAGGCTTTTGGGAGAAACACGGCTTGCAGTGCGGCTTCTGCACTCCTGGCATGATCATGGCCTCTTACCAACTGCTCAAGGATCGTCCCAATCCAAGCGAAGAAGAGATTCGCCATGATCTCAAAGGCAACATGTGCCGCTGCACTGGCTATGAGAACATCGTGCGTGCTGTTCAGTATGCTGCCGAACGCATGCAGGCGAGCGCTTCTCAACCAGTCGGAGC
This sequence comes from Chloroflexota bacterium, assembly GCA_005881495.1. Next base: position 3,781 of record VBHI01000427.1, read on the forward strand.
AGGCGAGTAATCGCCCGACGGACAGTCAATAATCCACGTGCTTGCGTGGCACCGTTTCGTGTCTCGTCATGTGAGAAAGGACAGGTATTTCTATGGGCATTGCAGCTCTGCTTGGCTCGCCGATCAAGCGGCGTGAAGATCCTCGATTAATTACTGGTCAGGCGACCTACGTTGACGACATCAAACTGCCTGGCATGGTCCATATGGCCGTCCTCCGTAGTCCCTATGGGCATGCTCGTATTACCAGTATCAATACTGAGGCTGCCCGCACCCATCCTGGCGTTCTCGCTGTCTACACCGCTCAGGACCTCAAAGGAGTAGTGGGCAATGTTCCGATTGCTGTTCCTCTGGGACACATTGCTAACGGCATGGGTGTCCATGGCCCACTCGCCGAGGGCAAGGTGCGTTTCTATGGCGACCCGGTGGCCGTCGTCATCGCAGAAGACCGCTATACGGTCCGCGATGCACGAGACGTGATTGAAGTCGATTATGAGCCACTCCCAGCCGTGGTTGACGTTGAGAAAGCCATGCAGCCTGATGCACCATTGCTCTATGAGGAGTTCCAGACCAACGTGGCCTTCAGTATGCATCCACCAACGGATGCCATCGATAAGGTCTTCGAGCAAACCAAGGCTGATGGTGGTGTCGTTGTCAAAGCACGGCTGGTCAATCAGCGACTGGCTCCCTGTGCCATGGAGACGCGCGGCGTTGTCGCCGAGTACCGCAAGGCAGGTAAGACGCTGACCCTCTGGAGTTCCTCGCAGATTCCGCATCTGCTGCGTAACCTGCTGGCCGCCACGGTCGGTCTCCCCCAGCACCACGTTCGCGTCATCGTTCCCGAAGTCGGTGGCGGCTTCGGTTCCAAACTCAATGTGTACCCCGAAGAACTGGTGGCGGCCTTCGCGACCATGAAACTAGGACGCCCCGTCAAGTGGATCGAGGATCGCGATGAGAACCTGGCTGCGACCACTCACGGACGCGACCGGGTCGACTACATTGAGGTTGCCGCTAGCAAGGATGGCAGGGTCACTGGCCTGAAGATCCACGGCATGTCTGACCTGGGGGCGTATTGTCAGCTCCTCACGGACCTCATGATGATTGGCCTTGGGTTCCCCGTCTCGTGTGGTTCCT
>VBHI01000164.1:0-9243 GCA_005881495.1 Chloroflexota bacterium
CATGACTACGGCATAATCAATGACCTTCCCGCCGTTGAGTGCGGAGCAAGGTGCTGGAACATCCTCGGGCTGAAAGGTCGGGCCAAAGCTGCTATGGCCATCTGGGAATGACAACAAGGGGGCTACCCCAAGATAGATATGTGGGGCAAGGCGCCTATTCACTCGCACCTCTTCTATGCAGAAGTGGCGACGAAGAGTAGGGGTAGAGTAGTCAAAAAAGCCAAAATTCTTGGGCTTTTTTAACTTATAAGCATGGGTAGGAGAGAGCAGGACCCTCGAAGCATGTGTCTAGATGACCTCGAAGCGTCCCGCCTCCATTTTGGTAATTTCTTTCATACCATCGCTTCTACGGGTGTTTCAGATGGTTTTTCGGATCACCGTAACAGTAGTAGTATGGTCTTTTTCTCTATCACGTGTGCGCATAACTTCACCTTCTTTTCTGGGAAGTGATGTAGTATGTGTCTCACAACCTCCCTTTTAAAGTATGAAGTATTCGGTTTACGTGCCTGTCACAATGATACCCCTATTACTCACAGTTTCGTCACACTGTCTGCGACTTGACAAATCACAACACTTGCATGTATATTCTATTAAGACCGTTTCCGTTCCTCAACACACTTTCATTACTCATTAGATCTCAAGAAACAAGAGGACGACAACCGTGACGCAAAAGCATCAATCTTCCACCATTATTATGGCTATGCTTTGGCTTGCTCGCTTTATGCCTATGGTATATAGCAGGGTGTCGCTGTCCTCTTCTCTCAATACACCAGAAATGCTCGCATGAGCGGTAGCGTAGCTACATACTAGCTGTACATAGGGGGCGCAGGCGACAGACCTGCGCCCCCTTCTTTTTGTTGATGCTAGCAACACCATTTATACTACGAAGAGAGGTAACACGTGAACAGCAACCTTGAAGAAAACCCCGCCGGTAGGCGTTATTATATTACAACTGCCATTGATTATCCCAACGGATCACCGCACATCGGCCACTCTCTAGAGAAAGTGGCCGCGGACGTCATTGCGCGCTATCATCGTTTGTTGGGACACGATACCTACTTCAGCATGGGGCTGGACGAGAACAGCCAGCACGTGGTGAAGGCGGCGCAGGAGAACAACACGGACCTCGTAAGCTGGACAAACCGCATGGACGAGGCCTTTCGCCTGGCCTGGTCCAGGCTGAACATCTCGTTTGATCGCTGGATTCGTACCACAGAACGGCAGCATTTCCAGGCTTCTCAGGAGATGTTTCGCCGGGCGCAGCAGCGGGGCGACATTTATAAATCCATCTACTCCGGCTGGTACTGTCCTAACGGTAATAACTTCTACAGCAGCGAAGAATTAGTGGATGGGAGATGTCCTGATCATCCCTCAATCGAACCGGAGTGGTTGGAAGAGGAGAACTACTTTTTCGCCCTTTCGACGTATAGCGATCGCTTGCTCGCGCACATCAACGAGCACCCGGATTTTATCGTGCCAGCCAGCAGGCGCGCGGAGGTGCTGGGCATCGTTCGCCAGGGCCTGCGGGACTTTGCCGTCTCGCGCGTTGTGCGTCCTGGTGTAACACCGTGGGGAGTTCCGGTGCCAGGCGATGAGAGCCAGGTCATTTATGTGTGGTTCGATGCTTTGACAAACTACCTGACTGCTGTTGGCTTTCCGACTGACGAGACAACATTCGCTCATTACTGGCCAGCCGATGCCCACGTCATCGGCAAGGACATCACGCGCTTTCACTGCCTCTACGGGCCGGCCATGTTGCTTTCGGCGGGGTTACCGCTGCCACGCCAGGTGGCAGTGCATGGCTTTATCACCCTGGAGGGGCAGCGCATCTCCAAGACGAGCGGGAACACGATTGATCCGGTGGAACTGGTAGATACTTATGGCGCAGATGCCGTGCGCTATTACCTCCTGCGTAACCTGTCGTTTGCCTCGGATGGTGATTTTTCGCGTGCGGCCCTCATCCGTCACTACAATGACGAGCTGGCCAACGAACTTGGGAATCTATTGAACCGTGTCGTCAGTATGATAAACCGCTATCGCGGTGGCGCCGTACCTGCTGCCGGATTCATTGGTGAACTTGAAGAAGAGCTGCAGCAAGCCGCCGAGGAGACACGTTTGCAAGCGGGGGCCGCACTGGAGCGCTGGGATATCGGCGGCGCTTTAAGCATCATTTGGGGCTTTGTACGCCGCACAAATCAATATATAGAACGCAGCGAACCCTGGCACCTGGCGCGTCAAGCCGGGCAGGAGCGTCGTCTGGATACGGTGCTCTCTACCGCGGCGGAAGCGACACGCTTACTGGCACTATTGCTGGCCCCATTCATTCCGTCGGCCAGCAACAGTATTCTGAGTCAACTTGGTCTGGCGCCTGTCGAACATGCTGCGTGGTTACAGCAAGGAACATGGGGAAGTGGTTCATTCACGAAGGTAAACGCCGGTTCCTTGTTGTTTCCCCGCCGCGAAATCCTTGAAAGCGGAGGATGATGAAGACAGGGTTGCCCTGCCTTGGAGGAACGATGCCAGGAACATAGCTAAACCTGGACGTTTCATGGTAAAAAAGCACACTGGCTACATGCGTAACAACTGCGACAAGTGCGACAAGTGCGACAAAAAAGCCAGGGGAGGAAACACCTGCCAATCATCGAGGTCGTTGACTTACAGGAAGAATTATAGATACTTCTCGAACCAGCGCAACAGGCGCTCCTGGTAATCACGTATATGTTCACGTTCGCGCAAGCTGTGCCCTTCACGAGGATAGATCACCAGTTCGGTGGGGACGTTTCGCTCACACAACGCACGGTAAAATGCATGTGCCTGGTTGAGCGGTACGACATCGTCCTTCTCTCCATGGACAATCAGTGTCGGCGTCTGCACCCGGCTGGCGTAGGTAATTGGGGAACGCTCGCGATATATCTCGGGGTGCTCTGAAGGGCTAATTACCTTGTTGCTCAAGTAACGCATATCCCAATCTGGAATGTTGGATTGCGCGTGGTAGCCATGGAAGTCGCAGATGCCAGCCCCCATAACAGCTGCCTTGAAGCGCGTGGTCTGCGTCACCGCCCATGCCGTCATAAAGCCGCCATAGCTCCAGCCCATGATGCCAACTTTCTTTGCATCCACCAACCCCTGCTCAACCAGGTAATCTACGCCGAAAAGGATATCTTGCAAGTCCTTGCCGCCCATATCCCCTACCACAGCATCGGCAAAAACCACGCCGCGTCCCATACTGCCGCGCACATTGGGTCGCAGCACGGCAAAACCAGCTGCTGCTAGCATCTGTGAGCGATAATTATCCCAGTCATCAGTCCAGGCGCCCGTTGGTCCCCCATGCACATTCACAATCAAGGGTGGAGATGTGCCGCTCTTCTGCCTGAGTGGTCGTGTAAAGAGGGCATCGATCTGCCAACCGTCGACGCTTTCGTAGCGAATCTGCTCTGTGCGCGCCAATTCAAGGGTATCCTGGAGCAGCGGATTGAGCTCTGTCAGGCGATTTCTGCTCCTGATGGTATAGACCTGGTTTATCGCGTTCCTTTCGAAGGTAAATTCCCCGGTCCATACTTCTGGTGGGTGCTTATCGGAGCTGGTAAAAACAAATTTTTGCAGGTCCGCTGTGGTCGAGAGGTGCGGCCAGAACGTTTCGCCAAAATTGATATCACTCATAAGTGTTGTAATTGTCCCCTCCGTCTCGTCCACGATGCCAAGCTTATATGCCACGCCCTCCCAGGCAACAAAAAGCAGCTTTCTGCCATCAGGGAACCACTGGCACCAGCCTGGGCTGCAGCTGATACCCGGAGTCAGGTTATGCGTCACGCCATCATGGAGTGAAAGCACGTAGATGTCTCCGCCACCTCTGTCTGGATCGCTCCACTCCCCGGAAACATAAGCAATACGCGATCCATCGGGCGACCATGTCAACGCGCTTGCCTGGCGGGTTAATTCGCCCAACTGGCGTATGTTTCCGCCGTGTGCCTTCACAACGCCGATTTGCCCGCGAAACCAGTCCGTCAGACCGGGGCCATGCGCGAAGAAGACGACAAACTGCTTCCCATCTGGTGACCAGCTGTATTGCCAGATGCTCAGTCCACCGGGTGTAACAGGCTCAGGACTATCGCTATCTACGCGCACCGTCCACAAGCGGCGATGTCGACCCTGCCCTGGTATGAAGACGAAGGGATCACTTACAGGTTCTTCTCCATCTACGGAAAGAAAAGCGATACGTTTGCCATCAGGTGACCATGAAAGGTCACTGACGCCATTGGGCATCTTGCACACCTGCCTTGCTTCGCCACCCTCGGCAGGTATCACATGCAATTGTGGTCTGTCCTTCTCGCCTTCGCCCCTGGAGATAAAGGCCAGTTGCTGGCTATCCGGAGACCAGCGCGGGCAGATATCGGCGCGCGGACCCCTGGTAAATGGTTGTGCCTCGCTTCTGTCAACTTTGTCATCTCTGACACCGGTATTGACTGTCCAGATGCGCGCGTGTTGTTTTGATCTGTCTGGTACCCATTCCCACACCACAAAGGCCACGCGCTTGCCATCTGGAGAGATGTTCGCATCTATCGCCGTCCGGATATCTTTCAAGTTCGTGTTTGTAGTGACTGGCACCAGCGGACCTGAACTGCCTCTGCTGCTCGTTTCACCCGGGGAGGTATTCCTGCTTGTATCGTCCATGAGATCCTGCTTCCATTCCAAAAATGAGCATTACAAGTCGTCGGAGAGATGAACACATCACAAAAAGATATGTGCTCCTACTTCTTTTTGCGATTCTTCTTCCGACTAGCTTTTGCCATTCTGGCCCGGCTCGGACTTACTATCTTTATCCTGTCACGTATATTACCGGCACTTCTTCTTTGTTCGCCGGGCAATGGGATACGCGGTTGTGTTCCTGCCGCGAGGCCAGCATTATATGTTTCCATCCACGACTGTAATCCCTCTTCAGTGCTCATATCGAAGCCTCGATCTTTGCCCATCATGAAGAACGACTTGGCTATGCCAAAGTTGGCGGGATTATTCATTTCTTCTTTTAGCTCATTTGCTGCTTCGTCATCCAGTATTTTCAGGCAGGCAGCGGCATTCTCCAGGTGGAACTCACGCTGCAAGAATTTCCAGAAGTACTGCAACTCGTGAATGATAACGGGCGCTTCGTCCGCTTCAGCGGACACTTTGCGCGGGAAGAGATTGAACAGTATTTCTTGCAGGTTGTCGGGCGACATCGTTGCTGGTGTGACGCGTAAGTAGTTCATGCCTAAATCGACCACCATGTCGGACCAGCCGGGTTCTATACCTTCATCTAGCAGCGCCTGCCCCTCAGGTGACTCAAAGAATGACTTTGATAATTGTTCTTTGTATTGTTCTGCTACCTTCTCAAGTAGCATCCCATCTCTGTCATATATCTTTTGACGTATATTGAATGTCATACTTCACCTCCAAATAATAGAGTTTCCAGGCCGACCGCAAGGGCCCTCTCAAGGGTAGGTATTTTGTGAAACGAGCAGGGAAGCGGGTTCGTCCCGTAGGGGCGGGGGTGGCAGGGAAGAAGGGTGGAGACCCTTGGGTCGCCCTGTGTCCTGTTCCCCTGCCGCTTCGTCCCTGCCCCCCATGGGCGACGCAAGCGTCCCCACTCCACTCCGCACCACTCCCGCCCCTACGACTGTGACGATCCGCCCCAAAAACCCTACTGTTGAAAGCCGCAAGGGTCGGCCCTACTATACACGTTTCTCACTTCACGGCCGCGAAGCGCCGATAGGAGCGCTTCGCGGTAGAGTAATGGCGACCACAAGTGATCGCTCTGGTTCATCTCGCCCGTAACAACATAATACCACTCTTCTGGAGCAGCCTTCACAGTTTTTTCGTATCTTCTTTCTCACTCAGAGGAAAGCCAGATCCCCTCCAGGAAAAACCTGATATTGTACAATACATAATACATAACTGAACGAGCAACCTGTGGTTGCCTATGATTTGAAAACCTTCTAAGGGAATCAATACGTGCGAGAACTTTTTCAAGAACTCCTACAGGAACTGGAGCGTGGAGAGACCATCGCTATGGCAACTATTGTCAGGCGCAAAGGCTCCGTGCCGCGTGAAGTGGGTGCGAAAATGCTTGTCCATCGGGGTGGAAGGATCAGTGGCACCGTCGGTGGCGGTTGCGGCGAGGCCGAGGTATGGCGCAGCGCCCTCAATGTCATTGATACACTGCGCCCAAGCACCGTCCAGGTGGATTTAACCGAAGAGATAGCCATGGAGAGCCAGGGCGTTTGCGGCGGCATTTTCGACGTATTTATCCAGCCCTGGCACAATACTTTGCTCCCGGGTCAACCGGGCATGATGGAATTCGCCCTCACTATTCAACAAGCGCTTGAGGGTGAGCACGCTATTGTCTTGATCACCATTGTCGCCGCAGGTGGTCCCTGGCGTTCCCTCGTAGGTCAGCACATGCTTGTCCACGAGGATGGCGGCACGATTGGTACCCTTGAACTTCCCACAATTTCGCCTCCCTCCCTGACCGTGCAGCTTGAAAGCCATCCCTGCAACTCCGACGTGCTAGATACATCCGCACTCTACAGCGCGTCTACTTTCAGTCAGCGGGGATGCAAGGAAGTGCTTGTCGAGAACGCTCATCGCGCCATCTCAACCGGAAAACCCCACATCGAAAAAATAGCTGGCCCTGAAAATGCATGGGCAGAGCTCTTTGTTGAGCCGTTCTTGCCTCCTCCCGTGCTCCTCATCGCGGGCGCTGGTCATATTGCCGCTCCTCTGGCCTCCATAGCGCACCTGATGCGCTACTCCGTCAGCGTGACCGATGATCGCGCGTCGTTTGCCAGCCGCGAACGCTTCCCTGATGCGAAACGCTTGCTGGTGGGTGATATCGAAGAGACGCTGCGCAAATATCCCATCACCCCACGCACCCACATCGTCCTTGTCACTCGCGCTCATGCGCACGATGTACAGGGGCTGCGCGCCATCATCGACGCTCCTGCCGCATATATCGGTATGATCGGCAGCCAGCGCCGCGTCTGGGCCGTCTTTAAACTCCTGCACGAAGAGGGAGTTCCCGCTGAAAAACTGCTGCGTGTGCGCGCTCCTATCGGTCTTGACCTCGGTGGGAGCACGCCAGAAGAGATCGCTCTCTGTATCATGGCGGAGATCACTATGCTGCACCATGGTGGGACAGGCCTCGCCATGTCTGAGTCGCTGCGATCGCGCTATGCAGAACGGTTGAAGAGGTTGGACCAGGAGGCGGAGCAGTAGTTGCCGGGCTGGAATAGCATTGTGAACGGAGTTCTGAGATGAAGACAGATTCGTAGCAGAACAGCCAGAATTTCCCTCTCTTCTGTGAAAGAATAGAGACTCTGAAGATTAGTCTTGACACAGCCCTTATTATCTTGTAATATCTTTAGTATACTAAATATTAGCACACTAATGATAAGTTTATGGAAGAAAAGCTATGACATTCCGGTCAGAAGACCACCTTGGATACTGGCTATTCTATGCTCAGCGCAGTGTCGCGTATGCCTTCTATGAAGCGTTGAAAGCGTGTTGTATAGAGCATGATAAGCCGTATGTCATCACGCCTCCTCAATGGGGTGTGCTGTCTCTTCTACATGAGCAAGATGGGCAGACGCTTGGCACGTTGAGTCAGCAGCGTGCAATCGATGCGCCTACGATGACGGGCATTGTGAAACGGCTGGAACAGAACGGCCTGGTTGAGCGTAAACATGACCGCGAGGACCGCCGCCTGGTGAAGGTCTATCTTACTGATGAGGGGCGGGACATCATGCGATTCTTGCCCGATGCTGTAAGAGAGTTCTCTAAGATCATGGCACAGGGCCTTTCTGAAGGTGAGTTGCGCGATTTACAAACAAAACTCCAGCGCATCATCTTCAACATATCCTTTGTTGCATCACACACAGGCGACCGTTTTGGCTTGCTGCCCCCGAATTTCCCGCGTGATCAGCAAGAGTATTCACAGGAATGTTCAACGGACCAGGCAGCCGCATTCGGGGAATGAAGAAGGCAGCCGTATCCGGGGATGAAGAAAAAAGCAATAGGGCAGGAAATGTAGATACCGAACAACAGCAAGGAAGGAATATATGAGTAAAGAAGCTACACAAGTGACAACAAGTACAGCACAGACAGGTGGAACCTCTATGCCGGCCATAGAGATCAAAGAACTGTGTAAGTCCTTTGGCAAATTTCAGGCCGTTGATCGTTTGACACTGACAGTGCGACAGGGCGAGATTTATGGGCTGTTGGGACCAAACGGCTCAGGCAAAACAACCACCATCAATATGATCAGCGGTCTGAGTGTCCCCACCAGTGGCGAAGTACGAGTTATGGGTTATGACGTTCGACGCAATGCTCGCCAGGTGCGCCAGATACTCGGTTCAGTGCCACAGGAAACCGCGCTCTACGAAGAACTCTCCGCCTGGACAAACATGGATTTTCATGCTGATCTCTTCGGTATTCCCCGTAAAGAAAAGAAAGAGCGCATCACCATACTACTCGAACTGGTGCAACTACTCGATCGCAAAGACTCTCGCGTCAGCACCTTCTCTGGTGGAATGAAGAGGCGCCTGGCTCTTGCACGAGCGTTACTGCATGATCCCAAACTGATCTATCTTGACGAAACAACGCTGGGTGTGGATGTCCAGGCCAGGCGGGTGATCTGGGACTATATTCTTTCGCTGCGCGACGAGGGCAAGACGGTGTTGATTACCACGAACTACCTTGAAGAAGCCCAGGCACTCTGCGAGCGGTTAGCAATTATTGATCACGGCAAATTGGTGGCTGAGGACACCCCAGCACATCTCAAACAAACCTATGGGGGGAGTGTCATTGAGCTGGAGACCGTGAAGCCAAGCAAAGCTGTCGACGCATTACGGGCCATCGAAGGGGTCAAAGAGGTGACTCAGGATGGTGCGCACCTGAAGATTACCACGCAGGGCATGTATAATATCGCTCCGCAGATCATCACCATACTTACCCAGGAAGGGGAGATCAGGGATATTGTTATTCGCGAACCCAACCTTGACGAAATATTCCTGTATTTAACAGGGACGGCATTACGAGATTAAGGTTGACCGCGAGGGTCAACCCTACTCTACACGCCCACCCATCGGCCGCACGTGCGATGCGCAGCATCACAACGTGTAAAGTCAACCTGGTGGGGTGGTGGGGTCAGCAGCGATGAAAGGAAGTGCATATCATGCTAGCAAAACCTGGCTATACTCTACGTGTCATCTG
>VBHI01000164.1:9249-10423 GCA_005881495.1 Chloroflexota bacterium
GATTATTTACCATTATCGGTATATTTGTGCCGGTGAACATTCTTATATTGATGAGTTTGTTTGTAGTGTCTGGGGGCCAGGCCCCCACCGCTGTCGTCATGAACGATACAGGTCCCTACGCCCAGAAGTTTTACGATGCTATGAGTCATGCCCATTCGTTCCGACTGCAAACCGCGACAGCTAGCGAAGCAGACAACCTGATCCAGGCGGGAAAGATCGTCGCGGTGGTCACGATACCCACCGATTTTGATACGCGCATTCAGAACAACCAGTCTGTACAGGTTCATGTTGATATCAACAACCTCAACACCGACTTTACCAATGACATTCGCCGCGCTGTGCCGCTTTCTATCACCAGCTTCTATGCCAAAGCCTTGCCCGACCTGGTCACAGTCACGCCCAAAGAGGCTGATGCGTATGCACAGGATACCGACTACATTCCCTACCTGACCGTCTCAATTCTGGTAATCGGGCTGGTACTTGCCGGTATCCTGCAATCGGGAACGGCGTCTGCGCGTGAATGGGAGAAAGAGACCATCAAAGAATTGCTGCTTTCTCCTGCCAGTCGCTGGGCCATCATTGTTGGAAAGATGCTGGCCGCGTTTGTCATGAGTCTCGCCTCCGTAATTGTTGTGCTTGCCGTGCTCATCTTCATCATAGGCGTACATCCTGTCCACTGGAACGAAGTCATCGGCTTCACGCTTCTGTGCCTTGTTATCTTCATTGCCTGGGGAGCGTTTTTAGGAACAACCATGAAGCAGCGTCAGCCCCTCCTCGCGCTTGCCTTCGGAACGTCCATACCGCTCTTTTTCTTGAGCGGTGCCTTTGGGCCGCTTTCCTTCTCCACTCCGGCAATACAATTCATAGCCAAGGCTTTTCCCATCTACTACGCTATCGTCTTACAACAGCATGCTTTCCACGGCTTTAACCTGAACACCTATGGAGTGAGCACAAACGCATTGATTCTCGTTGGCTATGCTGCTGTTCTCGTCATATTGGCAGCGCTTGCCCTACGACGCAGCACGCTTGCGCACTGATTTACGAAGGAGAGAAGTCTATGTTCATCGCATTTTTCCGATCTATCTGGGTCATACTCAGAAAAGATATACGGATCTGGTTGCGTCAACCGACAAACATCTCAGCGACTTTTGTTCCACCTATCGGCTTTTTGTTA
>VBHI01000164.1:10617-20825 GCA_005881495.1 Chloroflexota bacterium
ACCAATGATATCCGTCGCTCCGTTCCCGCTGTCATTACGCAATTTTACCGGGCGCAGGGAAGTAGTAGTCCCATCAAAGTCACTGTGAACGAGCATGATTTGCGACTACGCGATGTGCAGTTATTCGAGTATAGCGTAATACCCACCATCGTTCTGCTGCTCACCATTAGTGGACTCATTAACGGCGGACTCGCCACTGCCCGCGAGTGGGAGACCCGTACCGTCAAGGAGTTGCTCCTGTCACCTGTAGCCAGGGGGGTCATTATAGCCGGAAAGGTCTTTGCCAGCTTCATCATCACGTTTTGTCTGGGTACATTTGTCCTCTTATTGGGGTATGTCCTGGGCTGGATACATCCAGAAGGCTTCTACTGGTTGAGTACCCTGCTCACGGTAGCCCTGGTCTCTCTCTTCAGTTCAGGGCTTGGTGTTGCTGTTGGAGCAGCGTTACAAAGGATTCAGGTTGTGATTGCTGTCTCCATCAACGTCGCGATCTATCTGTACTTTCTGGCAGGCGGTATTGGGGTGCTGGCCTTTGAACCGGGCTGGCTTCAGAATATTGCCGCCTTCGTCCCTCTCACCTATGGGAGACACGCGATGGAGATGGCTATATTCTATAGTTCGTCCGACCAATTTGCCCTCGATATGGCGATACTCGCGCTCTCGGCCTTAGCCGCCGTAGTCTTAGGCACTGTATCAATGCGCCGGGGCATTGCAAGTTAGTTTAGTTCATCAATCCCCAGGGTTTGGCGCGGCGGCGGGCTTTCTGCGCCTCCTGGGAGTTGCCTAGTATTTCATAGACATCCGCCTTCAACGACCAGGCGCGGCTGTAGCTGCGATCCATCTCTGTCGCTTCATTCAGCGCTTCCAACGCTGCCTTATTATGCCCCAGGCGAATCAGGGCCTCTGCCTTGTTACACCATGCTACCGCGCTTCTTGGATTCACCAGTAGCGCGTGGGTATAGGCATCGACAGCGCCGGAGAAAGCGTGCAGGCAGGAGCGTGCATTCCCAATGCCGTTCCACGCCTGGAAACTCTCGCGATCATACACCAGTGCCTGTTCATAAGAGGAGAGGGCTTCTTCAGGCATATTCATATCAAGCTGCGCGTCGGCTTTGCCATTCCATGCCGGCACATAGTGCGGATCAATCGACAATGCCCGCTCGAAATGCACGAGGGCCTGCTGGTACCGTTCCAAACGATTTAATACCAGACCCGCGCTAACCCATGCGATTGCATTGCTGGGGTCAATCTCGGTCGCCCTTTGATAAGCCTCCAACGCCTTTTTATAGTTGCCCTGGTTGTAATGTGTTGTCCCCTTGCCATTCCAGGCATAGAAATTGCGTGGATCCATGCGCAGAGCTTCTTCATATGCCTGTAATGCTTGAGAATATCGTTGCTGCTTTCTCAGCTCATCACCCTCAAGGCATTTCTCACGCACGGTGCTTGTGTTTACCTGTGCACTTACCCCTGACTGCCCATCGACCATACGTTCTGTTGCATAGTTCTTTCCTCCCACTTGAACAACAGGTAACGCGGTGTTTGAGGTACCGCGTGCGGAGGGTAAATTCACAGGATTGGCTGGAGGCGTTATATGTACCCTGGTGCCAGGAAGGCATGCCAGGTCGAAAGCCTGCATAAACTCCAACATACTAGCGTATCGCTTTTCTGGGCGAGACGCCAGAGCGCGTAATACTACTTTGTCCAGAGCTGGAGGCAGGTCGGAGTTTAATTGAGAAGGGAGTAGAATACCGCCTCCCTGCGAATCGAGTGGATGATAGCCTGTCAGCATCTCGTACAACACGACCGCGCAGCCATATTGATCGCTGCGTGGATCGACAATGCCGCTTGTCTGTTCAGGCGCCATGTAGCCCACCGTCCCGCGCACGGTAATCGTCTTTCCTACCCGCGCGCCAGGCTCCAGGGAGCGGGCAATACCAAAATCCGTGATCACCAGGCGATTATCTTCTGGATGAATCAGGATGTTCTCCGGTTTTATATCGCGGTGGATGACCGGACGAGGCCGCGTGTGCGCGTAGTGGAGAGCGTTGACAAGCTGGTGAAAGTTATTCATTGTCTCAGAAGCGGGCAGAGGACCACCTGCTTTTGCGAGCCGTGTGCGCAGAGAGCCGGCGGTGTAGAGAGGCATTATCAGGTAGACACTGGGACCATCCTTGCCATAATCAAGCACGGGCGCGATGTTGGAATGGTCAAGCGCCGCGGCAATACGCGCTTCGCGCAGAAAATGCTCGTGTTCGGTTTGCGTCGTTTTACTGGGCAGCAAAACCTTAATCGCGATGCGACGAGAAAGATTCTGATCGACCCCGTGAAAGACCGCCGCGTAGCCGCCTTTACTAATCAGGGCATGTATATTGTAGCGACCAGCCAGTGCAGTGTTCAATAAAGGTAGCGCACACGCCCGACAAAATAGATCGCTGTCCCGATTCTCATAGCCGCAGTCAATCTGATCGGCGCAGCGTTTCAATATGCTAACTCCTCTTTTATTGTCCTCTACGAACTGTAAGGACTCGATCATGCTGTTTGACTTATTCATCTGGAGAGCGGAAAATCCACCGAGGGCCGATACATCGGCGCTGGGCGCGATACATCGGCCACGACGGATGACCGGATTATTTTGATAAAAGTCAGTATCACTTCCCCGATGTATCGCGCACAATCATGCCCCTGCACGACTGGCTTGCGCTTCTAACGTTTGGGCCCACTCGTGACAGGAGCGCGCCTCCTGCCCCCTGCCCAGCTTATCCAGCACAACCGCCTTGTTATACCAGGCATCAGGCTCCTCAGGCGCAAATGAAGTGGCCTGATCTAACGCCGCCAGCGCCTCATCCAGGCGATTGAGAGCAAAAAGGGCCAATCCCTTGTTGTTCCAGGCTGCTATATAATGTACGTCTACGGCCAGCGCCCGATCAAATGCAGCCAGTGCCTCTTCATGCCGCCCTAACTCGTGCAGCAGGCTGCCCTTGTTATACCACGCGGAAAGCAATCCCTCATCGTAATCAAGTGCATGATCATACGATTCGAGCGCCTCTTCAAATATCCGCAATGCCGCCAGGACGTTACCTCGATTATACCATGCTCCCGCTAGTGTTGGGTCAAGTGCAAGCGCTTTGTCGTAAACTACTAAAGCCTCAGCAAATCGCCGCATATCCCGCAAATCGTTTGCTTGATCAAACCAGGCCGTTGCGTTTTGTGGATCAAGCTGTGTCGCCCGCTCGTGCATAGAGAATGCTTCGTCCGGTCTCTTCAAATGGCGGAGAATATTCCCTTTCGTATCCCACAGCGCCGCGTTGCTGGACTCTAATTCCAGGGCGCGGTCAATAGCAATCAGGGCATCAGCGTAATGTTGGATGCTATACAGTGTATCGCTCATCGCCTGCCAGATCACACCCTGTTGGGGATCGAGCACCAGTGCCCGGTCAAATGCCAGCAGAGCCTCTTCTGTCCGACCTTGCTCAGCCAGCGTCATCCCCTTTCCACTCCAGGCAAAGGCATAGTTTGGGTCGTATGCTAATGCCTGCTCATAGCAATACATCTCTTCATCATTGCGCTGCAATTCGTGTAATACGTTCGCCCGGGAATTCCATAAATCGGGATCATTTGGGTAGAGTGAGAGTGCATGGTCATAAGCCAGCAGAGCCTCCTCTGCACGCCCCAGGTGCAGCAATGTTGCTCCCTTTCCACTCCATGCCTCCACCGACAACTCATCCTCTGTCGTAGCCACCTCATACGCGCTCAGGGCCTCAACATAGTGTGCTAGCTCATAAAGGTGGTTTCCAATTGCCAGCCAGTTGTAGGGGCCCAACTCTGACTTTACCAGGAAAGCTACAGGCCCATCTTGCCCATAGTCCGTCACATAGATACTGCCGGGTTCCTGCATCTGACTGGATAGTGAGATTGCCAGTTCCGCGTCCTGTAAAAACGTTTCTCGCTCTACTACAGTGGACTGCCGCGGACGTAGTACACGTAATATGACGCCGTGGCCTCTGCGACGGTCTATGGCCTCTAAAGCCACCGTGGTGCGTTCCCTGCCGATTAATCTCAGTATTTCATAGCGACCCTGTACCAGCGCTCCCTGTAACGGGATCCCGCACTGTGCGCAAAAGCGCGCAATCTCTCGATTTTCAAAGTTGCAATCCTCGGCATCCAAACACAACATCCCCATGGGCGTCTTTTCTCCCTTTTTCCCTGTATCTACATCATGGTCGTCTAGTAGGCCTATCCAATCTGCAGCTTTCCTCGCCCCACCCTCCTCTACTGTAGCGAAAACAGCGATGCTTTGTCAATACAAACGTACATTTGATCTAAGATGTTATATAACATGTATTGTGTAGCACCTTTTTTGTCTTGTAGCAATATCATGCTGAGAAATGTAGCAAGGCAAGACTTCTCTGTTTCTCTGTTCCATCCTTGCCGCTTCTCTGTTGTGTCACATATAATAAAAGTAAAGAGATTCTTTGCTTAGGTTTGTGAACCTGGCATCCACAAGTCAGTCATGCCTGGTCCCCACCTAAAGAACAACACTACGACACTTAAGGATAATTCTATGACTGCAAACAAAGACTTATTTGGCGCGCGTACAACATTACAAGGCGTTTCCCGAAAAATCACGTATTTTCACCTGGATGCGCTGACGCAGCGAGGCGTGAAAGGTATTGACCGGCTGCCTTTCACGGTCAAAATCATCTTAGAGAATGCCCTGCGCTACGCAGGAGGAGAGCTGGTTACCGAGGATGATGTCCTCTCCCTGGCACGCTGGGAGCCTGGTCAGGCCTCAAAGTTAGAAGCAGAGTACCCGTATCTTCCTGCTCGTGTCCTATTGCAAGATTTTACTGGAGTACCCGCCGTCGCGGACCTCGCAGCCATGCGTTCCGCTGTTGCTCGCATGCATGGTGACCCGCAGAAGGTCAACCCCCTTGTTCCCGCCGACCTGGTGATCGACCACTCAGTCCAGGTGGACATGTTCGGTTCAACCCTGGCCTTTGCGCGAAATGTAGAGCGCGAGTACGAGCGCAACAGCGAGCGTTACGCCTTGCTGCGCTGGGGACAACAGGCCTTCAGCAATTTTCGTGTTGTGCCTCCAGGGACGGGTATCGTCCACCAGGTGAATCTTGAGTATCTTGCTTCTGTTGTCATGACGAAAGACGAGGATGGCGAGACAATCGCTTACCCTGATACACTCGTCGGTACAGATTCCCATACGACCATGATCAACGGCCTGGGTGTTCTTGGCTGGGGTGTCGGTGGCATCGAGGCAGAAGCCGTGCTCCTGGGCCAGCCTCTCTATTTGCTCACGCCTGAAGTGATCGGCATGCGCCTGGTTGGTGCGCTGCCGGAGGGTTCAACTGCTACCGACCTGGTGCTCACTGTGACGCAGATTCTGCGCAAGCGCGGCGTTGTTGGCAAGTTTGTTGAGTTTACGGGCCCCGGCCTCAGCCAGTTGCCGCTCGCCGACCGTGCCACTATCGCCAATATGTCCCCGGAATTTGGCGCTACCTCTACGTTCTTCCCTGTTGATTCCGAGACGCTCCGCTATCTACGCAATACGGGACGTGAAGCGGAACTGGTGGATCTTGTCGAGCGCTATACCAGGGCACAGGGACTCTTCCGCACGGACGATGCGCCTGAACCGTACTTCGATGACCTGCTCGAACTGGACCTCGGAACCATCGAACCCAGCCTGGCTGGCCCACGTCGTCCCCAGGACCGTGTCTCTATGCGCAACCTTGGACAGGTGTTTCGCGCCGCCTTTGCTGATCGTTTTAAGAAGCAAGAGAACAATGAGACAGAGAACGCCCTTAATCGCCTTGGCTATGAGGGCGGTAGCAGCGATCCAGACCCGGTTGTCCAGAAAGAAGACCAGGATAAAATGGGGTCAAAAAGCGCGAACGGACAGAACGGCCATGAGCATGATGTTCTCGTATCTATGACTGGTATGGAGACACATATGACCGACGGTTCTGTTGCCATAGCCGCCATTACCAGTTGTACAAATACCTCTAACCCCTCCGTGATGATCGCCGCCGGCCTGGTTGCCAAGCACGCTGTAGAGCGTGGCTTATCCGTCAAACCAACCGTCAAGACCAGCCTTGCTCCTGGTTCGCGCGCCGTCATGGACTATCTTACGAATGCTGACCTGGTGCCATACCTGGAGGCGTTGCGCTTCCACCTGGTCGGCTTCGGCTGCACCACCTGTATTGCCGAGGGAACGCCAGTATTGCTTGCCAACGGCACCGCACGACGCATCGAGCAGATGGCGAGCACTGGAGGAGTCGCACTGCTCGCTCCCACTGCAGACGGCAGGCTGGGCACAGCGACGCAGGCCGAGATGATGGTTCAGGGCGAGCGCGAGTGCGTCTCACTCGTCCTGCAAGACGGGCGCACGTTGGTCTGCACCTCGGACCATGAGATCCTCTGTACGGACGGGCGCTGGGTGCGCGCCGACCAGCTCATATTGGGCCAGGATCGCGTTGTGGTTGGCCTTGAGGCTCCGTTGGACGAGCCTAGTGACGACGAAGCCGGTTACGCACTGCATGTGGGCAACCTGACATTCACGATAGACACGTCGTATGAACGCCTGCGCACACTGGCGTTCGCGCGCCTGCTCGGACATCTGCTTAGCGACGGCTCGATCAGCCTCCTGGGGCAGGGCCGGATGCACGTTGGGCAGGCCATGGATCGCGAGGCGGTTCTCGACGACGTTGAGCTGCTTACCGGCTATCGTCCTGCGGCAACGCGCTACGACCAGAGGAAGTGGACCATCGTGCTGCCGAAGCCGCTCACGGACGCCATCAGCACGTTGCCCGGTGTGCGCACAGGGCGGCGCATTCAGCAGGCGCCGACGCTCCCGGCATTCGTATTAGATGAACAGTGTCCTGTCACAGTGGTGCGCGAGTTCCTGGGCGGGCTCTTCGGGGCGGACGGGCACGCACCTGGCTTGCACCGTTGGGGTGAGTGCGAGGAGGAGGCAACGCTAGAGCCGCCTTCCTATTCCCAAAGCACCATACCAGAGCATGTGGAGGCTCTCAAGCAAGTGATGGACTACGTGACCCGTCTGCTGGCGCGCTGTGGGGTGAAGACCAATGGAGCCAACGTCTACGAGTATCCCACGCGCCGCGCAACTTCCTCGTACCCGGCAGCACAGGACGGTATCCCTCGCGTGGAGGTACGCTTGGAGCTTCCAGACGGCCTCTCGTTCGTAGAGCGCGTGGGATTCCGCTATTGTATGGACAAGGCCCTGCGAGCCAGCGCGGCGGCGGTGTACTGGCGTTTGGTGGACCAGATTCATCAGCAACGCCTGTGGATGTCGGCCCGTCTGGAGGAGTTGCACCAGGCAGACTACGAGCTATCGTTCTCCCGTGCGCGCAGGATAGCGGCGGTGGAGCTGATGGAGCGCGAGGCAGTAATCTCCACTCACTACGCACTATTGGAGGGCCACGACCGCTTTTCGCGGCTGCCACAACCGACAGCACGCAAGTTCCAGCCACTGCATAGAGATTCATGCGACTTCCCGTCACCTGTCGAACTGTTCAGCAAGATTGGCGCGCGCGAGTGGTTTGCGCCATTGCGCTCGCATGCGGAAGCAGAGACTTCGAAGCGCTACTGCATCGAGAAGGAAGCGCGCACGCTGCCGACACTCGCGCTCCAGGTGGTGGAACGACGGCCAGCAGGCAGGCGGGCGGTGTTCGACCTGGCGGTGAACGATCAACATGCCTTCGTGGCAGGTACAGTAGCGGTCCACAATTGCATCGGCAACAGCGGCCCTTTAGCAGAACCAGTTGCCGAGGCTGTACAGGAAAACGATCTTGTGGTCGCTGCGGTACTGAGCGGTAACCGTAACTTTGAGGGGCGCATCCATCCCCAGGTGCGTGCCAGCTTCCTGGCCTCTCCTCCTCTCGTAGTGGCCTATGCGCTTGCGGGAACTGTGGACATTGATCTAACAAAAGACCCCATTGGCACGGATGTCAATGGCGAGGCGGTCTATTTGCGTGATCTATGGCCAACCCAGCATGAAGTGAGCGAGGTCGTTGATAAAGCCGTTACTCCCGAGGTATTCGCCAAGAACTATGCTTCTGTCTTTGAAGGTGACGAACATTGGCGTTCATTGACAAATGCAACGGGCGAACTTTTCGACTGGGACCCCAATTCAACGTACATCCAGGAGCCTCCCTTTTTCCATGGCATGTCTGCTGAACCAGCACCGGTAAAAGACATTCGCGGTGCGCGGGTCTTAGCCATGCTCGATGACTCAATCACTACCGATCACATCTCACCCGCCGGTAGTTTCTCTCCAACCAGTCCTGCCGGTCACTACCTCATCGAGAAGGGTGTGGAAAAGCGCGATTTTAACACCTACGGAGCGCGACGCGGCAACCACGAAGTAATGTTGCGCGGTACCTTCGGGAACATTCGCCTGCATAACCGCCTGGTGCCCGATAAGGAGGGATATTATACCGTCCACTTGCCCGATGGCGAACAGACCACTATCTACGAAGCTTCTATGCATTACCAGCAGGAAGGTATTCCCCTACTTGTTATTGCTGGCAAGGAGTATGGTTCTGGTAGCTCGCGTGACTGGGCAGCCAAAGGTCCCTTGCTGTTGGGTGTTCGTGCGGCCATCGCCGAGAGCTTCGAACGGATTCACCGCAGCAATCTCGTGGGGATGGGTATTCTGCCGCTGCAGTTCAAACAGGGCGAGAATAAAGAATCGCTGGGCCTGACAGGAAAAGAAGTGTACGACATCGAGGGCATAGAGGCTGGTTTGAAGCCGCGCCAGGAAGTGACGGTCAAAGTCACTCGCGAGGATGGCTCTACATTCTCATTCCAAACACTCGCCCGTTTAGATAGTCCGATTGATGTGACTTACTATCAAAATGGTGGCATTCTGCCCACTGTATTGAGAAGAATATTGAAAGCATAAGGAATGAAGGCGACCACAAGGGATCGCCTGGTTCGTATGTGGTCGCCTTGTAGCATAATTTATTTTTACTCACCTTCAACGTCTAATATTATGAAGCCACATACAGTGTTTCTACCGCACCACCAGGGTCGCAATATGTATCTATAGGTGCATCTTGCTCTCATTTTTGAGGCCAAAAGCATGGCGAATGAAAATAATTATATTAGGAAGACAGATAGGCAACTATCGCATCATCGAAGAAATCGCTGCTGGCTCCTTTGGGCGAGTATATAAGGGTCTGCATATCTATCTTAAGAATCGTATTGTCGCGATCAAACTACTGCATCGCGCGTATCTCGGGTCACAGAAGGAACGTGAGAATTTCCTCCAGGAAGCGCAACTTCTGGAAATGCTGAAACACCCCAACATTTTGCCTATCCTCGACGTTGGCATAGAGGATGGTGGTATCCCCTACTTTGTCATTGAATATGCTCCGGACGGCTCTCTACGCGATCATTTACAAGCGGCACACCCACACCCTTTGCAACTGGATGTGACTCTGAATATCCTGACGCAAATCGGGCAAGCTCTTTCCTATGCTCATCAACAAAACATCATCCACCGTGACCTCAAACCAGAAAATATCCTCTTTAACACCAGGGGCGATGCCTTATTGGCCGACTTCGGAATTGCAGTCATCCTCTCCACGCCGAGAACAACGGTTGTCGATATCATTGGCTCGCCTTTGTACATGGCGCCTGAACAGTTTGATGGAATGCTTAGCAAGCGCAGCGACCAGTATGCCCTGGCGGTGATTGCCTATGAAATGTTAACAGGGCGCAATCCATTTGTTGGCCCCAATGCTGCTATTATGGCCCTGAAGCATCAAACAGAGGAACCTATTGCTCCAACCCAATTCAATCCCTATCTCCCAGTGCCCGTTGAACGAGCAATACTTAAGGCTCTCTCCAAGGATCGTGCAAATCGTTACCCAGATGTGCAGGCCTTTTTAACTGCATTGCACATGTTCTCCAGTCAGAAAACCAAGGAGCAATGGTTGGATGAAGGCAATACCCTCCACAATAGTGGTCATTACGAAGAAGCCCTGGTCGCATATGAGCGCGCGTTGCAACTCGATGCGCATTACGCTGATGCCTACGATGCCAGGGGTGATGCCTGCAGCAGTCTTAACCGCTACCAGGAGGCATTCGATGCCTTTAATCGAGCCATTCAGCTCAATCCAACCTACGCTCATGCTTATGAGGGGAAGGGGCACATTCTCTATAATCGCCAA
>VBHI01000165.1 GCA_005881495.1 Chloroflexota bacterium
TCACAAGCTTTTCCCTTATGACTAGTGGCCTGCTTGGAAGAGCTTTTTCCTGTTCTGTCAGAGTCTCTGGATGGAGCATGGCGCTCTTAGATCTCTGCTTGCTTGTTTACTGCTGGCTTTTACACACAATTGGGGATGGCGTCGTGAGATATACTGAAGCAACATGGAGGTATATCTCATGGGAAAGAAGCTCAAGAGCCATCCAGCATCCTTGAAATTCAAGGTCGTACTCGAATCGTTTATCACCAATAACGTGGCAGAAACGGCCCGGAAATAGGGCATCCACGCCAACCAACTTTCGACCTGGCGAAGCTACTTCCAGGACCAAGGGCCAACCATTTTTCAAACAGATGTCAGCAAACGAGAGCATGAACTGGAAAAACAGGTAGCCACGCTAGAGCAACTGCTGGGCAAGAAAGAACTGGAGATCCAACTTTTAAAAAAGTACTTGGATTTCTACGCCCCGCGAGAGGGCCTCTTGCCCGGTATGCGCGAGCGCTGGTAGAGCAAGGAACAGCGGGGGTGAACCAAGTGTGTCGGCTCTTAGGGACAAGCCGCGAAGACCTACTATCAAAGCCAAGCGCCGGAAGAGCGCTTAGAGGAGAAATAGCACGCCTTGCGGCCGGTGCTGGATCGGCGAATTCGGCGGCATCCCAGTTATGGCCTGCCTCGTCTAAAAAAGGCATTGGCCGAGCAAGAAGGCCGCATCGTCAATGCGAAACTGCTGCGCAAGCTCCTGCGCTTGTGGGGACTGAATTGGCAGCGCAAAGCGGGAGCGGGTCAGCATCAGCCCAGTTGGGTGCAGCAGATCATTGGAGAATTGGGAGACAAAGCCAATCTCGTGCGACAAATCCAGATTACGGCCTGTTTCCAGGTGCTGGTCACAGATATGACCCAACTGAGGTATCAAGCGGGGATCGCCTAGTCTCCGCGTGCACTTGGATTGGTATGGCAAGCTGGTCTATGCATGGGCGCTCTCTCTGCATCCGGATACCGCGCTGGCACTGGCCTCTTTGCAGCCAGCCCTGACCGAACTCAAGCAATGGAAAGGAGGAACGCTTGAGGGCTTGATCGTCCATCAGGATCGCGGCAGCCCCTATACCAGTGGAGACTATGTTAGCACGGTCCTGGAAAGCCAGGCCTATGTGAGTTACTCACGGCCTGCCACCCCAGGCGATAACCCCGTGAATGAGTCCTTCTTCTCACGCCTCAAAGCGGAATGGGGAGACATGTTTGCAGAGGCGAAGACCTTTGAAGCACTGCAGCAACTGGTCAGCCGGGCGATTGCTTATTACAACACCGAAAGGTATCATACGAGTATTGGGTGTCAAACACCCGCTCAGTTTTCCCAACAGTACGTCGATCATCTCACACGTGAAGGCCCTTAAGTGGTTTCCTAAACGGGGACAGGGACCGGATAAGTTATACAAGTACTGACATGAAATCGTTGTAGGCAATCAAGCAAGTACATTGGACGAATGAGACCAGCAAGCACTGTCAGTTCGATTGAGCACATCGATTGCAAGGATAGCATGGCATAGAGGGAGCAAATCCCTGATCTGTGTCTCGCGCCAGTGAGTGACCTGCGCCTGGAGACCAGCTGGGCCTTGGCGCGGAGCGGGTCCACCTGCCTGCGTCAGGTGCGCAGGAAACGGGCGCACCACGTGATCAACCGGGGCAGGAGCGCCACGCCCAGCACGGCGATCCAGAGGGCGGTCGCCGTGGCAAAGAGTGTGCCCAGCACCCACGTGCCCAGCCACCCGCCCAACACGGCGATCAGCGCACCCAGCCCCAGCATACCCAGCCGTCCACCACGCACCCACGCCGCCGGTCGCAGCTTCGCCGCGTTCGCCAGCGCCCCGATGAGCAGGCCCAACAACACCCAGAAGAGGGAAAGGAGCAGCATCGTCGTTCCTCGCTTTCTGCTCCGCCAGGACGCTCACGAGCCGACCAGCAGTATACTGTCGAGCGCCCCTAGCAGCTTGGTGCCGTCGCCCAGCACTTGCGCCAGGCCGAGGTTCGACTGGACCTGGACGTGCGAGAAGATCCCGTAGGAGGCAAAGTCGTAGGGGTGATGCAGGCGCGCCAGCGCCGCTGCAAATTCCTGAGCCTGGGTGAACGGGATGGAGGGATCGTTGCGGTCATGCAGCAAGTGGATCGGCGCGCGAATCTGGCCGAGGACCGACAGCGGTGAGAGCTGGGTGAACAGCGCTTTCATCTGGGGCGAGAGCGCGGCGAGCTTGCGGTCGACGTTGCCGGGCTCATCGCCTTCCAGCAGGTGATAGTACGCCGTGGCGTCTGGTGAGAGCTGCGCCTGCTGCTGCGCGGAGAGTGGGGGAGCGATGGTCGCCAGTGGGAAGGCCTGCTGCAAGAGCCGCTGGTCGGTAGACGAGAGCAGGCCACTCACGCTGCGGGCCAGCACGTAGAGATCGATCAAGATCGGCTGCCAGGGCTGTGTCTGGCCATTCACATCCTGGGCGCGCCTGCCAACCGTGCGCAGCAGGCTGGTCACATCCACATAGCCGCCAAGCAGGGCAAGGAACGCCACACGGTCGCGGATGCGCGGGTCGGCTGCCCCCACGCAGGCCATCAAATCGCCGACGCTGAAAGCGATGATGCCAATGTGCTGCGGGTCCACGCCTGGCCAGTGCTCCATGAGCTCGAACGCCTGCACCACGGCCTCACCGTCCCGCGCCGAGACCTGATAGTTGAAGAGTGTGGGCGTCCCAACATTGACGACGACGATGCCCTCGCGCGCCAAGGATTGCGACAGGTTGACGAGCTGTGGGACTGTGCGGTTATCGCCGGCGCCCGGCACGTTGATGATGGCCTCGCGCCCGCCGGGGATGAGCGGTGGCGGCGTGGCCGGCTCGTAGATGTCCAGAAAGACCGGGCCAATGGTCGAGGAGAGCGTGAGACGCCTGAAACGCACGGGGTCGCCAGCCAGCACCAGCGGTGCCGGTGCGGAGGCGCTCAGCAGCGCCGGGAGCAGCAAAGCGCTGCGTGTCACGGCGCGTCCCCAGGGAAACAGCGAGAGAAAGCCGCCGACGCACAACAAAAAGACGAGGGCTGCCTGCGCTGCTCGCTGCCCCAATTTCCAGCTGCGCGGCGCCTTGGCTGCCTGCGCACCTGGGTTGCTTCCCTGCGGTAGAGATGGCTGATGACCGTCCATCGCTGTATCGCCTCGTGCTTCCCGCGCCGGTTGACGCAGCTCGTTCAGACGCTGTTGCCCAGCGACCAGCGCGTGAGCTGGCAACCGTTCGCATACTGCTTCCTTATTCCTAAAAAGGAAGACGCTTTAGCGCAGCTCCAGGTCACTGATCCTGACCGATCCCTTGTTTGCTCGTTTGCCTACAACAAATTCATACACCCTCCGCTGAGCCTGGCTCCGCTGAGGTCGGCTCTGAAGAGGTTGGCTCCGCTGAGGTCGAGGTATACCTCTAGTTGTTGCTTCCTCCAATCGTTCCAAGCGAAGACACTTCTTCTAAGCATCTTCACATGCTCATTGTGAGCCATAGCAGTTCCTCCTTTTGTGACATGACGCTAAATATTATACCTGCTCGCGGATGCCTCAGCAAGGCTCTTCTTTCTTTTCTCGTTGTATTGTGTAACGGATAGTTTTCATAGTGGAACTATTCCTTTCTTTGTGGAGATGTGTATGCAAGAAACTATCAATCTTGTTAGTTATGGCGTGGATACGTTGATTATCAACGTGCGCTACTCCGATAGCAAGGGTCAACCTGTCAAGCAAGAGCTTGATGAAAAGCTGCTGCAAGAGTTGGACTACTTGCAAGGGGAAGCGCGGCGGGTGGAAACGGGGATAGCAACGGATTGGGCCTTTCAGGGCGTGCTACTGTTTGTAGAACCACATGGAGCAGGGAAACAATGGCGGTGGCTGCTCACCTCGCGGCTGCTCAATGTGGCAGTCTCGCGTGGGAAGTTCAACGATATCATTGCACAGGTGCGCTTCTCGTCGGAATACCTTTGGTCACAAGCATGGTGCGGCGATGCCCTCAGCAAGGTGCATACCTTCCTCATGTCGATTTTTGGTAAGTATATCCACCTGCAATTGTCAGAAGCGCATCTCTGCGCGGATGTAGTCGGCTATGACTTCTCCCAGTGTAACTATGAAACGCAGTTCGTGACGCGAGTGCGCAAGAATGAAGCGATTTACGATGCTGATAGTGTCGCCTTGGATTGTCACCGTGTTTCGACCCTGGCCTTTAGTAGACACAAGGCTCCCATTTCATGCAGCATCTACAACAAGACATTAGAGATCAAACAGAAATCGGGCAAAACCTGGTTCTATGATCTCTGGCGCAAGAACGGATGGGACGAAGCATCTGACGTGTGGCGAGTCGAGTTCCGCTTCAAACGGGAATTTCTGCACCAGGTCGGCATTGAATGGGCCTATGATGTCCTAGATGAGATGAAACGCTTGTGGGAATATGCAGCGGGTAACCTCGCTGGCGATGATGATGGGTTACCTGATGGGTGGCTGCGTTTTGTGCTGCCCAACGAGGGTAGTAACCGTTCGCGTTGGCCTGTCCATCCTGCCTGGTCTGTAGTGCAAGAGGCATTCACTGAGGATGTTGACCCAGGATTGGGGCCATTAGTACAAGAGCGTATTCGCGAAAAGAATGTCGAGCGGGGCATAGCGGCCACCATTGGATACATCTCTACACTGGCGGCCTGGCTCGGCGGTGAGTACGTTAGACAAGAAGCTGATGTCTCCTTGGTGCTTCACTGGCTTTCTGAAGCTGGGCCTGAGTACCTGGAGTCGAAACAGCGAGACTTTGTAGAAGAGGTTCGGAAGAAGCAAAAGCGATACGGGTATACGGAACAGGGTGATGAAAGCGAGGCGGTATCATGAGCGAAGAAAACAGGCGAACAACAGTAGGCAGGGCCTTGCAAGATTTCTTGACCTTCCACGAGATGAACAAGGATAGCGCGAGGACCATTGGGAACTATCAAATGATACTGGCGCGTTTTGTTGAGTGGCTGTCTTCCGTTGGGATACGCTACGTTGATGAGCTATCGATATCCCATTTGCGGGCGTGGGTTGGTCATCTACAAAAATCGCCTACGAGGTATAGCGGCCAATTGGGCGATAGCCCGGTGTACCAGTATGCCTTATGTACTCAGGTATTTTGCCACTGGCTAGAGCACGAGGAATTACTAGAGAAACCAATAACGACGCGGTTTAGGTTACCACGTGTAGAGAAAAAGTTCATCCCGACGTTTACTCCTGAGGATGTAGAAAAGTTGTTGGCCGCGTGTGAAGTGGGTATCGCCACACCAGTGCCGCCGGTATATGGCGACGATGCAGCTTGCGGCGGGCCGAAGTCCCCTCGACGTGCAGCGGCAGATGGGGCATACGACATTGACGATGACAAACCATTATGCCTCGCTTTCAGTCGATCAGTTGAAACGCTCGCACGAGATGTACTCCCTGTTGCGGGCGAAACAGGAGGGTGTGAATAAACAGGGGCTCGGTACGGGGTATTGGGAAGCGGAGTAGCGTTTTCGTGGTGGTGTTGAGGGTACATTATTTCGGTTTTCAGTAATGTACCCTCACCCTATAAACTGCCTCTACAGGCCGATTGACAAGAATATCTGGGTTACTTACTCCCCATAAGGCACCCAGATATTCTTCACTTGCGTGGACTCGCGCAAAAATTCCTCGCCCTCACCCTGCTCCGCGTCTAACCAGTTGCGCGCATGGCCATAGCTCACCCATGTGCGCTTCATATTGCCTGCCGAGGCCAGTTCAACCATTTTACTACCCTCTGCCGAACCAAAGTACCACATGGCATCTACATCGTCATGATCGGCCAGTACCTGGCAGAGCGGGTCGCGTTCACCCGTGACGATATTCACCACCCCGTCAGGGAGATCAGAGGTCTCGAACACCTGGTAGCAGTCGGTAGCGCTGAGGGGAGACCGCTGCGAAGGGATCGCAACCACCGTGTTGCCCATGGCTATGGCGGGAGCAACCAGCGAGATAAAACCCAGCATAGGATACTCGTCGGGGCAGGCCATGCCGATCACGCCGATGGGCTCATTCATCGCTAGCACAACGCCGCGCAATGGTGGACGATGCACCACGCCTTCGTATTTGTCCGCCCAGGCCGCATAACTAAAGAGGCGCGAGATTGTGGTCTGTACCTCGCTAACAGCGTCCGCGTATGGACGTCCGCTCTGCTGCACAATCCTGTGCGCGAATTCCTCTTCACGTATCGCCAGGTTCTCCGCCATATAGTACAGAATTTGTGCGCGATTATGCGTGGCGCCAGCCGCCCAGCCACTGGCAGCATGGGCAGCTTCAACCGCGTTGCGGATATCCTTCCGATTCCCTTCGCCCACCTGGCCGATGACACGATGTTGGGAATCGTAGATATCGCGGCTATAGCCTGAATCGGGACGCACCTGCTTCCCTTTGATGAACATTTTAGGGGTGCGGTCGATTGACGGCAACGTAGCAGTGAAACCCTTGTCGCTGTAGAGCTGCCAGGCAGCGTATCCGTTTGCCTGCTCGTCATCTTCCCCCGACACGATCGATTGCGTCCCCTCTACTGCTTTCTCACCTGCTGAGACAGCCCCGTTGGCATGCGCAGCAGCTTTCATCAAGCTCTGATTCTCCCAGGCTGGCCGCACATATTCGTACAGCCCTTCCTTGCCTCCCTCACGACCAAAGCCACTTTCGCGATAACCACCAAAGCCGCTTGAGGCATCAAACATATTGGTGCAGTTCACCCACACGCTGCCGGCCTTCAATTTAGGGGCGACATCCAGGGCAAGGTTAATGTTCTCACTCCATACGCTGGCAGCCAACCCATAGCGTGTGTTGTTAGCAAGAGCAACCGCCTCGGCGGGAGTGCGGAAAGTCATCGCTACCAGCACCGGACCAAAGATCTCGACCTGGGCAATGGTGGTAGCGGGAGCGACATTGGTAAAAAGCGTGGGAGGGAAGAAGTAGCCTTCCGTTGGACAGGCCCACGAGGGTTGCCACATTTCCGCACCTTCCTCAACGCCCTGGGATACCAGCCGCTGGATCTCCTTGAGTTGACCCGGAGAAACGATCGCCCCCATATCCACCGCTTTATCCAACGGGTCGCCAAGACGGAGCTTCTCCATACGAGCACGTAACTTGCTGGTCAGGCTGTCGGCAATGTCCTCTTGCACCAGCAGACGCGAGCCGGCGCAGCAAACCTGTCCCTGGTTGAACCAGATGGCATCTACCACTCCCTCAACCACGCTATCCAGGTCGGCGTCGTCAAAAACGATGAAGGGCGATTTACCGCCCAACTCAAGCGAGAGCTTTTTGCCTGAACCTGCCGTGGCACGGCGAATACTGCGCCCGACATCAGTCGAGCCGGTAAAGGCGATTTTATTGATATCGGGATGGCGCACAAGCGCCTCTCCAACCTGGGAGGCCTCCCCAGTCAGGATATTGACCACCCCGGCAGGAAGCCCAACTTCCTGCATTATTTCGGCGAATTTGAGGGCGGTCAGCGAGGTGTAACGCGCGGGTTTCAATACAACGGTATTACCCATTGCCAGGGCCGGTGCAATCTTCCAGGCCAGCATGAGCAGGGGAAAGTTCCAGGGAATAATCTGTCCCACGACACCCACAGGCTCGTAACCCGGCAACTCGGAGGACATCAGCTGCGCCCAACCGGCGTGATAATAGAAGTGGCGCGCAACGAGCGGGATATCCAGGTCGCGGGTCTCGCGGATAGATTTGCCATTATCCATTGACTCCAGCACCGCCAGCAGGCGCGAGTGTTTCTGGATATGGCGCGCGATAGCATACATATAGCGCGCGCGCACATGATCTGGCGTCTTCCCCCAGCTTTCAAAAGCCGCGCGAGCGGCTGCTACGGCAGCATCGACATCGGCGCTATTAGCGGCTGCCACCTGTGCCAGGGGTTTACCATTTGAAGGGTTGATGCTGTCGATATACTGGGCGCTGGCAGGTTTCACCCACTGGTTATTAATGAAGAGGCCAAAGGGCTGCCGCTCCTTGATCCACTGCAAGGCTGGCGCAGGCGATTCAGGAGCAGGTCCATACTCCATAGTTTCAAAAATGTCCATTACGTTCATGCGAAGCCTCCCTTCACCTAAACCATCGGGTTATAATGTGCCGCCGCATACTGACCGGTGACGAAGTACGAAAGCTGCCGTTCTATATCGGAGAGCAGGCCGCTGGCGCCAATGCGGAAAAGGGTATTGTTCAACCATTCGTTGCCTAACTCTTCTTTCATCAAGATCAACCAGTCAAGCGACTCTTTGGCGCTGCGGATACCACCGGCCGGTTTGAAGCCGACTCTGTAACCGGTCTGCTCGTAATAATCGCGAATGGCCCGCACCATGACGATACCCACGGGCAGCGTCGCGTTGACCGGCTCTTTGCCGGTGGATGTTTTGATAAAGTCGGCTCCCGCCATCATACAGACCAGGCTGGCCATGCCGACGTTGCGCAGGGTGGCAAGTTCATACGTGGCAAGAATAGTCTTCATATGGGCATCGCCGCAGGCCGCGCGAAAGGCACGCACCTCATCATATAGCGCCTGCCAATTACCGGTGAGCACATGTGCGCGCGAAATAACGATGTCGATTTCGCTCGCCCCTGCTTTGACTGAAGCAGCGATCTCCTCCAGTTTTTGCTCCATGGGATTCTGCCCCGCGGGGAAGCCAGTCGAGACGGCAGCGACGGGTACACCCGAACCGCGTAAGGCCTCAACCGCGACAGACACCAGGTTATGATAGACACAAACCGCCCCAACATGGAGAGTAAAATCATTGTCGCCAAGTGCCTGTAAAATATCCGAGCGCACAGGTTGACGGGCCTTGGCACAGAGACGCAGCACGTTGCCGGGTGTGTCGTCACCCGCCAGGGTTGTGAGGTCGATACAGGTAATGGCGCGCAGCAGCCACGCCGCCTGCCACTCTTTCTTCACGGTGCGCCTTGTGTTCATAGTGGCCGCGCGCCGTTCGACCGCACTGCGATTGATATGTACTCTGCTTACCCAATCCATGTCCAGCGGCATCCCTGGATTGCGTTGAATATGCGGTAATGATGCGGCTTCTAGAGCAGTTTCTGTTTGTGGCCCGCTTCCGGTCCGTCGTTTGGTTGTGGTCATGAGTCTTTTCCCTCTGGCAATACATGAAAGAAAGCGATTGTATACCTGAGCTGTTCTAATAGTTACATAGGTATCTTCGTGCATGGAAGAGGGTGTTGTCAAGCAAAACAAAAGTCGCTTGAGCTATAGTATGGCATGAGCTGGACGCGGCGTTGCCACGTCCAGCTCATGCCATACTATAGAAACTTTGCGAGCCACATTTCGCGAGTCTGCAACGAAAAAAGGTCACGGAGCAGGATTCTGTGGGAGCACTATCGCCAGTAATACCGGCAAAAGCACAATAAAGGCAGTGATCCCCAGTGACCAGAGCGCAGCGCGAGACGACTTCGTTGCACCAATTTGCTGCAAGGCAGTCACACGCCGTAAGGTAAGCACAATCGCGACTACAAAGATCACAAGAGCAATTACCAGGCTGGCAATCAGGGTGATCAAAGCCGCTTGTTGTACGACAAAAAATCCTGACGGATCGAATAACTGGCGTATCAGCGCCGTGACCGCCAGGGCGATGACGACCATAACTACCAGCAGGGCTAAAGGAACGAAGCCAAAAAGTAGGCCGCGCCACGTATTGTTTTCCGAAGAAGACGATTTAGCTCGCATTAATACCTCGGAGTTAGATGATTGTAAAGACATAAAATCCCCCTTTGTAATCGCCTCAGGCACTTCCTTGCATCCCTGCTGACCTCCCAACAGCCGGGCGTGCGATGCGCAGCATCGCGCCGCGTATAGTAGGGTTGACCCTTGCGGTCAACCTAGCGTCGTTGGATGGATGGATATCAAACTGCCCCACTATCAGGTCCAAGGGCAGCCGTATAAAAAGCGATAATGCGATCGACGTACACTTTTCCCTCTGTGTTGAAAGATTGAGCATGGTCAGCACCCGGCACAGACCATGTCTGTACATTGGCGTTAGGAGCAGAACGAGCAGCGGCAGCTAGTATGTTCATATTCGACGGTGGAATGTAATGATCGTTAGCGCCATGAATGAAAAGTATTGGACGCGGCGCGATCTGGGCTACATAATCAACCGGGCGATCGGCATAAAAATTCACCCCAAAGAGCGCCTGGGTCGCCAAAAGAGTGCCGGGAGTGAACATCGGTGGAAGATGACCGCCTTTGGGAACCACACGTTCCAGAATAGGGATGATATCGGCAA
>VBHI01000166.1 GCA_005881495.1 Chloroflexota bacterium
ACCACCGGTAACCCGAAAGGGGTCTATTACAGCCACCGGCAACTCGTGTTGCATACCCTGGCCGTGCTTGGGGCGTTGGCCAGCACCCCAGGGAACCAGAGCTTCCATCGTGGCGATGTCTATATGCCCATTACCCCAATGTTCCATGTGCATGCCTGGGGGCTCCCGTATGTGGCAACAGCTATGGGCGTCAAACAGGTCTACCCAGGTCGCTACCTGCCGAATGCCTTGTTGGCCCTGATCCAGCGGGAACACGTGACCTTCTCCCACTGTGTACCCACCATTCTGCACATGATGCTGTCCAGTCCGGCGACGGGCAATGTTGATTTGTCTGGGTGGAAGGTGGTCATCGGCGGTTCAGCCCTGCCAAAGGGCCTGGCGAAGATGGCGATGGACAGGGGGATCGATATTTTCGGCGGCTACGGCATGTCGGAGACTTGTCCGATCTTGTCGCTTGCCCAACTGAAACCCAGCATGACTGAACTGGACGCAGACAAGGAAATTGAATACCGAACCAAGGCAGGCCTACCGACCCTACTCGTTGATCTGCGTATCGTTGATGAGCAGATGCAGGACGTGCCCCATGATGGCAAGGCAACCGGCGAAGTAGTTGCCCGCACCCCATGGCTCACCCAGGGCTATCTGAACGACCCGGCCAATTCCGAGGAACTCTGGCGTGGCGGCTACCTGCACACGAGGGATATCGGGACGATCGATCCTGAGGGGTATCTGCTGATCACTGATCGGATAAAAGATGTAGTTAAGAGCGGCGGCGAGTGGATTTCTTCTCTGGCGATCGAAGACCTCATTTCTCAGCACCCAGGGGTAAGTGAGGTGGCGGTCATTGGCATACCAGACGAGAGATGGGGGGAGCGCCCGCTGGCCTTGATCGTGTTGAAGGAGGAGAGCGTGAGCACGGTCACGGAGCAGCATATCCAGGTCCATGTCAAAGCAAGGGCAGAGCAGGGAGTTATCTCAAAATGGGCCGTGCCAGAGGTCCGATTTATAGACGAACTGGAGAAGACCAGCGTTGGCAAGCTCGACAAGAAGGTTATGCGTCAGAAATACGGCTAGGAGGTACTCGTACTCGCCTCGTCCTTTGGGAAATCGAAGAGGTGCTACGGAGTTGCCTATGACGGCCACGGGCAAAGTGTTGAAGAGCGAACTGCGCTCGTGAAAGAGAGGAAAGCGACAGCGTCAAGATGGAGAAGAAAAGAACGATGAAGAGGAGATGGGTCCTCGACCAGGCCGCCAGGCACGCCATCGAGGAGACGTGGGCGGTCTTTACCAATGGGACAACGCCCAATCCTGCTCTGTTTCTAGCCCGCCTGACCGACCTGGCCCGTTCAAACGCGTTTCTCTGGACGGAGGCCGGGCTCTCGGTGCAGGAACATGCCACGCGCGTGGTTCCGGTCGGTCAGTCCCTCTCGCGCTCCCTGGTGATGGCCACCGTCGCGGCGGATATCTTCGTCGGCTATACGACGCTGGGTGAGCGAGCGAAGTGGTTGCCTGCGCTGGTAAAGCCACGGGACTGGGAGTTGCAGCACCAGCGCAGCGCGAACCGAATACTGGAGACGGCCATCTCGCTCGGCGGAGCGCTGATTAAGGCCTGCCAGTTCGCCTCCACGCGTCCTGATCTCCTTCCGGCCGTCTATATCCGCACCCTGGCGCCCTTGCAGGATCGGATGCCACCGCGTTCCTGGTCTGAGATAGAGAAGGCCATCACCCGCGAGTTGGGTCAGCGTCCAACAGATGTGTTCGCGGAGATCGAGCGGGAGCCGGTCGCGGCTGCTTCGATTGCACAGGTACATCGCGCACGGTTGCACGACGGGCGGGAGGTGGCGGTCAAGGTGCAGTACCCGGACATCGAGAACCTGGTGGCGACGGACCTGGCAGTCCTGGAGCAGATCGTCAAGGCGATTGCGCGGCTGGCGCCCGCGATCCAGCTCCAGCCGATTGTTGATTACCTGAAGGAGACGCTGCCGCTCGAACTCGACTTTACATACGAGGCCGAGTCGATGACGAGCCTCCGCGCGGCGCTTGCACACCGTGCCGATGCGCTCGTTCCAGCGGTCGTGCCAGACCTGAGTACCGAACATCTGATCGTGATGGAATACATCCACGGCATTAAGATTACTGACCGCGAGGCCCTGGAGCAGGCGGGCATTTCTCCGCACGAGGTTGCGTGGCTGCTCAATGATCTCTACGCCGACCAGATGCTGCATCTGGACATCCTGCACGCGGACCCGCATCCCGGCAATCTGCTCGTGCAACCGGGTCCCCGCCTGGTGCTGCTCGACCACGGGCTGACCGTTTCTCTGGAGCCCTCGCTCGTCGATTCACTGCGTCAATTGGTGCAAGCGCTCACGAGTGGCGATTTCGGCGGAGTCAGTAGGGCGCTGGCCAAAGCTGGACTTCGACTCGATGGAGAGGTGGACATTACTACCCTGCTGAACCTGGTCGGGGTGCTACTTGGCAAAGACCAGCCCGGTGAGAGCGGGGAAGATGTTGATGCGGTCGACGTCGGAATGCAAATCGGGAAGAGCATCGGCACTATTCCCACAAATTTGCTGCTAGTCGGACGCACGCTCGGTCTGCTCGATGGCATCACCAAACAGCTTGATCCGGGCATGGACACCCTGGAGATTGTCGCTCACTATACTTAGCGTTCTCTCTGTGAGTGAGAGACAATTAGAGGCGTTCCGCCCGAAATGTCCCCGTGAGGACATCACTTACATGCACCTGCTGCATAAACTGCTCATAAGAGTGCATTGACTAAAGTAAGCGGGTTCGGTATTGGTTGCTGCTCACCCTCTTCTTCAAATTGCTGATCCTCGCGAAAGGGTATGATTCGTTCCATGAATCGGCTACCAGCCTGTCAATTATAGCGAGCTAAAAAAATTTTGTAACAGAATCTTCAGTAGAACCTTTTCATTCGTCGTCGTCCAGTGAACAACAGGAGCAGACTATGAGCCAGTTACAATTGTCGCTGCTTGGTACACCGGTAGTGAAGCACGGCGAACATATTCTCACTTTCTCCGCACGCAAGGCCCTGGCCCTGCTTGTCTACCTGGCTGTGGAAGGTGGAACTCACACGCGCAAAACACTGTCCGAATCTTTCTGGCCGGAGCTGGATGCCGAGCACGGACGCGCAGCCTTACGGGCTACCCTGCTTGAGTTGCGCAAGTCCCTCGAGCACTGTCACGGACCAGGCGAGCGGGCTCACCTGCTGGTTGAGCGCGATACGCTTGGAATTGAGCAGGGCAGCCAGCTCGTCCTGGATCTTCGGCTCGTCGAATCTGTCAGCAAGCAAGCAGGGCGCCTGGTAGAACCATTTAAGGACCAGGCAGAGGGAGAGTTGCTGGCGCAGCTCGAGCAGGCCACACGCCTGGCCCGCGGTCCGTTCCTGGCAGGCTTCACGCTGCGCGACTCGCAATTCTTCGACGATTGGACTCGCCAACAGCGGGAGTACTGGCACCTGCGCCTACACCAGCTCTTTGATGCCTTGTCGATGCTGTATGAACGGGCGGGAGATGGTGAGCGCGCCATCGATACCGTGAGCCGCTGGCTTGGCTTCGATCCACTCTGTGAAGAAGGCTACCGACGCTTGATGCGACTGCGCTTCTCTCAGGGAGATCGTGTAGGGGCCTTACGTGCGTACGCAAACTGCCGCGCCGTGCTGGCCGACGAACTGCAGGTCGAGCCGGAACCTGAGACCGTGGCTCTAGCCAAACGTATTCGACACACCGCTCCTGTACGTTCGCCGCAGTCTCAGCCGCCCCATACCTCGCTCGGACAGCCTCCCGCAAACCTCCTGGATGGCCCGTTCCTGGGAAGATCAGCCGAGTTCGGCACCTTGATCAAGTGCTACCGGCACATGCATGCGGGACAGCCACATCTCGTCCTGCTCCAGGGGGAGACCGGGATCGGCAAGACGCGCCTGGCCACCGAATTTATAGGCTGGGCACAGGCGCAAGGGGCAGAAGTGCTGGTGGGGCGAGCTCTTCAAACCGGAAGGCAGCTCCCGTATCAGCCACTCATTGATGTCCTGCGCTGCCGACTGGAGCAAGGACATTCCCCCGATAATCTCTTCAGCGATGTCTGGCTGGCTGAACTCTCCCGCTTGCTGCCCGAGCTTAGCGATCGCTATCCCGATCTACCCATTCCGGCGACGGATGAGGCGCTCGGACACAATCGCCTGTTCGAGGCCATGGTTCGTCTCGTCCAGCTATGGGCCGCACGGCGTCCCCTGGTGCTCTTGCTCGATGACATGCAATGGGCTGATACAGCGACACTCGACATTGTGCTCTATCTCGCACGGAGTCTCGCCGAACAGCCCGCGCCAGTACTGCTGCTGCTCAACCTGCGCACGGGAGCCGATACTTTTCCCGACCTGCAGTCCTCCTGGGTGATGGCTCTCAAACGGACGCGCATTCCGCTGACCACACTCGTACTCACTGCTTTCACCAAAGAAGAGACGCAGCGCTTCGTGCAGAAACTTGCATGGACGGAGCAGCCACTCGAGGTGGGGAACACTCGCTCAACCGATGGATGCCCCGAGAACGGGGAAGCCTCCACCTTTCGAGATGCTCTGGTGCCCTTCGCCAACTGGCTCTATTTTCAGACGCGGGGGCAGCCGCTTTACCTGGTCGAGACCCTCAAAGGGCTGCTCGCGCGCGAGATCATTCTCCCTTCGCTTCAGGAGAATGGCTCCTGGGGGCTGGTGCTGAGGGCCGGGCTGTTGGCGCAGACACCGATCGGCGATCTGATCCCGGCGAGTGTGCGTGAGCTAATCCGCTCCCAACTCGGGCAGCTCACCCCCTCGGCCTGGGCATTACTGGTAGCCGGAGCAGTTCTGGGAAAGGGACTTACCTTCGAGCGACTCTGTCAGGTGGCCCAGCTTGATGAGCTGGCGGGTTTGCAAGCCATGGAGGAGCTACTGCGCAGTGGATTGTTGTGTGAGGAGAATCTGGCTGAAGAATCGCGGGTGTTCCATGGATATACCTTTCCTCGCGAGGTGATCCGTGAGGTAGTGTATCAAGAGGCAGGGGCGACCCGCCAACGGCTGGTGCAGCGACGTGTGTCGCTCGTCATGCAGGAACAGGTCGGGAACGATCAGGGCGAGGAGGACAATCTCCCTTATCCCGCTCCCTTCGACGGGCATGCACCTGCGGAGACCAGGAATGGGAAGGGAAGGCAGCTTGTGGCAGGAGCAGTCAGTAGGGGCATGAGAGGCAAGCGGTGGACTGTTGCAAATGATTCTTCGGGCGTGACCAGGAGACATGCAGGCACAGGCCTAAGCGAGAAGGCCCTGCTGGCAGAGTGGGAGAGGGGTGCCACAAGACTAGCTGCCTCAGCCTTTCCGAGAACACCTCCAGGCTGCCCTGCCAGAGCTTTTTTTGATACGAGCTGAAGAGTACCGTTTCAGAGCACTCGCCGAGTATGCTGTGTGAAACCTGTAGACTTTTTTATGCACCAGCAAACGCTTCCTTTCACAGGGCGCGCCTATTATGCAGGGAGAGAGCAAAAAAAGTTTCCCCAACTGAAAGGGGTGAAACGCTCGGTGTGTTCTCGCCATTTACCTACCTCTCATCCCTTTTTGCCAGGTGGCGCGAGGGTGTGGGGGGAGCTGTCAAGTACAGCGGTATATCGTTTTTTTTGATGTCATTCAATAAGGAAAGTGGTGAGAAAAATCTGAAAAATAATTTCCTTCACTCTTCTTCCAACGCTTTTTTTCACGCTCTCCGATTAGGCTGTGAATGTACTTGAGCTCTGCATAGCAGAGTGGACTCTGTTCCATTTGTGATCACTTGGCCAAGCACTCTCCGGTACACAGGGTAAATTAATGAGGCATAGCAGGATAGATACGATGAAGCACCAATCAGCTTCAAATGAGACTGAAGAAGAGACGGCCCCGGGTATTGCAGCACTCGCCGGTATGATTGTTATCGGTCTCCTCTACGCGGCCCTCCCGCAGAATTTGATCATAGGCCCTAACTGGCTCCTTCTGGTCCTTGAAGCGGTATTTATTGTGCCGCTCCTCATATCCATAGCGACGAAAGGAGGGCTTTCACATGATGCGAAGCGTTATCTTGTGCTGCTACCACTTGGCATTATTACGTTGGCACTCGTTTTAGGCATCTCTCTCTTAATTATCACGCTGCCGACTGATAAACATGCCACCAATTTATTGCGCTCCGCGGCCCTCCTCTGGTTTTTCAATATCCTCGTATTTGCCTTGTGGTATTGGGAACTCGACGGAGGGGGTCCATGGAAACGCCACCTCTCCGGGCACCAGGCTGCCGATTTCCTCTTTCCGCAGCAAGTGAGTGGGAATAGCTGGGTACCACATTTTCTTGATTACCTTTTCCTGGCCTTTACTGGAGCAACCGCTCTCAGCCCTGCCGATACATTTCCACTGTCAAGACTTGCTAAAGCACTCATGATGATAGAGGCGATCCTTTCTCTCACCGTCGTTACGGTGCTTGCTGCCCGCGCAGTAAATATTCTGGGAAGTTGAGATGGAACAGAAGACGAGAAGTTACTCTCGTGGGCTTGACAATCCCAAAAAAGGTTTATATGCTTTTGTTAGCAGTAAGGCGAAGGCTCTAAGGGACAGAGAAGCGATGTAGCGTTGGTGGTATCTGGTTCTTCCCCACAACTTTTATGTGGCTGCTCCAATAGCAGTACCGCAAATCGACAATGAGGAATGAGAGAAAACCTATGACACACAGGATTTCTCGCCGGCAGGCTCTAAAAACGGGAGCAATTATAGTGGGTGGGGCCGCTGTCGCACCGCTGGCCTTCAAGGGAATACAATTGCTGCCACTCTCCGCGTCACAGGCAGCGATTGCCGGACCCCTGCCCTGGTCAGAGGCCAACGGCATCCTGGTCAGCACTGCGCTGCCGAGCTTTCCGAATACGAATTTCGTCGTCACACATCCGGCTTACGGGGCCAGGGGAGACGGCAATAGCGATAACACGGCCGCCTTCCAGAAGGCGGTCTCGGCCTGCAGCGCATCAGGCGGTGGCCACGTCGTGGTGCCAACCGGGACGTTCGTGACCGGCGCCATCTACCTCAAGAGCAATGTGGACCTGCACCTCGATCCAGGCGCCACGCTGATGTTTAGCGGCGACGCCTCCAAGTATCCGCTCGTGCTCACCCGCTATGAAGGCATCGAGTGCATGAACCACTCGCCGATGATCTATGCCTACGGCGAGAAGAACATCGCGCTCACAGGCAGTGGTACCCTGGATGCTTCCGGCACCGCATCCTGGAACAATGGCAGCGACCGAGCGATGGTCCTGGAACCACTGGTGGCAGACGGCCTGCTGCCCCAGCAGCGCTACGTCGTCGGCAGGCTCCGTTCGTCGTTCGTCCAGCCGTATCGATGCGATACCGTGCTCATCCAGGGTGTGACCCTGCGCAACTCCCGCTTCTGGCAGTTGCATCCGACCTTGTGCAGAAATGTGACCATCGACGGCGTGACGACCCACTATTCAGGTTCGAACACCGATGGCTGTGATCCCGAATGTTGCGACCACGTGGTGATCAAGAACAGTACCCTCCTGGCCGGTGACGACAACATCGCGCTCAAGTCGGGCCGGGATATCGATGGTCGCCGGATCAACTTGCCTACCCAGAACATCGTCATCTGGAACAATCAGTTCGAGGGCCCCTGGGGTGCGATTTCACTGGGCAGCGAGCTGACTGGTGGTATCCGCAACGTCTACGCCTACAATAACTCGACAATCGGGAGTAGTACCAAATACGCCCTCCACGTGAAGTCAAATACCAGGCGCGGAGGGTTCGTCAGGAATGTGCACGTCGACACGTTTCACGGTTCCGGCCTCCACGGTGCAGCCATCCTCGCTACCATGAGCTACTTTGGCCAGACAGGCAACGTACTTCCGGACTTCAGCGGTCCTTTCAACCTTGCCAATTTCGTC
Source organism: Chloroflexota bacterium (assembly GCA_005881495.1). The sequence continues at coordinate 7,951 of VBHI01000166.1, forward strand.
GTCGACACGGCTCCGATTGCTCTGAACCTGCAAGGACTGCCCGACGACAAGGCGGGGACCTTCAATTTGTCCAACTGTACCTTCACGCACATTGCGAATCCGACGAGCACCATTTCGAACGTGATGAAGGTAAACTACACTCACGTAACGATCAACGGCAAGCCAGTGCATTGACCTTGCAACAGCCCTGTAATAGGAGGCCATTGTGATTCCTGAAAGACTTGCAGAGGATGTAAACAAAGCCGTTCCTGGCAATGGTCGAGGGCTGTATGAAAGTTTTACGTTTCTCCCTACGCTTTTCTTCACGCTCTCCCACTATGCTTGAAATGTACGAGCGTCGTGCCGGGTAGCATTTATCGGGCACTGCTGTAAAGGCACGCGAGTACAGAGTGCACGAAGCGCAGTTCTCATGCGCTGTCTCGTCCACACACTGTGGAGGACATTCGTCGAGGACTGCCAGGTTTTACATACACCATGCTTGAATAGCAAGAAAAGGAGAAACATCACATGGCTAACATCTTTGAGACCGCTCGCGCTGAACGTCGAGCCAACAAGTTTTCCAAGGGCCTCGATTCCGTTGGTGAGCTTGCCCAGACGCTGAGCGGTCCAGGCCCATTCACCATCTTTGTGCCCACCGATGCCGCCTTCGACCAGTTGTCCGTAGATCAGCAGAACGATCTCCTGGGTGACCCAGGCAAACTGACCAAATTGCTCCAGTATCATATCGTGCCAGGGCTCTTTACGGCTAGCGACATGCTTGATCACATCTTTCTCAAAACCCTGGAGGGACAGCGCCTCAGAGTGTGGGCGGACGTCTATGAGACACCCCTGGGAGAAGAAGAAATTACGACGGGGAGTGACGCGTATGGGTATATCGTGCAGGATACGGTGACGACAGCGATGCAGGAAAGCATCAAGATCAATGGCGCCCACGTTATTCTGTCCAATGTACGCGCTGATAATGGGGTCATGCACATCGTTGATAAAGTGCTCGTCCCCCAGTTCATGATACTCTAAAGAAGTTCTTCTTCTACTTCCCTTCCTCCCTTCCAGTCCTCTAGCTTGTGGTAGAATGGATTGGAGGGGCGCAGAGGGGTGAAAGATGAAACCTCATTTCATCGCGCTCCGTAAAGAGAGGAGCATACTATGTTTGAAGCAACCTTCAAAATTGCTGCCCTGGTCGAAAGTAATGAGCAAGGGCAGCGTGTTTTTCAAGTATTGAGGCAAGGAGACCCGGTAGATGATGCCGGGTTCTTATCGCTTGTGGCGACGGTCTACCAGCAAGATGTGTACCGCACGCTGCAGGTGGGCGATGACCTGACTGTGACAGTTCACCTCGATCTTCCCCCCAGAGACATTGAAAGGACGCTGCGTTTCCGCGAGGGCGGGCGGTTTGAGGGAGAAGGGATAGCGGAGCCAACCGTAGATCTGCTCCCGCT
>VBHI01000203.1 GCA_005881495.1 Chloroflexota bacterium
GTTCTCATTTGATTTGAAGCACAAAACAGCATACAATTCTGACTCCTGGCTCAAAAGCATTCTTTCCAGTCCTGGTGCCCGGTGTTCTCTTCTCCTGTGGCGACTGTCATTCTGCGCAAGGCGACGGCGAGGTCAATGGCACAGGCATTGAAACGCCGATGTCGGTGACCTTGACTTTGAGCTTGCAGAAGGGGGCAAACATCCCCGAACTGCGTTTCATTACGCCGCCGGGTAAAAAGCTCACGGTTGCCGACGAGGCTGGCTACTTCGTCACTACTGCGCACGGTCCCGATCTCTTCAAGGATTCCCAGAAGGCGATACGCTATATGATCGATCACCTGGCCTCAGAGTATCACATGACACGCGAACAAGCCTATTGTCTGTGTGGCGCTGCGGTGGACTTAAAGATCAGCGAAATTGTGGATGCACCCAACTGGATCGTGTCGGCTTATTTGCCTTTGAGTATCTTTAACCCACAATCCGCAGTTTGATTGACAGTTTTTGCGAAATTGGTAGTGTTGTAAACGTCAAATCGCGCTGGTCCTACATCGATCCACTACGGAACAACAACCGATTTGATATTTGCCGGATCACTCCGCGTCGCCTGCAGCGCCTTTTCGGCCTCGTGCAAGGGATAATATCCGGTGATAAGCGATTGAAGATCGATCCGACCAGCCGCTACGAGCGCAATGGCGTCTTCATACGTATTCGCATAGCGGAATATGCCGGTAAGTGTAATCTCGCGGTTTTGCAGGAATGACATTGGCACACTGACCTCTTCAGCAGGGCTCATACCAACCGCAACAGCTCTGCCCGCTGGTCGAAGAGCGCGAATGCCCTCCAGGAGCGCCGCTGGATTCCCTGAACACTCGATGAGGACATCAGCTTCTCTCTGAGCCTGTGCCAGCGATTCTTGCGCCACGTTGACGATGCGCGTTGCTCCCTGCCGTTTTGCTACCTCGAGTCGCTGCGGAGAGACGTCTGTCATCGTAATGTCAGTTGCGCCCAGGGCCAGTGCCACCTTCATCGTGACCAATCCAATGGGTCCGGCACCCGTTATCAGGATGGAATCCGCTCCCTTGAGCATGGCCTTGCGGCAGGCCCAGATTCCCACAGAGAGTGGCTCAATCAATGCGCCTTCTGCATCTGAGAGCGCATCGGGAAGTCGATAGGCGAAGCTTTCTGGAAGCGTGACATAGTTGGTAAACGCACCATCGATCGGCGGCGTGCCAAAGAAGCGCACGTTGGGACAGAGATTGTAATGCCCCGCGCGACACTGGCGACACACCCCATCGGGTATCCCTGGTTCGATCGCGACACGCTCGCCGATGCGGTGGGGATTGACTCCTTCTCCTACCGCAACGATGATCCCTGACGATTCATGACCAAGAACAAGCGGTTGGCGCACCACATACGAGCCAATTTTTCCATGCTCGTAGTAGTGGACATCGGAACCACACACACCGACGGCCTTGATCTCGATCAAGACTTCTCTCAACCCTGGGGTGGGAACAGGGCGTTCTTCGATACGAATGTCGTGGGGCGCATAGAGCACCGCTGCTTGATTCTTCACCTTCTTCATCTCTCCAACAAATAATGCCATATTTTAAGCATTTTGACTGTTTACATCTTTACATTACCACATTTCGTCTCTCTGCACATCGGCCCTTTGGACGATTTTTTCTTGCGCTCTTTGCCTTATACTCTAGTTGACGCATCAGAGATGTCAATACACCTCTGACGGCGTTTGATGTGAAAGAGCTATCGGAACATTGAGTGATTACGTTCTGAAGGAAGGAATGATGAATGACACAGATCAGTGCAACTCCACAGCGACTCTATCTTATGCAACTAGGGACCTCGACCATCCCAACGACTCCTCAGCCGTCGGCAGGGTCGGCGGGGTGCTATCTTGTTCAGACCAGTGATGGCAAGAACATTCTCATCGATAGTGGGCTTCCCGCAGACTATACGCCACCGCCAGGGATGCCGCCAGCTGAGAATGAAAAAAATGTGCTTGAGCATCTGGCCGATCTTGGTCTGCATCCTGACGATATCGATCTTCTCATCTGTACCCATTTCGACGTGGACCATGCGGGCTATCACGATGCTTTTCTGAAGGCGGAACTCATCGTCCAGCGTGAACACTATGCACTGGCGCGCAGCGGACATGCGCGTTTTGCTGCCGCACGCGCGCACTGGGATCACCCGGCACTGCGTTATCAACTGGTTGAGGGAGACACCGAGCTGCTGCCCGGACTCTTGCTGATTGAGACCAGCGGGCATGCACCTGGGCATCAGTCGGTCCTGGTGGGCCTGCCGCAGACAGGCCCAGTGCTACTGGCAATCGACGCGGTTGTCCTGCAACGCCTTTTTACCCCTGATCGAAAGGCCTGGCCGCTTGAGAACGAGGAGCAATTGCGCGCCAGCACGCGCAAACTCCTGGATCTAGTCGAGCGTGAGCACGTGGCACTGGTCATCTTTGGCCATGATGGTCAGCAGTGGCAAACGCTCAAGAAAGCACCAGCCTATTACGAGTGATACACCGGCTACCACCAGATCCCAAGGTGCACTCATTGTGAGTGAGACGACCACTGGCCCGGCATCTTCGGCTGGTCTGAGGGTTGGAGACGTGATCGTTCAGCTCGATAACACACCAGTGACCAATGTCCAATCACTGGGGGATGCTCTCTTGAGCAAGAGCCCAAGTGACACCATGGCCGTGAAGATCTACCGTGGCAGCCAGCAAATGACGGTTAACGAAGTATGTATGGGCTGGCTCGCTTTGATCTGCTCCGCTTGCGAGTCCTCTTCAGGCATCACTCAAAGTGCGCCCCCTTATCGCGCATAATGTCTAATGCCTCTTCCTCGCGGCCAGGGGCTTTGACTGCAACGATCGTGTGCCCAATGTCGTACTGGTTATCATAGTAGCGACTCTCATCGTCAGAGAAACCCAGGTCCCTGAGTTGATTGGCAAGAGCTTCGTGAGAAGCAGTCTTATCAGACCTAAAGAGTTTTGTCATCCCTTGCCAAAAATTAGTGCCATGTTTCTCGCTCTCAGCATGGCCAAAATAGTAAATCTGGCCGGAACTAAATCCTGCGTTCCGCAGATCCTCTACAGCCTCGTCGGCCAGCTCATCGTCATCGAATACACCGACAGCAGTTTGATGCGCATAGATCGCCATATTTGTTCTCCTTTACACATACATCTTGCAAAATTGCTCGCTTTAGAGGTTACTCTAGCAAAGTTGCTTGTATTTATTACGTAGGAGGTGGGGTTGTGTTACAAAAAATTCCGAAAGAATTTTAAATGCATGAGGCTTCACTCTTGTTCAGTTTAAACGATCACTCCGAACAGTCTAGCAACCAATGCAACCTGGCGTGACCAGAAGCAAAGATTGGCGTCTTTGGGAGGCAAAGATTGACATAATAAACCATAGTTAGGAAAATATTAAAGGAGGCAGGGTTGCCCTATATCCATTTCCATGACTTGCGGCATAGTGCGGCGTCGATCTTGTTGTGCATGGGTGTCAATATCAAGGTGATACAGGAATTGTTAGGACATAGTGACATTTCTATCACGCTGAAAACATATTCACACTTGCTCCCATCGATGCAGCAAGAGGTAGTAGAAACGTGGAATGAAGTGTTTGGAGAGGGTGACGAAGAGAACAAGAAGCGGGAGTAATACGGCTTTTGCTCTCAGTTTTGCTCTCAATCCTGGTTTTTACTCAGTGGCGTTTTTTCGGTTGATGGTATAAAGCAAGGCAGGAAGCGATTTTGTAGAGATGCTTCCTGCCTTCATCCTGGTAGCGGGGGGAGGATTCGAACCTCCGGCCTTTGGGTTATGAGCCCAACGAGCTAACCACTGCTCCACCCCGCGTCACTCATTTACTACGGCTTCCATAGGATACTACAAAGATGGTGGCTTGTCAACTATCATATTTGGCCTATATCGCACGAAAAAAGTAGACAAAAGGCCTGCAACTTCGTTAGAATGCTATAAGTGAAACACGTGATGGGTATAGAGATGGGGGCAGGTATAGGGGTAAGGGGTATGGAGAGATGACGCGACTGATAGCGCTGGATGTTGGAGAGGCGAGAATAGGGGTGGCTGTGAGCGATGCGATGGGATTGCTGGCCTCGCCTTATACGACTCTGCAAGTTGATCGAGGCGATGAGATGAGGGTATGGGCGGCGATACAGCGATGTATCGATGAAACGGAGGCGGAAGGCCTTGTGATAGGTTTACCGATTAGCCTGGATGGGCAGATTCATGCGCAAGGGGAACGTGTGCAGGCGTTTGCTGAACGCCTAAAGCAACATATCGCCATCCCGATGACGTTTTGGGATGAGCGTCTTTCAACGGTTGAGGCGCAACGTTTGCTTGTTGAACGCAACGACCAGGAGAGAGGGAAGCGCCAGAGGGGGAGAGGTCAGAGTTCGCAGCAGGGACGAAGGCACGCCAAGCGACGGCAGAAGGGACAGAGGGGAGGCCACGAGATCGATGCCATGGCCGCGGCCGTTTTTCTACAGGAGTACCTGGATTCCCTGGGGCGCGAAATAGAGGAAACGACTTTATGAAACGAAGAAGTGCACGTGGCTCCATCATAGCTGTATTATTGCTTGGCTTCCTGATTTTTGGCCTGGTCTACTTTGCGTGGAACACGGCCGCCGCGATTTTTCAGCCGGTGGATGCTCCTAGACAAGGAAGAGATATTCCCATTAAGATTTACACGGGCGAAACGACTACCGTGCTTGCAAATGATTTACAGGCAAAGGGATTGATTCGCAATGCGTTGGCGTTCCGCCTATGGGCGCGCATCAAGGGCTTGGATGTGCAATTGCAGCCAGGAGATTATTACCATCTGAACACAAGTATGACCATCAGCGATATCATTGACCAACTGCTCACTACTTCACCCGATACGGTTTATGTGACGATTCCAGAAGGATATCGTATCGAGCAGATTGCGCGCGCCTTTGCAGAGGCGGGGCTGGTCAAATTCAACCAACAAGATTTTCTGAAGTACGCGCTACATCCAGACAAGTTTCCTGATGCAAGCAAATATCCTATCCTGAAGCTCATTCCGCGCGGTCATAGTATGGAGGGATTGCTCTTTCCCGCGACCTACGATATTCCTATCGATGGCACGACGGGAGACGTGATGAATAGGATGTTGACGGCCTTCGATGACTATGCGCAGAAATATGGGTTGGTAGCAACGGCCAGGGCGCACGGCGTGAAAGAGTACCAGATGGTGATACTGGCTTCAATTATTCAAAGGGAAATACTCCATAGTAGTGATGCTCCTGGAGTGGCCGGTGTGTATTGGAACCGCGCTTTTAGTACCGTGCACAATGATACAGCGGGCTTTCTTGGGGCTGACCCAACGGTGCAGTATGCCCGCGATACGGAGAACCCACCCAAGGAGTACTGGCTGCCATTGGCGGGCACAGGGAAAAATATTGCCCCCAACAGTCCCTGGAATACCTATACCTTCAAGGGGCTGCCGCCAACGCCGATCTGTAGCCCTGGGCTGGCCACGCTGCAGGCCGCCGCGTCTCCGACGAAGTCGAATTACTTCTACTTTTTTAACACAAAAAGCGGGAGTGTTGTGTATGCAACCACGTACAACGAGTTTTTGCAGAAATATAACTCAATGCCACATTAAAGAGAGTAAGTAGCAACATGAACCTGAACATCTGGCAAACTCTTTTTCTGGCCATGCTACAAGGCGTGACGGAACTGTTCCCTATAAGCAGTCTTGGCCATACCGTGATCATTCCGGCACTCCTGGGCTGGGGTGACCTTGTACACGACCCAGGATTTTTACCCTTGATCGTAGCACTGCACCTGGGTACCAGTATTGCACTATTTATTTATTTCTGGCGTGTCTGGTTTCAGGTAGGGCGGAGCGTGGTAAAGAGCGTCAAGGATGGCGAAGTGAAGAGAGGGACCGAGGAGTGGGTGAGTTTTCTGATTATCATCGGCTGCATACCTGGGGGATTGTTTGGCGTTTTTTTAGAGAAGCCGCTCAAGGTGCTGTTTGCCTCTCCGCTGGTTGCTTCTGTGTTCTTAGTGGTCAATGGTTCATTGCTCTTTCTTGGTGAGCGTCTGCGCCGCCGGGCAGAGGCAAAAATGCAGGTAGAGAATGTTGATGTCAAAGAGCGAGAGGCACGGTTTCGCCCGCTTTCTTCCCTATCCTGGATGGAGGCCATTATGATCGGTTTTGCCCAGGCGCTCGCACTGATCCCGGGTATATCGCGTTCGGGCGTTACCATGGTGGCAGGACTGGGAGTTCGTCTCAATCACGAGGACGCGGCTCGTTACTCATTTTTGCTGGGGACGCCGCTGATAGGTGCGGCGGCGCTGCTGGAGGTGCCACAACTTTTTAGCCAGTCTTTGCAAGTTTTGCTGCTGGTCTTATTGGGAATGGTCGTGGCAGGAGTGGCAGCTTATTTGAGTACCAGGTTCCTGATGAAATATTTTGAGACGGGGCGGCTCTATCCTTTTGCCTATTATTGCTGGGCAGCGGGTTTATTGTCGCTCTTTCTTTTCCTCTTTGTTATACCAGGACGTGGGTAAATACCCAAAATGGCTATTCTATTCCTGTATGTGCAGCTTGAATAGGTTTATACGTTTGATACAATGGAGACGCTCTGGATAGGCCAGAGTAAATATTTTTAGAAGAGGTAGGTATAGACCCTGATGAAGAATCCCGTGGCTTATTATGTAGTCATCGCCCTTGGCGTCGTAGCTCTCGTAATAGGTGGTTATCTGCTGGCTACCGCGACTGCGGCGGCTCCTCATCATTGGAGCAGCATTGGGGCAATTGCGGTTGGTGCTGTGCTGGTGGTCGGTGGCGTCGTTGGTATGTTTGTCATGAAGCCTACCAGAGCCGCCAAGTAATCTTGACGGTTGCAATGGGAGGCGCGAAGAAGCACTAAGATGGAGACGTGTCTTAGTGCTTCTTCGCTGTTTCCGACCTGGCTACCTGGCTGGAGGTATATGAAATAGAGTAAGGGTGTAGGGGCCGATAATGAACTTTAACAAATTCATCTGGATAGTAGAAAATCCCCAGCGATAAATCGGCGGTGGGCGCGATAAATCGGCCCCTACAGATGGTTCATACTCTACCTGATTGGTAATGTATTTAAAAAGCTGTAAGTGTCTGCTATAATGGCGGTGCCCTTGATGATAAAAAGAGGATAGTGTGCTTGAGAAGGAGATACGTATGAGTAAGTCAACGCTTTTTTATGGAGGAATTGTCCTCGCGATAGTCTTTTTCGCGCTTGCTGTCTATTATATTATTCCTGGCATCTATCATCCTTTTACATTTAGCCCACCGATGGAATCGCATCGAACCCATGCAATTGCGTTTCTTGCATTGTCGGTGATCTGTGTGATTGTGGCGCTGGTTAACCGTCGCAGGGCGGTCAAGTAGTGGAATGTACGAAGTAAAAATTGTAGGAAGAAGGACCTGTTCTTTATGAAAAACCCGGCTCTTTTCTATGGTGCCATTGTTGTTGCGGTGATTTCTCTCGCGCTAGGTGTCTATTATGCTCTTCCTGGTGTTTATCATGTTTTGACAACTGGTGCTCATCCGCCCATGGACCCGCAGCCTGGACATTATCTGCTATTTTTTGGAATTGCAGTTTTGTGTGTGATTGCCGCGCTTGTGACCCGACCCCAGTCCAAAGCTCAGTAGAGCAGCATTGCGCAAAGAAAAATCGGCTTCCCACCGGGAGCCGATTTTTCTTTGCGCAATTATTGTACAGCTAAGGTTTCTCCTACAATGTGTGGGTGGCCGCGCAGAAACTCTTCCGCGCTCATGGCTTTCTTCCCTTCGAGTTGAAGCTGCTTGATTACCAGCAGACCATCGCTGGTTGTGACCGCCAGTAATTTGCGTCCTGCATCCTGCAAGAGAGAGACCGTTCCCGGGGTGGTTGATGCGGTAGATGCGGTAGGTGGAAAGGCATGAGCCGAGAGTATTTTCAGTAGTTTGCCATGCCAGTAGGTGTAGGCGCCGGGCCAGGGAGTATAGGCGCGAATTTTGCGGTCCAGTTCGACAGCGGGGTGCTCCCAGGCGATTTCTCCATCTTCTTTGTGTAACATGCGGGTGTGGGAGGCGGCCTGGTGATCCTGTGGTACAGGGATGATCTTTCCTGAGACCCAGAGGGGCAACGCTTCAAGCAGTGCCTGGGCTCCCAGGTCTGCTAATTTGCTCGTGAGGCTGCCCGTTGTCTCGTCTTCGCTTATTGGAATGCTGCGTTTGAGTAATATTGGGCCGGTGTCAATGCCGGCATCGATGAGCATGATGGTCACACCGGTTTCGGTATCGCCATGCAGGATAGCCTCCGGGATGGGCGAGACGCCGCGATATTTTGGCAGCAATGAAGCGTGGATGTTGAGTGTTCCGAAACGGGGGAGATCGAGTACTTCTTGTGGGAGGATTTGTCCGAAGGCGGCAACGATAGAGAGATCGGCGTGGTATGCCGCGAGGGCCTCCCTATTTTCTGGCCGCCTGAACGATCCTGGCTGCCAGACGGGGATACCGTAGGCTAAGGCGGTCTGCTTTACAGGTGAAAAAACAATGGCCTGTCCCCGTCCTACAGGCTTATCTGGACGGGTGATGACGGTAACTATGTCGTAGCCTTCTGGGAGCACCGCGCCAGGAGGCATTCCTTTGATGAGCGCTTCGAGAGCAGGTACCGCGAATTGCGGGGTACCCATGTAGATGATGCGTAACATGATGAGTGGTTTTCCCTCTTTGTAGATGTATACACCGTACACCGTGGGACGCAATAAAGCAGGTCCCCGGCTGGTCACCGATTTATAGTAGCATATTCAGGCTACCTGAGGTCTGAGAATGGGATAGTCGTGCTCTCTCGACTCATGTCTTCAAATATGCGACAATACGGTAAATTGACCTGTCGATGTGCATTGAAAGAGAGAATTTCGCATTGTCCACTACGACTCCTGGCTCAAAAAAAGTATCGGTGGAGGACGGGGCTGTTGTCTCGACTTCTGGCCGCAGGTTACAGGGCTGGTTACTTATACTGCTGGTGTTTGTCGCTGGCGCCTGTTCGCTTGCTGTTGAACTCTCGGCCTCGCGTTTGCTCGCTCCGTATTTTGGCACCTCGCTGTTTGTGTGGGCCAATCTGATAGGTCTTATCCTGCTTTACCTGACGGTTGGCTATTATCTTGGCGGGCGTTTGGCTGATCGCTATCCTCGTCCCGCTGTGCTCTATCTGCTGACAATCATTGCGAGTTTGTTGATCGGACTTATTCCTTTCATTTCGCGCCCCATTCTCTTCTGGTCGTTATCAGCCTTTGCGACGTACTCTGTCAGCGTCTTTTATGGTTCGCTTGTTTCGGTGATCCTGCTCTTTGCGCTGCCGGTGATCCTGCTGGGGTGTGTTTCTCCTTTTGCAATACGTCTGAGCGTCAAGCAGGTGGTGAAATCTGGACGTACTGCCGGACAACTCTACGCTATTTCTACCGCAGGGAGTATTCTTGGTACCTTTCTGCCGGTATTGTGGCTTATTCCAACGATTGGTACCTACCGTACTTTTATTGTTACTGCGGTTTCTCTGTTGCTGGTCTCGATAGCCGGATTAATAGCTTCAATTCCCCACACAGGTGGCGCCGCGCGTTTTCGTGGGAATAAAAACCTGCTCTCTGTGCTGCTCTTGATCCCACTGGGGTTGTCGCTCCTTGGTTCACAGGGGCCGATCAAGCCTCCAGGTGGTACCGATGGCGGAGGAGTACTGGTGACTGAACGGGAGTCACCCTACAACTATATTCAGGTGGTGCGCGTGGGTAATGAAACGCAGCTGGTGTTGAATGAGGGGTTGGGTATCCATTCTGTCTATAATCCGAACAGTGTGCTGACGCAGGGCCCCTGGGACTACTTCCTGATTGCTCCTTTTTTCAACAAGGCCCCTTTTACACAGAGCCAGGTGCGTAGGGTGGGAGTGATCGGGTTGGGGGCAGGCACTATCCCGCGTGAATTTAGCGCTATTTATGGGCCTATTCCGATTGATGGGGTTGAGATCGATGGCACGATTGTCAAGCTTGCGCAGCAGTATTTTCATATGAGTGAACCCAACCTGCATGTCATTGTAGAGGATGGACGCTACTACTTGCGGACGGCGAAGGTGCTGTATGATGAGATTGGTATCGATGCTTATCAACAGCCCTATGTGCCCTTCCAACTGACTACGAGCGAGTTTTTCCAGGAAGTGCGCTCGCACCTGACGCCGACCGGGGTGGCGGTTATCAATGCCGGCCATACCTGCTGTGATTTTCGCCTGGTAGAGGCGCTGGCGCAAACGATGCGCTCAGTTTTTCCCAATGTGTACATCATAGACACGCAACGTTTTGAGAATAGCCTGGTTATCGGTACCAACGCGCCAACATCGCTGAGCAATTTTTATAGCAACACCACCGGGCTGAGCAATCCATCGCTGAAGAGCATCGCTGACGCCAGTATCGCCTATGGGCATATCCGCGAGGAGAAGACCACCAGCGTCTATTTTACTGATGACCGTGCGCCTGTCGAACAATTGATTGACCAGATCATCTTTGATGCGGTACAGAACGGCGGTAGATAAAATAGCAGATGGGTACGCAAAGACCCATCTGCTATTTTATTGCTTACCTTACCAGGTACTGTTCTGTTGAATCGAGCGGGATGCCCTCCATGGTCTGTTGAAGCAAATACTGGTTGACAGCGTATATGCTGCCAGTTTTTTTATAGAGGGCGATCTGGCGGTCCGCGCCGGTGCCGCGTGGATCGTCTACCAGCTTGCGAATGTACTTGAGGTCGGAACGGGTACCAAGGTCATCAGCGACGTCATCGACCATGTCTAGCAACTCGCGAATAGAATCGCGCATACTCAGCGTACGTTCTTGCTCAAATTCAACGATCTCAGCATCGAGGCCATAGCGCGCGACACGCCACTTGTTCTCCTCAAGGAGATTGCGGGGTACGATATAGGTTTCTCTGCCATGCTTATTCAGCCAGGATAGTTTTGCCACGAGCGATTGGCAAACTGCCGCAATGCCAATGACATCATTGAGCGTGAGGGGCATATCGAAGATGCGGAACTCAACAGTGCCAAAAAAGGGATGGGGGCGGATATCCCACCAGATTTTCTTGCCGTTATCAATGCAACCGGTTTTGATGAGCGTCTGTACGTAGTGCTCGAAATCGCTCCATGTTTGGAATGTGTCGGGAAGTCCACTTCGATGGAAACGCCTCCAGACTATTGCGCGATACGATTTGAGGCCAGTGAGCCGTCCTGACCAGAAGGGAGAGTTCGAAGAGAGCGCGAGTAAATGTGGCAGCCAGGTGCGCAATTGATTCATCAAGGTGAGCGCGATGTCATTGTTCTCAACTGCAATATGGATATGCAGGCCAAAGATCAGTACGGATCGTGCGACATCCTGAAATTCTTCCAGCAGTTCGTCATAGCGCGGATTAGGTGTGGTGAGCTGGTCCATCCAGATGCCACCGGGATTCGTCCCAGCACTGATCAACGCTAAGCCTTCCTCGGCTAACAGGCAGGCTAACTTCGCTCGCAATCTTTGCGTCTCTGAGCGGGCAACCATAATGTTCGGATAGACCGTAGAAATCAGCTCTATTGTTGGTTGCAACATCTCGGGCTTGATCTGTTCGCCGAAAAAGGGGGCTCCTTTATGGAGGATAGGCACAATTTGTGAACGAAGTTGGCCAGTGTTACGGTCTACTATTTGAAATTCTTCCTCGATGCCTATAGTGTAACGTGTCGTCATGCCTAACTCCTTCACCGTCCTCAGGACGCGGGATAGAATCGCTTTATGTATCGTTCGAAGATAGTGGAACAACCGGACCTACAGGAAAACAATGGAAAAGTTTTTCACAAAATGCGGGAGGATTGAAATGCAATTGGAGACGAGATGATGGTACTGAGTGGTGCAAGTATCTTCCAAGTATTGTCTGGTTGTGCGCGATTGCGCGTGCTCGCATACAAGCTCCTCGAGGTGAAAGCTTTGCAGCAAAGATCGCATTAGGGAAATGTACACTACTATAACAACAGTTTCTGGAATTATAGCGTACACAAGAAGTATGCGATTTGTCAAGGGTTTTTTCTCACAGAGACAAGATATTTGAGCTTTCTCAGATATCTTGTCTCTGTGAGAAAAGCTTTTTAGAGGCCGAAGGCGTATGGCAGGAGATCTGAGCAGGAAAAGTCTTGTGAGACTCCATCGATATAAATGGTGGCGTTGGGAGCGAGGTCGGATAGCCATTGGCGACAGGCACCGCAGGGGGTACGTCGATTGATTGAGGCATCGGCAGGATTATCGATGCAGGCGACAGCAACCTGGGTAATGGGGCCAGCGCCAGCGGAGAGAGCTGTGGCTAAAGCCGAACGTTCCGCGCATAATGTCAGGCCGTAACTCGATATCTCTATGTTGACACCTGTGTAGAGCTTTTCGCCCGCAATAAGAGCGGCTCCTACTCTAAAATGGGAGTAGGGACAATGTGCTCGCAAGGCAGCTTCGCGGGCCGCTGCCAGCAGTTCATCTCGTGACATGATTCCATTTCCTTCTTTGAGATAGAGCGTGAGATAAAGTGCCGAAAGGGCATCTCACACATTATTGCCATTTCAGGCAAAATACGTAATAAAAAAAACTTTGGTGTCTATTCATAGCCCAAATTGTACCATGGTGTTACTGGCTGGTAACAGTCGCGTTAGTAGCAATGAGAGCAATACAGCTGGCACATGGGGATACCTGCTTGCTCAGGTCTATAGTTATATTGTAATGCAGGTCTACAGGAGGAACACAAGTGAAAATCATGGTGGCGGATGATGACCGCGATATGGTAGATATGCTGAGCTACTGGTTAAAAGGGCACGGATATGACGTGGTACGTGCATTTGATGGGGAACAGGCGATCAAACGATGGCGCGAGACACTCCCTGATCTTGTCATTCTGGATGTGCAGATGCCCAAGCTGGATGGGTTCGAGGTATGTCGCCAGATGCGGAGTGAAACCAATTCGATGGTCTTAATTCTTACCGCACATGATCGTGAAGACGACGAGATACGTGGGTTAGAGATGGGTGCCGACGATTATCTGCGTAAGCCTTTTAGTCCAAGACAGCTTCTCGCTCGTATAAAGGCCGTGATGCGCCGTTCAACAATTTCGCGGGGAGTATCGAATTCCTCTTCTATCACTGTTGGTCCCGTTACTCTGGATGCGATGCGTCATGAAGTGACGAGAGATGGTGTCAAGGTCAGGCTAACTCCTACGGAAAGTCGCCTGCTTCACTTGTTGATTACGCATACAGGACAGGTGCTTACTACTGATATGATTATCGAGCGCGTCTGGGGTTATGACGAAACTGGAGACTCGGGACTGGTGAAAACGCACATTCGCCACCTGCGCCAGAAAGTCGAACCTGATCCCAATACTCCGCAGTATATCATGACGGTTCCCGGGGTGGGCTACACGTTCACCACACCTGTTACTATCGAGCAATAAATAGGGGAAAAGGGCCTGCGAGGGAAGAGGATGAAGGTCGGCGATTTTGATACTTGTCCCACGCAGGGCCTTTTTGCATCTTAACCGAATTGACCTCTTCTTAACCGCACTACAACAAACTTTTCATCATTTTGCCAGTTGCATTGTTGTACAATCATGCTTGCATCAAAGTATTTATTTGGAATAATAGTATCCAAAAGAAGCTAGCAGTTTAGATGAATTACAGAAGCAGAGATGGCGCAGCCGAATTATCTATACCGCCAGGCCCTCCAGCAGCAGAACGCTGTAATTGTTTGCTGCCCTCTTTAATGCAGGTTGTGCCCGCGCTTAATCTTGAAGAGGATGCGGTAGATTATCACAGAATGACGCCAGCTTCGCCAGAATTGAATGCCCTGATCCGCCAGCAATTGGAACATTTTTTCCCTCGCTCAAAGGCTCTCAGCCTGTTACTACTGCATGTCTCGCAATTGGAGCAGATCCATATCAATCCACAGTCGGGGTTACTGCGCAAACGCCGGCGTTACCACGCCTCCGCCAGTTTCTTAGAGCAGGTTTTGGTGAATGTGCGTCGTGCTATCAGAGACAGCGATGAGCTTTTAGTGCATGAAGGGACAGGAGCTGCTATCATCTTTCCTGAAGTTGATAAGCAAGGCATCAGCGTGATATTAGAGCGTGTCTCTCGTAGAATTAGCTTGTTGCAGGCAGAAACTGTCATTCCTCCATTAGAACGTGAAACAGATATCGTTTTGGGTATTGGTTCTTATCCAGAATCCGGTCCATCGTTAGAGCAATTGCTGTACCACGTAGGGGTTACAGCATATAGATTTACCTTACGCCCTGCTATAACGGCGCAATTGTTGGGGATAATGCCTGCGATGACAGAGATCGGAGAACCAGCTTCAGCCGAACCTCATCACGATCAGCAAAAAGCGCCAGGCTCTTCGAGGTCAGCGAGTAATGTCCCGTTTATGCAATTGCCTGCACAACTCCCGTCCCGATTAAGACAGCTTATCCCCTATCATATCGCTCTAGAATTGCGATGTGCCCCCGTTGGGCGTGATCACCAATATTTAACAGTTGCCATGGCAGATCCAAACAATAGCAATGCGGTACACGCTCTGAGTGAGCTAACAGGATTAACTATTTTTCCGGTAGCATGCGATATTAGTGCGTTAAACGCACTGTTGGGCACTAAATGGTAAGAAGATGGCGTTTTAGCAATACGCTCAGATAGCTTCTTTAGATTACTGGTGATGAATTGCAAACCAACATCAGGGGAAAATTAACCAGATCACAACTAATCCTTAATACAATAGTGCATCATCATTGGTTACTATAACATGCAATGAGACATATATCTGTATCGTCGGATACACTGTTGACTGTACACACCTAGCACTTTGAGGAGTGAACACATGGTTTTACAAATGATACAAGATGACGTCCTCTTAACGTTCAAAGAGGCTATGAGCTATTTACGGGTGAGCCGCTCAACTCTTTACCGCCTCATGTGGTCTGGTCAACTAACCGGTCACAAGGTGGGAAGCACGTGGCGGTTCTATCGTGAGGATCTGCGGTCCTGTGTAGGACGCGAGATCCCCATGACCAATATGCAAAATAACGTCGCTGTCAGCTAGTAATCCCTCTTTGCATCATCTTCTTTGGTTTGATTTATACATTTTGCTATTGATCTTTCATGATACATCGTCGTGGCGGGAGATTTTTCACGTCTTAAAGTCGGTCGTATTCTATGATTTTCCAGGTTCCATTGATTCTGGCGATTCTCAGTAGAGCGGTGTAGCTGCTGCTATGTCGTGTAACATCAACCGTTATGGTGAAGTGGGACAGGTCAGGGCCTGTGTTTGGGTCCATTCTGAATGAAGGTTGTCCAGGAATAAAAGAGGTAATAGTGCCATCTTGTTCATCTAGTCTACTTGCCTGTGATGTAAAGGCAGCTTGAGTCAGACCGCTGATTTGTCTCTGGGGAGCCAGGTCGCTATAGGCGGCGGTGTAGTTTTTTGACTGAAGACTTGTGTAGAAATCGTCCACGATGTTGAGAGCCCCTGATACCTGTTGATAAGTCGAACTGAAAATGTTGTACAATCCCCAGCCACATAATCCACAACCGGCGAGTAAGAAAACACTGACGATAGTGACCATTATCCAGACCCACCTGTAGGATTTTTTAACCGGCGGTGGCACCGGGGAAGATGTCCAGGGAGGAGGGTAGGATTGTAGGCTTGCCTGCTGCATTTGCCCTGGCGCTGATGCTAGATAAGCATTGGTTGACGATTGTCGCGCTGGGTTTTGTGGCGGCAAAGGAGGCGGTACAGGCGGTAGGGACATATTTTGATAGAAAGCTGGTGGTGGTGGGTAGACGAGGCCTTGCCGTATAGCCTCCTCATCGATTGGTTCGCTGGCCAACTCTTCCGCCGGCAGAACCCGAGTCACAGGTGCGGGTTGTGGAATGACGCTGGCTAGAAGTCCGCCAGGAGGGTACTCGTAGAGGGGTTGGAAGTCCGCCTGCTCTTCGCTATCCTGCTTCGGCGTGTCTTCTGCTGGTTGCTGGTCAGAGGGCTGCATACGTTTTCAGGCTCCTTCAAAAAGAAAGTTGTATCTTATTTTCAGAGAAGAGTATAGCCTTTTCATGGCGGAAACGCAAGGAGAGCGAAGGTTACCATTGTGCTAGCAGAAGAGATGTTATTGAGGTGGTTTAAGTTCCATTGCTACTTTGATAGGCCCCTCTCCTTCTCTGGTTTGACGTAGTGTAATATCGGCAGTCAACTTGAGCGCGGAGAGAAGTTCTATTAAAGTGTTCAGTGTGGGATTGATTTTGTCCGAAGAGAGCAGGCGGGATACTGCTTCTCGCTTCTTTCCCATACGGGTTGCCAGCTCTTCCTGGCTGATATTTTGATATTTGCGCACCGTATCGATGGCATGCATCAGCTCTAACTCGGCGTCCATCTCTCGATAGCCAGCAGCAAATTCATCGTTCTTTAGTCGCTTTTGAAGGCGCTGCTCAAATCTATTCATAAGCTAATTGTAACATAAAAGTTACATTAATTGCAAGTTTTGGGTGAGGTTCCTGTTCCCTTATCGCTTTTGTTCACGATCTCTCATTATATGGTTATACGCAGGGATCAACAAAAAGCGGAAACATCCGATTCCAATGTGTTATAAAAGAATATATAAACATACGAATACGTGTAAAGAGTTTCATTTTTCCAAGGAGCAAAGCTATGTGTGGTCGTTTTACACTCAGTACAGATATTACTACCGTGGCGAAAGTATTTGGGGTGGCGCCGTCACTGCAAGCTGCGCCGCGCTATAATATTGCGCCGACGCAGGAAGTTGTGAGTATTCTGCGCAATGGCACTGCGCATATGGAGTGGTTACAATGGGGGTTGATCCCTTCCTGGGCAAAGGATGAGTCGATTGGCTCGAAGATGATTAACGCCAGGGCGGAAACGCTGGCGGAGAAACCTAGCTTCAAGAGGTTGTTGCGCTCAAAACGTTGCCTGGTGGTTGCTGATGGTTTTTATGAATGGAAGAAGGAGCATGGCGGCAAGACTCCTATGTATATTACGCTGAAAGACGGGAGTCCCTTTGCCCTCGCGGGCCTGTGGGATCTGTGGCATAGTCCCGATGGGCGAGATATTCGTACCTGTACTATTGTGACTACACAGCCAAATGCGCTGGTTACCTCCATTCACGATCGCATGCCTGTGATCCTTCCCGCAGATGCCCGTGAACTGTGGCTGGACAGCTCGCTGCACGATGATGAGGCACTCCTGCCTTTGCTGGCTCCCTATCCTGCCGAAGAAATGACGGCGAGGGCTGTTTCACGGCTGGTTAACAACCCCAAAATTGAGGGAGCAGAGTTGATAGCCTGAAGAAGAGGCGAACGCGCCTCTTCTTCAGGTATAATATTGGTAGGTGTGGGTCATCATTAGCACAGAAGGAGTTTTTCATGGCGCTTTCGCCCGGTTCTACACTCGCGGACTATCTCGTTCCCTCTCGACCATCTCGCGGCATCAATCTGCTCCGAGATCTTCTACTAGTTGGAGGTTTTAGCGTATTTACGGCCCTGTGCGCGCAGGTTTCGTTCCATATCCCCATCACGCCTGTCCCTATCACATTGCAGACGTTAGCGGTGCTATTAACAGGGGCTGCGCTTGGCAGTCGACGCGGTGCACTGGCGATGTTGCTGTACCTGGCTGAAGGAGCCGCAGGTTTGCCTGTCTTTGCAGGTGGAACCGGCGGATTTGTACACCTGGTAGGTTTTACTGGCGGTTATCTCTGGTCATATCCATTTGCGGCATTGGTAACTGGATTGCTCTGTGAGCATCGCCTGGACCGCAGATTTTTGACGTCCGCGCTGGCGATGCTGCCTGGGACCCTGGTGATATATGCCTTTGGCGTTCCCTGGTTAGCAGTAAGCTTACATCTCAACTTGCTCACTGCTTTCATGTTGGGCATGGTTCCTTTTATTCCTGGTGATCTGATCAAGCTGGTGATCGCGGCGGCCTTATTGCCTGTAGCCTGGTCGATTGTGAGGTGGGTGAGACCGGGACAGTTTGAATAGCCTGAAAGTAATAACACGCAATACTGCGTGGACGCCGCGCAGCGTCCACGCAGTATTGCGTGTTACGCTAGCGTGCTTGAATGCGCACAGTTACCTTTGGGGCAGTCGCTTCTCTGGTAGGCGCAGCCAGCGAACGAATTGCGTCAATCGTTTCCTGGGCGTTTCGGACGAACTCGACCCGCACGGGAAGATGCGCTTTGAACTCTTCCATTGTTACATCATCGAGGAAGCGCACACCTTCGTTGTCTAACATCACTCGCGGCAACAAAACGAAATCGCCCAGGTTGCCGCCCTCCTCCAACGCTGCGAGAACATCCTGTCCACAGAGCAGCCCGGCGACAGTCACTTCTTCGCCAAAGAACTTGTTTACGATGGGTAAGACCTGCACTTCAAGCTGCTCAATGCGGCGCATATCTTCAGCGAACTGTTCAATGACAGGGTGGGCCATGACGCTGGTGACCAGTGTTACGCGGCGCGGCTGTGGCATGGTGGGAGGAAGTTTGCGCTTGCTGCGGTTCCACTGATCGATCAAATAGCGCGTCATGCCTACACCATTTTCAATCTGTGAGTACGAGCCGTAGTGCTGGGCAGGTGGGAACTCGCGACCCGTGATGTAATACCACTCGTCGGAGAGGTAGACAAACGGGTAGCCGTCGGGGTCTTCCACCGCAAAACGCTGCTGGTGGGGCTCGACCTGCGCGATAATGGCCTCGGCTTCCTGCCGAGTATAGTGTCGCATTGGTGGCAAGTCGCCGGTTTTGAGCATATTATTGTACTTCGTGAGTCCCACGGGCACAACGGAGATAGATTCGACGATAGGCCGCACGTCTGCTAAATCACGGATGCTGCGATCAAGCTGCTCACCATCGTTGATGGTTGGGCAGAGGACGAGCTGGGTGTGGCAGGTGATATGCATTTCTCCCAGCCGTTTGATATGGTCAATAACATCACCGGCGCGCGGGCCATCAACCATCTTGCGGCGCAAGTCGGGGTCGGTCGCATGCACAGATACATAAAGAGGGGTCAGCTTTTGTTCATCGAGGCGCTGCCAGTCGTGCTCTTTGAGATTGGTCAGTGTAATAAAGTTTCCAAAGAGAAATGAGTAGCGGTAATCATCATCTTTTATATAAAGCGAGGAGCGCATGCCATGAGCCAGGCCTGGTTGTGGTGCAAAACGTTCCGGTAGTCCCTTAATAAAGCAGAAGACACATTTATTGGCACATTGTCGAATAAAGGGTGCTGGCACTTCGCCGAAGAGTACCCCGAGGTTTTCATCAGCTGACTTGGTTATGCGTATCTCGTATTGCGTTTGTTGTCGCTCGAAGCCGATGATCAACTCTTCGTCGGCGACGTAAAACCGGTAATCGACGAGGTCGCGGATCAGGTTGCCATTGATCGTGCGAATAAGATCACCAGGTTGTAGGCCCGCGAGGTCGGCTGGGCTTTCGGGCACTACTTCACGCACCCATCCATACATTTTTGGCATTGGTATTATTCCTCAGAAAAGACATAAAAGACATATAAGAGCGACCATGGCGGTCGCATGGCACCCCTCGCGGGCGCCAGTATTGCACATTGCTTCCCTTGCTCCCCTAAAGAAATGCTGATATATTTCCAGATGATTATAACCGCACGGTGGGCGTACGTCAAATTTTATGAGACTTGTGTACATAACTTTGCTTGACAGGCTCGCTTGTCTCTTTGTATAATCTGGTCAACAAGTTTAAACGTATTTTCCATAAGAAAAAGATACGCCCATGTATGACAACGATGATCTGACGCGGATACTTGCCGCAACCAGCGACCCTGTGCGGCTGGAGATCATCTTTTTGCTGGATCACGGCGATAAAATGAATGTGGGTCAGATCTCCAGCCACTTTCGTTTAAGCCGCCCGGCGATTTCTCATCACTTGAAAGTGCTAAAAGATGCCGGGGTAGTGCGCAGTGAGAAAAGCGGGCAGGAGATATTCTACTGGCTTAATTTTGAACGGGTGGTGCTCGCTTTGCGGGCGCTGGCCGATAAGATAGAGCGCAACTACCTGCCTGACAAAACGCGAGAATGATCGCCAGGCGCTAGCCTTGCGGCCAGAATCCTCCCAAACAGTACATCACGTGAAATTGATCCTATGGAATTTTCTGACCAATAGTGATATATACTTCCCAGCGGTGGCTGCGAACTCGTTCGGAACGGCGGCGCAGGCCAAACTGTTCCAGGGGAATATGTCGACCAAACCAGGAACCTGGCACCATCTCGGTAGTGATACCTGTACCTGTCTCGTGTTTCCTATGTAATATGTTATCTTGAGGACGTTCGGTACGTTGATTACGGGCCATTTCTTCATCCAGATTACGGTGTTTACGCGGTCCATAGACTGCCGAAGGGCCATAGACAAGCATTTGAACGAGTACCAGGAGAGGTTGGAGAAAGCCGACGGGGAGGAGATTTGCTCCTTCGATCACAATCAAGCTGCCGCCGGGGCGCAATACGCGTTCGACCTCCGCGATGGTATCGGGATCATAAATATACTCGGAGGGAAACGTGCTTACGACAGTATCAAATGAATTGGCATTGAAGGGGAGGTGCTGGGCAGACCCCTGAAGTACCCAATTTTTTTCACCGAGATGGCGGCGCTGGAGTGTGTCTCGTGCCGCTGCCACCATTTGGGGGGAGTGCTCAACAGCGCGACAGTTGTAGCCTGCCTCGATCATATCGGCCAGCAGGTCCCCCAGCCCACAACCGAGTTCTAGAACATCGTGGCCTGTGAGACGCGGCAGGACCAGGCGCTGCCAGACGCGCCATTGGCCTGCGAATGGCACTGTACTGGCAAAGCGGTAGAGGTAACGGTTTTTGTAGAGTGTTTCAAATAACCATTTACGCAAAACAGGTATCACTGTTCTCCTGCCTCAGTGAAAATGTCAAGCAAGTCGCACACGTTTTCGATAATGAGATCGGGCTTGACATCGTTCTGCATGTTTTGATCCCATTTTCCGGCGCGGCCCTGTAAATGCGCGAGGACATAGTCATCATCGGTAATATGTAATCCCTCGGGCACATCGTGAGGGTGATCTCCCGCATATCCCTCTGAAAAGGAGGGAGTTTCATGTGCAGTTGTTGCTGCTCCCGTGGCAATCAAATGGGCCTGCTTCCGTACACTTGGTTTAGGTTTCCAAACGGTAAAAATTCCCAGCATCTTTCCCCCTTCAATGTCTGCCTTGAGTGAGTCACCAACCATAACGGCCTCTGAAGGGGGAATGTTCAAAGCATTGAGGGTGTGGAGAAAAATCGCAGGATTCGGTTTTCGTACCCCTAAATCGGCTGAAATGGCGATGTGGCGCGGGTCAAAAAAGTTCAGCAAGCCAAGTGTTTGCAGGTCTTCCTGGAACGGTGTTCCACCCCAATGGCGATTGGTTACTACCCCCAACTGAAAACCGCGCTGTTGTAACGCAGCAAGTGTGGAGAGAACGTCTTCAAAAAGCGGGCGTGACCCTGGTATACGCACACGCAGCGCCTCAAAAATGGCTGCACTGCTTTCACGAGGAACGCCGTCGATGCCCCATTGCTGCAGGACCTGGGTAACAGCATAAGCGCAATCAGGCTCGAAATCGGGGTTCTGGCGAATCACGGTACGTATCTGCTCGTCTATAGAATCGCGTAGACGCTGACCAGGTGCTGTATCGATTACATCAGACTGGTATGCGGAGGTAACAAGCTGCTTGAGCAGTGCAACAGCCCGGATATTCGATGCATTTTCCAATTGCTGCCATACAGCCAGGTCTTTACGAAACCAGAGCGTATCACCGAGGTCAAACAATATGCAGCGGATGGTACGTCCTGTGAGAGATGGAATCGGCTTCTTTGGCAATGGCGCTCCCTCATGTCAATATGAAGGATAAAGAGTATAGAGTTGTTTTGCTCCTATACTCTTTATCCCTTTTTACAATACTCTTTTAACCCCTTTTTAGAGAATAGCTAGCGCGAGAGGGCATCTTCGCCTTCAGTAAGTACTTCATCTACAAGGCCGTACTCAACCGCTTGTTCCGCGGAGAGGTAGTAGTTGCGGTCCGAGTCTTGCATAATGCGCTCGGTCGTCTGACCGGTGTGCTTGGCAAGAATCTCGTAGATGCTGCGGCGCAACCGCAGAATTTCGCGTGCAGTGATTTCAATATCAGCTGCCTGACCTTCTGCGCCGCCGAGCGGCTGGTGAATAAGCACAGTAGAGTTTGGCAAACAGAAGCGTTTGCCTTTTTCGCCCGCCGTCAAGAGAACTGCACCCATGCTCATGGCCATACCCATACAGACGGTTGAGACATCCGGTTTGAGCCACTGCATCGTGTCGTAGATGGCCAGTCCTGCATAGATACTCCCGCCAGGAGAGTTAATATACATGTTAATGTCTTTGGTTGCATCCTCACTCTGGAGGAACAATAATTGCGCTACAGTTACGTTTGCGACCATGTCGTCAATGGGTGTTCCAATGAAAATGATACGTTCTTTCAAGAGACGTGAGAAAATGTCCCAGCCGCGCTCACCACGAGGTGTTGATTCGACGACATTGGGAATAATGCCCCTGGGTTCAAGAATTTCAGCTCTGCCCTTGATCCATTTGGGATCATTGGGGTTGAAAACGGCGCCCATCTTAACTCCTTCTTATCTAAAACAACGAACGGTCTGCCCCTCTTTCCATTGGTTATTGGGCAGGTTATACCGTCGGCTAAAAACGAAATGTGCAGAGGATGCCCGCACATGCGGGTACTTTACCGTAATGATAGCACTTGCAGGATGTAAACGCAAGAATTGACAGAATTGAAAATTAGAGCACAATCTCGCCAGTGCCTTTACAGGTACTGCATATCCGCTCCATGTAGATCAGTCCGTCTTCGCATCTGGGGCAGAGCTGCAATCTCTCGGTGCCATCGCTGTCGTAGGTAATGATTTCAGCCGTGCCACAACACGTGGGACAAACGATACTCACGGCGATGGTGCCGGCACCTTCACAGTTTCGGCAAGTCATCAGGAGTCCTCCATTCACCTGGAGCGAGATGGATTTCTATGTTACCACAGCGGTTCTCTTCGCGGGTTCTTTGGTCGAAAATCTATTGCACCGTTAAGCCTCACAGTGGTTACCAGGGCGTTGTCGGCTATACGTGAAAGAATACGTTCATCGAGACCTACCAGTCCCTGATTATTCGCCGTGATCACGGTGGGAAAGCCCGAGTTGTACCGGTAATTCAGCAACTGGAAGAGTTTTTCGTTTGCCCAGGGAGAGCTTTGATGGGAACCCAGGTCGTCCAGAACCAGTAACTCTGCTTCGCGCATTTTAGCAAAACGCTGATCGTATGGCTCAGATGAGGTAGGAGAGAATGTGGCCCGCAGATGAGCGAGAAGATCAGGGACGACGGTGAAGAGCACGACCGCCCCATCGCTGAGATTCTGGTTGGCAATGGCTGCCGCTAAATGCGTTTTGCCACAGCCATTTGGGCCAATCAGGACAAGCCAGCCACTGGGGTTCTGCGCAAAGCTATGGGCTGCTTGATAAGCTTCTTGCAGGGAAGGATGCGCTCCTGAGAAGTGTATTCTAAAATTTCTAAAGCTTTTGTTATTGAAAGCGCTTAAATCAGACAGTTCAAGCAATTGTTGGCGTCTTTTTTCGCGCCTTTCAGCTTCTTTACATTCACAGGCAATAGGTTTGCCAAAGTTAGGATGCCCATAAGGAACGTCGGCGCGCAGATAGCCAGCTCCTTTGCATTTGGAGCAGACGCTCTTCGGGGTTATCTGCGCTGGTGTAGATACTGGTTGTATTTGTTGTGCTTGCTCATACGACTCAGCCTCGCGATTCATGCCTGCCATTACACGCGGGTTGAGCGGTTGCGTAATACGTTGGTAGTGCTGTGCCTCCTGCGGCAACGCCTGGGGGGCAGGCGGTTGTACCTGGACGAAGCGCTCCTCGCGAGGGTTACGTGTCAAGGGCGATCTGAACCCTGCTTCGCGTGCTGGTGGGAGGGGTGTTTCCCGCGTAACGAGCGGGGAACCCGGTTGGCGTTGAGAGGCTATTCTCGCGGGTGACCAGGCGGAATCCTGTTGAGCAGCAAGGGTCGTTCCCGGGTTTGTCTGAGTGGAGCGCTGCCCACTGCCACTGACTTCGGTTTCCCAATCGCCATAGAGCATGGTCGCTTCTCCATCGTCCCATTCCTCCTGGACGTCTGCGGGAGGTGGGGGCGGGTATGTCTCATAGTGATCTCTCGTGACCTTTGGCGGGATCGTCTCGCGCTGATACGGAGTAGTAGGAGAGCGAAGGTCGGCGCGAGCGGCAGGGCGTAATGATTCTTGTGGAGATTGCTGGTCGTGGCTCGGGTAACCCGAACGGCGTTCAGTATTGCTCCGTTGCGGCATCTGATCATTGGCGCCAGGGCGTTGTGGCGGGAAATTTGGTATTTGCCTTTGTCCTGGATTGTTGATCCCCCCCTGGAAGGTCTGTTGATAGTGCTTTCTGGAAGGCTGCGACTCTGGAGCTTCGGGTGAAAGCGGCTGACCAGGGCGTGCTGTTTGTTCAGGCAAGGGAGGGCGCCGGGTCAAGGGCTGTGTTGGCCACTGCTCTTGAGGGACCATACCCTGCTGCGTAACGCGGCGTTCCTGTGGTTGCTGTTGGCGTTGTGCCGTTCTTCGCATAATCTCGTTCAGGCTTTCCATTGCTGCCTGCCTTCCGTTTCCCAGCGCCTCAATATCGCGCTGATATAGCTCCAATTTCGTTTATTGTGCTGCACTGCTTCGCGGAATGCCGCTTCGATCCACTCTTGTGGATACTTATCAGCAGCATCCTTTAGATAGTCAGCAATGAGCGGAGAAAGTAATCCGATATTTTGCTCATATAATACAAAAATATTAGGGCGTTCAACTTGAACCTGGACTGTGCGGGCCGTCCCAGTTCCATTAATTTGGGTCCGCGTAGCAACGGGCAAAGGCAGGTCACCTTCCTGTGCGCTTTGCTCCTCCTCCGCAACATCGAGAAGGCGCACAGGAACCATATGGCCGCCCTGCAGCTCATTGACCACTTTGCGGCTACGGGGTGTGTTAAAGAAATACCAATCAACAATCTCTGTTTGCTCGTCTTCTTCACTCACTAAGCGTAAGTGTATCCGCAAAAGGGTGCCGCGTGCAAGGGCCAGTTCCAGGCCCTGTTGCAAACGTTCCTCTGGCGGTCGCGGATCACCTCTGCGCTTAAGGCCGCGCAACAAAATCGGGTCTGCCAGCAGGTCGTTGCCGCTGACACAGCGCGGATTGCCCTTTTTTTGTGCCAGGAGCCAGAAAAGATGCAGTGTCACTTTTAATTCGACACTGTCCTCTATCTCTGGCAAGAGTACCGTGAAAAAAACTTCCGGTACAGGCACATATGGATTTTTCCCTGATGGGAATCCAGCAAAGCCTGTCATCATAATAAGTCCAATTGTATAAATATTCTTTACTCCACCTGGGGAGTGAGTTCCAGGTCGTGAAAGCGGGTCTGGCTGGCTTGAAAATAAAGACTGATTTCGCCAACTGGCCCGTTGCGATGTTTGGCGACAATAATGTCGGCGATATTTTTGCGTTCTGTTTCCGGGTTATAAACGTCTTCACGATAAATAAACATGACAACATCCGAATCTTGCTCAATACTACCGCTTTCACGGAGGTCTGATAGCTGAGGTACCTTCGATTGACGGCTTTCTACTGCGCGTGAGAGCTGGGCCAGAGCTAGCACAGGAACGTTTAGTTCACGCGCTAACCCCTTCAGGTTGCGGCTGATCTCGGAGATCTCCTGCACGCGGTTCTCGTTGCGTCTGCCGCTTCCTGAGACCGACTGCATCAATTGTAAATAGTCAACGATGATCAAATCGATGCCGTGCTCGGCCAGCAAACGCCGGGCTTTGCTGCGCATCTCTACCGTAGAGATACCTGCCGTATCATCGATCCAGATATTTGCCTTTGAAAAGGTGCGCATTGAATAGTCGATGCGATCCCACTCATCATCCTCGATCCAGCCTGTACGGAGGCGTTGCTGATCGATGCCCGCGTCCATGGAAAGGAGACGCTGCACGAGTTGTTCTTTGCTCATTTCGAGGCTGAAGATGGCGACAGAGCGCTGGTGTTTGACAGCGGTATTGTGGGCCATGGTCAAGGCCATACTCGATTTGCCCACGGCAGGTCTCGCAGCTAAAATAATCAGGTCCGACTTTTGCAGACCGCCTGTCAGGTGATCCAGGTCCGCGAAGCCGGTGGGGACGCCGACGATGGTACCGCGCCGTTCGTGGAGCTGATCCAGTTTATTCATGTATTCAGAGAGGATGTCGCGCAGCAGCGAAAAGTCACTGCGCGCGTGTCGCTGGCTGATATTGAAAATCAACTGTTCAGCTTTATCCAGGGCAACGTCCGCGTCTTCCTCCTCGTAGGCAACGGCGGCAATTTGTCCAGCGGCTTCGATAAGGCGGCGTAGGATGGCATTGCGCTCGACGATGCGCCCGTAGAATTCAACGTTGCCACTAGTTGGCACCTGGTTAATGAGGGAGGTGATGTAGCTGGCTCCTCCGACAACCTCCAGTTTGTTCCGTCGCTCTAGCTCGTCACAGATGGTAATAAAATCCGCTGGTTCGCGCTGTTCATAGAGTTGGAGAATGACCTCGTAAATGGTGCGGTGGGCATCGCGGTAGAAATCGTCTGGGAACAGAAATTCTGCCACCTGAACAATTGCCTCTGGGTCGATAATAATGCTGCCAAGAACGCCACACTCGGCCTCAATGTTTTGAGGTAATAGTTTCTCCATATCTCCCCTACCGTTTGATGGAAACCTATCTGTCTGTTATATTAGCACATTGGTTCGATTTTTAACATATCAAAAAGCGAAATATTTCTTGAAAATTGCGTGCCTGAACAGTGTACCGAATCTTTTTCCTGAAATCAATTGATGAGTATTAAAAAGCTTTGTGGATATGTGGATATGTCTCTGGTACTGGCGTGCTTGAAAGATGTAGCAGCATGACATAACACGGGGTTATCCCCTGCTTATCCACAAGATTGGCCAGGTTATCCCTACTTATCCACGAATTTATCCACAGACATATCCACAGAAGAAAGTGAGCCAGGAGGGATATTGGGAGTATACAATGGTACCCCCTACCCAGAATCCTGCTTTTTCGTGATAATATAAGGGAAAAGAGGAGGATATTTTTACATATGGAACAAAATAAAGAACAATCACTTCGGGTCCAGAGTAGTCTTCCACATTTCAGTTGGCCCACATCAAAGCCCGGTCCGTATGCTACGCAGCCACCTCCTGGGCAAAAACCGGTGCCAGGAAGGACTGATCAGGTGGAGGAAATTGGCTACAACCAGGAAACCGGCACTCCCAGTACCGAAAACCCGTTAGGCTCAATACCGGATGAATCGCTGAAAGGCAGAACAGCCTCTGATCAACAAGAGACCGCTCAAGAAGCACTGAAAAAGCGCAAAAGAAAATGAAGCTTTTGATTCTCGGTAAAGAATGATTTGGCTCCAGGTGGAACTGGCGGGATAAATTAAGGGTGAAATGTGGATAACTATGTGGACAAATGTTCTAATTGTGGATAACTTTCGTAAGTCCTGGCTTTGGTTATGTGGTTTAATGGCGTAGAAGAGAGATTGACGTTTGTGATAGAATTGAAGAAATGGGGCTGTAGCTCAGTGGATAGAGCAACGGTTTCCTAAACCGTGTGCCGGAGGTTCGAGTCCTCTCAGCCCTACTAACCTTCCACGTAAACCCGCTTCCTATGGCCGTGTAGCACATCGGTATAGTGCAATCGCCTTATAAGCGATAGAACGCAGTTCAACTCTGCGCGGGGCTATTTCGTCGAAACTGAATGTCGGTAAGCTTTATTTTTAGTAGGCCTATCTGCACTGCCTTGTAGGGATCCCTTATCGTGTTAATCTCGTCCTTTGTTTTCTTGTCTAGTCTTAATATACCCTAATTCACCACTCTCCTACGAAACGTTCGTATGCGTATATATCAAGAAGCAAAAGATTGACCTCATGACAGCTTTCCCATACAATATATACAAGAGGTAACAACACAACTCGCCATGTTCGAGGAGGTTCCATGCGTATTCGTAAAGCCGTATTACCTGTTGCCGGACTGGGGACGAGAGTACTGCCGGCCAGCAAAGTGCTTCCCAAAGAGATGCTGCCACTTGTCGATAAGCCGACCTTGCAATATATCGTGGAAGAGGCGGTTGCAGCAGGGGTTGAGGACATTATCTTTGTGACCAGTCGTAGCAAACGCAGCATTGAAGATCATTTTGATGCATTTCCTGAACTGGAAGAAGTACTGGAGCGAAAGAAGAAACTGAAGGAGCTAGAAGAATTGCGCCATGTGCAGAGCATGGCATCCTATCTGTCGGTGCGCCAGTCCGAAGCTCTTGGATTGGGTCATGCTGTATTGTGCGCCAAAGAAGCGGTAGGAGATGAGCCGTTTTTTGTGATGCTGGGCGATGACCTGGTGGCGCCTGAAACCCCCTGTCTTCCGCGTATGGTGGAGATTTACGAAAAGTATGGCAGGTCTGTGCTCTCACTCTTTATTTCACCGCCAGAGCAGATTTCGTCTTTCGGCATCGCTGCGGTCGAGGAACTGGGATCAGATACTGTAAGAGTGAAGCATCTTGTTGAAAAACCACCACTGGAAGAGGCACCATCAAACCTGGCTGTCGCGGGGAGATATATCTTGACGCCGGATATCTTTGAACTGCTGCAGAAGACGTCGCCTGGAAAAGGGGGAGAGATCCAGGTGACGGATGCCATTGAGATGCAAGCGCAGGCCGGTAACTGTTACGGGTTGCGTTTCAGCGGCATTCGCTACGATACAGGCAACCCCCTCGGCCTGTTGACAACCTCCATTGCATACGCGCTGAAACGTCCCGATATCGCTCCTGGATTGCGCAAGTATATGCGAGAAGTTTTAGAAGAAGGTATTTGAATAGAAGACGATGGCTATGGGAGAGAAGTTCCCTTCTGGCGGGCCTTCAGAGTCAGAGGAAAATGTCTGGAGCATGCAAGATGAGAAACCTGTAGAAATTGACAGGTAGTTTCCAGGTGATTGTATCTGCCCCAAAAACTGTTGAATCTGGCGGTGTGGAACGTCAGGTTGAAGGATATACTTACTACTGTGCAGAGGAACCTACGAGCATTGTCCCTGCGACTTGTGCCGCTCTGATTGTGGAACCCGGAGTGGAACAGGGCGTTCAAATGGAATACTACTCTCTGGCTGCGTGCGAGGCAGAATACTTGAGCCTTTCCGTTTGGACATGATATCGGATATATCATGGAGGGGCCATGCTGGTGGGGATACTCATAGACAACAAGAAGCGAAGACGCTAAGCGAGCGTAAGCAAGTGAACTAGCGAGAAGGAGCAATGAAGATGGCACAATGGGCCTATAAAGTTGTGTATATTGACTATCGTGGACGGATCTCGAGCGAAGGGCTGGAAACACTCATCGCCAATGAGCGGCGCAGCACATTTGCCCGGCGCTATATGAATACTCTTGGCCGTGAAGGCTGGGAGCTTGTCGGTATCCAGCCGCTCACCTCTAACTCGGCCTATTATACTTTTAAGCGTCCTGCGCAGGAGGGTGACTACGCTGATGAGGCTCCTGCCGCTGAAAGCAGCAGCGAGGGCACTCCTAGCGGCAGTCCAACCGTAGAGACTGCGTAAAATTATCAAACCCCCGCGACCACAAGCGAAACCAGGGTGACCGCAAGGGTAGGGTGACCACAAGGGCAGGTTGACCGCAAGGGTCAACCCTACTATATACGTACCCATCACGACCGAGAAACAGCGCTGGGAGCGGCGCCGTAGTATAGTAGGGTTGACCCTTGCGGTCAACCTTGTGATCCAACGGTCAACCCAGCTTGCGGTCCAACGGTCAACCTAGCCAGCGATCCACCAGTCAACCCACCAGTCAATATCCATTCCCAACACAACCATGCAACAGCGCTGGAAGCCGTGCCGTAGTATAGTAGGGTTGACCCTTGCGGTCAACCTAATGATCCTGTGATCCAGCGGTCAACCTGGCTCGCTTGCGGTCAACCTGGCTCGCTCGCTTCGTGATATAATGTTCGTGTGTAACAGTCGAAGTACCAATCCTATACACATGT
The DNA here is from genome assembly GCA_005881495.1 of Chloroflexota bacterium. The sequence goes on from VBHI01000203.1 coordinate 30,279, forward strand.
CGTAACGAAGCGATCGCTGATGATCCCTTCTATAACTCATTGAGGAGATTTTGCAAGTCAATGTCAACTGCCACCTATCCCACAGAGCTAGGGCAAACATATCAAAATTTTATTGCGGGGGAATGGCGCACTTCAAAAAGTGGCGCGACCTTCAGTAGCACTAATCCTGCCAATACAGACGAGATTGTTGGGTATTACCAGCAGTCGACCATAGCTGACCTGGAGGAGGCCGTAGAGGCGGCGCGGAAAGCGCAACCAGGCTGGGCAGCCACATCGGCACCGGAACGCGGTGAGGTTTTGTCGCGAACTGCTTTTATTTTAGAACAGCGAAGAGAAGAGCTGGCAGCGTTGATGACGCGCGAGATGGGCAAGGTGCTCAAGGAGACGCGGGGCGATGTGCAGACCGCCATCGATGTGGCTAAATTTATCGCGGGCGAAGGTCGTCGTGCCGAGGGGGAAACCATCCCTTCGGCTCTGAACAATAAGTTCTGTATGACCATTCGACAGCCCCTCGGCGTCGTTGGTATTATCACTCCCTGGAATTTTCCCCTGGCTATTCCTGCCTGGAAGACTTTTCCGGCGCTGCTGGCGGGCAATGCCGTCATACTCAAACCTGCCAGCGATACACCGCTCCTTGCGCTCAAAATGGTGGAGATTTTGCGTGATGCGGGGCTGCCAGCCGGAGTGCTGAATGTCATCACCGGTCCAGGTGCTGTCCTGGGCGATGCTCTTGTGAGTCACAAGGGCGTCAATATGATCTCACTGACCGGCTCGACCGAGGTTGGACGGCATGTAGCCGAGATTTGCGGGCGCGACCTGCGCCGCTGCGCCCTGGAACTGGGCGGCAAAAATGCCGTGATTGTGCTGGAAGATGCCGACCTGAACCTTGCTGTCGAGAGTGTTGCCTGGGGAGGCTTCGGTACCACCGGTCAGCGGTGTACCGCGACCAGTCGGGTGATTGTCCATAAAGCTGTAGAGCGGGAATTCACTGAGCGCCTGGTGGCAGCCGCCGAAAAACTCAAAATTGGTAATGGCCTCGATCCGCAGATCGATATGGGTCCGCTTGTCAATAAGGGACGGGTAAAAGCCGTTCACGAGTATACGCAAGTGGGGCGACAGGAAGGGGCGAAGCTACTGATTGGGGGAGACGCTCTCAGCGATGAAGAGCATCGCCGGGGAGCTTTTTACCGGCCCACCATTTTTAGTGATGTGCGTCCAACCATGCGTATCGCGCGTGAAGAAGTTTTTGGTCCATTTATCTCGATTCTGCCCGTCGCGTCCTACGAAGAGGCGGTACAGGTAGCGAACTCGACTGAATATGGCCTCTCAACCTCGATTTTCACCAACGACCTGCGCACCACTTTCCGTGCTATGCGCGATATTGAGGCCGGCCTGGTCTATGTTAATGCGCCTACGACTGGCGCTGAAATTCATATGCCCTTTGGTGGAATGAAGGCCAGCGGGAATGGTCACCGCGAGCTGGGCACTCACGCCGTGCAGGAGTTCAGCGAGACCAAGAGCATTTTCATGTCGTATCCCCCAAAGCAGAAATAACATTGTTGATCATAGAGAATGGGCCAGGCGCTATAAAGTGGCGCCTGGCTCATTCTCTATGATTTAATATCCCAACAGATTATTGGCGATGCAAGGCGAATTGTTCGAACATGGCTTCCCAGACTTCCTGGTTTTCCAGGCGTTCATCGAGGGAGACCACGCGCGAGTTGATAGTATCAAAGATACGGCGGAGGATGCGCTGCAGCACGATGACTGCCTCATCATAGAAGTCCTGCGTTTGTTCCATATTTGTGCTGAGCACTTCGTAACAGAGCGACTTAAAATTATCGACGTCGATGTGGTTCTGGTCAACCTTGAACTCATAATTGCCCATGTAGCGCAAATTTTCACGAGAGAGCAGCGACTTCAAGGTGTTCGGATCTAAATCAGCGCCCCTGGCGCGGCAGGTCTCGGCCAGAGCATCCATTGTCCAGTTAATAAATTCAATAAGCGCGGGAAGCTGGTCCATCGGCGTATGGCGGCGGTTCCACTCTTGCTCCATACGGCTGATGAGGTTGAGCAACTCGAAACTCTCCATACGCAACTTCTCAGCGGGATCGGGTAGGCGCACATCGCGTTCATTCGATTCCGCACTCATGTCCTGGTAGAGAGGAATAAGAAGTCTTTGCTGAACGAGCTGCGCCAGTTCGCGGGCGACATTCATTTCAGGACGGCGCATGGCACTGGCGATACGTCGCACCCTGCGGTAGAGGTTGACATGGACCAGCAATTCAAAGGTGCGCGTATCGAGACTCATCGCATAGGGGATGGCGGGAGCCATCTGGAGGATAGTGCGCATACTCTGAGGCAGTAGCTGGCCTAGATGCTCCCATTCGTCGCTATAGTGCACCATTTCCATGGTAACACGCATGACCTCAAGCTCAAGAGAGTTTTCGCCGTAGGGCAAAATAGTGCTGGCAGTCGGGCTGGATATGAATTCGTAGGAGCCATCCTTCCAGAGGGCCATTTCACGCACCGTCCAGAGCGCTTTAGTACGCAGGGCTTCTCTCAGTTGCTTCTCGTTAATCACGCCCATGCCGATCAGGCGTTCGCCGATACGTTTGCCAAAGGCATCGTGTAACTGTTGCGAGAAGGCTAGCTCGATCTGCGGGGAGGTTGCCATGCCCAGTTGTTGCAGTACGTCTCCGAGCGTCAATGCCCCTGCATCGAGTTCAGAGCAACTGGCCAATTTGCCATCGCTAAAGTAGATGATGCCGATACGCCCCGTGGGCTGTTTGAGGCGCAGGGCTCCTGTCATCCCTCCTAGCTCCATCATTTGCAGGATTTCTACCAGGCCAAAATCCCTGAGCGAGCCTTGTAGCAGGCGCATATTTGTGGTCATGCTCTATTGCTTTCTCTCGTGCGTGCGCTATGTTGGAAACATACCAATGTGTATGTTGTGCACCGGGCCGATTGACGTTGCTCCGGCGATTGATACTGTTCCGCTTCTCTAGTGCTAGCATTATAACAAGTTCAAGTTGTTTCAACAAGTATCTTACTTTTATTTACAGGGCAATCGCATCTAAATTTCCTGGAAATCGGAGTCGTTGGCCAGATGATGTTATACTAGAGACACTCGTTGAGAGACTACCATAGGGAAGCGAACAGAAAAATGGATTTGATCATGATGATTGGACTGCAAGCCTCCGGCAAAAGCACCTTTGCGCGCAGCCGCTTTGGGGCGACACATCAGTATGTGAGCAACGACTTGCTGCGCGGCAAGAGCAACCCGGCTCGTAGGCAGAGACAGTTGATCGAGGCAGCATTGCAGCAGGGGCTCTCTGTGGTGGTCGATAATACCAATCCAACGATAGAAGTGCGCAGAGAACTCATCAACCTGGGCCGCCTCTATGAGGCTTCGTCCATTGGCTACTATTTTGCCGTCCAGGTAGAGCAGTGCCTGGAACGCAACCGCATCCGCGAGGGGAGAGCCAGAGTCCCAGATGTGGCGATTTTTGCCACGCTCAAGAGGCTCACTCGTCCTTCATATACAGAAGGGTTTACAAAGCTCTTCTACGTGTGCAATAGAAGCGATCAGAACTTCGAAGTGTACGATTGGAAAGAGGAAGAAACCACAAATGGATAGTGAGATATAATAACAGAGCTAAAGAACTATCTACATCTCTTACAAGCGGAAGGACGAATAAAACGCATGACAACGGATGCATCCAGAGCGTATCGCAAGCGAGTTGGACTGGTAGCCGAGTTACCCAACTACCCCGGCCCATGGAATGAAGTGATAGAGAAAGTCAAGATCGCTGACGAGTTGGGCTATGACTCCATCTGGCTGGCGGAGTCGTGGGGCTACGAACTGTTCACTTCGATGGCCGACCTCGTGCGACTCACCAAACGCATCAAAATTGGGGCCGGTATCGCCAATATTTATTCTCGTACCCCCGCCCTACTGGCCAGCACTGTCGCAACACTAGACGAGCGCTCCAACGGCCGTATCATCCTTGGTCTTGGCCCATCGGGAGCGAATGTCATCGAACACTGGCACGGCGTGCCCTTTCAAAAACCGGTGAAGCGTACCCGCGAATACGTTGAGATCATTAGAATGATACTACGCAGCGAGAGACTGGTCTACCACGGCGAATTCTTCAACCTTGAGCGCGGCTTCAAGCTCCGTTTCACACCATTGCGCCCTGACCTGCCCATCTACATCGCGGCCTTGGGACCAAAAAATGTACTGCAATCCGGTGAAATTGCTGATGGCGTAATGCCCGTCTACTGGCCTGGAGATAAATGGGGCGAAATGCGCGAGACGTTAGATGAGGGAGCGCGTTTAGCCGGACGGCCTCCGCATAGTACCGCCATTGCTCCCATCATTACCAGCGTCATCCTGGACGAGAACGCCAATGAGCACGACCGCGCAGCTGCGCGCCTCTTTGCCGCCGCGCCGCTGGCCTACTATATCGGCAGAATGGGTGTCTATTATTCGGAGATGCTCACTCGTCACGGCTATGGTGCCGAGGTCGCAGTCGTCCAGGAAGCCTGGAAACACAAGGATAAAAATCCTGCGGAGGCTGTGGCTCCGGAGCTACTGGAGGCGACCTCCATCGTTGGCACTCCCAAAGAGATGGTGTCAAAGCTCGATCAATGGGCCGCATCGGGCGTCGATGAACCGCTGCTCGGGATGCCCGGAGGCTCGGTCGATGAGACCGGGGCCAAACTCTCGGCGCTGATGGATGCATTGAGAGCATGACGGTCGGCGAACTCATCCGCGTGTTTGAGCCGCTTGCCGATAGCTGGATGGTCGTGGAAGAGAAACTCAATGAGCGGTGATGGTTCGATATCGGCCAGGTTCTGATTGGCCAGGCGAATCATCGCGCTTTTGAATGCCGCGACCATTTTCGTTGTTTGCAGGGCATACTCGTCGGCCTGGTACTCGATGGCGCGGCTCAAGCCATTGCTGAGGGGCAGGACGATCAGTCCGAAGATGGCGGTGAGCAGGAATAGGTAGGGCATGGCTGCAACATCGGTCAGGCTCAGGAAGTAGTGTTGAGTTTCTACTGCCCAGTGCAGAGCGAGGTTGAGCAGGTAGAGGCTGCCCAGTGTCAGCACCGATTGTGTGAGGATCAGCTTCCAGAGGTCATGGTGGACGTGGTGGCCGAGTTCATGCGCGAGTACAACTTCAATCTCGTCAGGCGTATAGCGGTCCAGCATGGTATCGCCAAGCACGATGCGGCGCGTGTTGCCCAGGCCCATCAAAGCGGCATTGGCGGCTGTGGTTTTGGAGCTCAAATGCATGGTGAAGACGCCGCGCACGCGGGTATGGGCGCGGTCAGCCAACGCCAGCAGCCGCTGCGTCAACTCGCCTTCAGGCAGCGGTGTGAACTTATAGAAAATTGGCAGGATGAGCACCGGAGCGAGGTTTGCCATCACGACAGTGAAGAAGAGCATGATGAGCGCAACCCAGAGCCACCAGGTCTGCGGCTGGGTCGCCAGCAGGAGATAGATCAGCTCGATGGCAAGAATCTCCAGGATGAGGCTCAGTACAAGCCCCTTGAGGAGATCAGCTAGCCAGCTTCGCAGGGTCATGGTGGAAAGCCCGTAACGATGGGGTAGTACAAATCCACCATAGTAGTCTAAGGGGAATGTGATGACCTGGTAGCCCAGTGTTAATATGAGCAGGTAGACGAGTACCTGCCATGGGTACCAGCCTGGAACTGGCTGCCAGTTCAAGGGTTGTAACAGGTTGCGCAGGACGATATTCAGTTCGCTCCAGAAGATAAAGAGCAGGGCTAGCGCGGCTATGCCCATGTTGATGAAGCTGAGACGCCTCCGTTTGCGTGCGTATTCGCGCGCTTTTTTTTGCCGTTCTGTATCAATGATTGCATTATTCGATTGCTGAGTAGCTGTGTCCATAGTTGTGCTTTCCAGTAAGAATTTGACCGTTATTCGTTGATCTTATTTCATAGTACTTTCAATTTCTGCCTTACGTTTCTGTAGAGCATCCATTCTTTTCATGATATCGTTCATCTCTTTCTTGATCGCGCGTAATTCATCTTTGTTCTTAACAGTCATCAAGTACTCATTTCCAAGCTGATCCGAGATGTACTTTTCAAGTTGGCTTCTCAACACCCGTAGATAAGGAT
>VBHI01000167.1 GCA_005881495.1 Chloroflexota bacterium
GGCCACCGTGAAGCAGTGAACAGTGTGGCGTGGTCGCCGGATAGATATCACATAGCCTCGGCGGGTGTAGATACTACAGTGCAGGTGTGGTTGATGCTTTGATAGTGCGCCCTTTAATAGTGAGAAAGATTGCTCCAAAAAGGGCCGTTCTTGGACAACGGGATGAGGACCACGCAGCAGGCGTCAACAGCGGCACTCGTTGGGGTCTGAAGCCTGCGGGCAAACGTTGGGCTACTGCCAACCACACGAGGTTGACCGACCAGTCCTGCGCCCTGTATGCGCGTGGCATGACGACGCGCGACATCCAGGCACAACTGCAATTATATAGGGGTCTGCATATCCAATCCTGCTTTTTGTACGCTAAAGATGTCGTCAAGGGAGCGAGGCCGGAATTCTGTACGCTAAGCCAGGCGCGCGTGAAGGAGACCTGTCTTCTCCAAGAGAAAAATGCTCCTTGCAACAAACAAGGAGCAGAAGAGCGGCGCTCTTTCACGTCCAGATGCAGGAGCAGGGTTGCACACTTTGCGATAAGGAGCACTAGTGCTTCGTCGTGACTGGGACTGAGAGCAAGAGGCGAGCGACTTCCTCAGGACCATCTAACTGCGGCCAGTGTCCTTTGTGCAGCAGGAACAGCTCGGAAGTGGGAAACGCTTCGTGGAACTGTTCAGCCACCCCTGGATTCAGATAGGGATCACCCGCTCCAAAGATGATGCGGACGGGCCGATCAAAGGTCTTGAGGAGAGGCAAGCGTTGCGTATCCGCTCGCAGTGTCGCTTGTAAGTCACTCGTCAGGGCGATGAAAGCCGGGAAGGTGCTCGGTGTGCCTGCAAACTGGTGCAAAACTATTGGCAGCAGTGTTCCTTGCTCCGGAGCCCCCGCGCCAAACTGTTCCCCCTGCCATCTGAGGAGCCACTGGGCCACATTCGGTTCTTGAGCCATAGCCCGGGCCAGGGTTGCATGGGCCGGGTCGGCAAAGAGAGCAATGAACTCGGGGAAGCGCAAGGTTGGTGCCTCGGCATAGTAGGTGTTGAGTAACACCAGCGCGGATACGCGCTCGGGATGGTCGAGGGCCCAGTTGATCGCCACCGGGCCGGAGGCATCATGAGGCACCAACACGACCTGCTCCACCTCCAGGGTGTCGAGCACTGCCTGCAAATCCCCCTCTTGCTGTTTGGAGGTGTAGGAGTAGTCTATCGGTTTATCAGAAGTTCCCCAGCCTAGAAAGTCGAAGGTGATGACCTGGCGATCACCCAGATACGGGATCAGGCGATCGTAGATGTGCAAGTTATCGGGAAAACCGTGCATGAGGACGAATGCGGGACCCGTCCCGGCATAGTGGCGGGCAGAGATCGCAGAGGCTCCACGAAGGATTCTGTGCTCGGTGTATGAGCGTTTCTGGACCGTACTGGTTGGCCTCTCTTCTGGTGTATGTGATGCATGCTGTGGTGTGTGTTCTGAGGTATTCATTGTCTTTCTTTTCTCCTTGTGTCTTCTCCTTGGATGTCACCGTCAGTGCCGCCGATGTCAGAGTGTGACTCCTGCCCACCTCCTGACGCCTTAGCTACCAGTTCTTCCAGCTTTTGCTCCACCAGCTGTGCGACCGGTGCAATTTCAGGGTGTGGATACTGGGCAAGCTGCGAGGTGAAGCGTTCATAGGCGACAACAGCGTTGCCTGCACGATTCTCGTACACCACCAGCCGCAGTGGCGCATATAAGGCAGCTTCTGGTGCGTGTTCGATCATCTGAATGGCAAGCAGCGGGTTGCCAATGGCATACTGGGTTGCTCGCGTGGGTTTGCCTGAAAGGCGGAGCAAGGCTCCTGGTTCGATCTTACTCAAGATGGTAAAACCGCTTGTTCCAAGCTGCTGCTCGACGATCTGGACTGCTTGCTCCCAGGATGCATTGGGCGTGATCAATGCTCGCGCACTATTCTCCCAGTCTGCTCTCAGGCCCAGTTGCGCTTCAAGCGCTTCAATCACCTGTTCATACGATCGGTCTGATGCGACGACAATGTGCTCAATGGTGATCTGAGTCGTTTGTCTCATGGCTTTGTCATTCCTTTCTCGACTTACGCGCGTCCTGCTGGCAAACAGACCAGCGTTCGACCGTGATCTCTCTCCCTCTTATGCCTCATGCGCTAGAGGGGTAGAGAGGAGAAGGTGGGCTACCTGCTCTGGCTCATCGATCTGAACATAGTGATACGCACCAGGCAGGAGGAAGAGCTCGGACGTTGGAAACAGTTCATGAAAGCGTCTGGCCACGCCGACATTCAAGTACGGATCGCTCGCGCCGAAGATGATGCGCACTGGTGGTCTGAACGCGTTCATCTGCGGGATCCTCTTCGTCCGATCTCGCACGGTGAAGAGGAGATCCTCATTCAGGCGAAAGAAAGCGGGTTGGGCACTGGGCGTGGCAGCAAATTGTTGATAGAGCAAGGGCAGGAACTCCTCACGGTCTTCTGCCTCTCGCATGAATCTGCCGACCTGCCACCAATACATCTTGCGGAAGAGCAAATTGTGAAAGGCTTTCGAGACGGCGCGCGCAACGTTTCTCACCAGAGGGGTGGAAAAGAGCAAGATGGCTTCCGGTGGTCGTAACGTGGGCATAATACAATAGTAGGTATTCAACAACACGAGTGCTGCGACCCGATCAGCATGTGCAAGCGCCCAATCAATGGCTGGTGGACCAGAAGCATCGTGGGCCACCAGCACCACCTGTCGGAGGTGCAACTGCTCAATCACGGCGTCGACATCCCCTACTTGATTTGCTGCGGTATAGGGGTACCCGGCGGGCTTATCGGAGGCGCCCCACCCAAGAAAATCAAACGTCACGACCCGGCGTGGGGGAGAGAGCCAGGGAAGGAGACGGTCGTAGAGATGCAGAGTGTCTGGAAAGCCATGCATCAAGACGATGGCAGGCTCCTCCCCGGGATACTCGCGCGCATAAATGTGATAGGGACCGCGCTGTACGACATGTTCAGTGTAGGATAAGGTTTGCTCTTTGAGCATAGGTTCCTCCTCATTTCGTGTATATACACGTATTACCACAAAAAAACACTAGAACGACTGGGCAAGCGTCCCTTCGTTCCTCAGGGTAAACTCCGTTGCTTTCAGTGAGGCTCGGAGCGCATGCCACTGCTCTTGCCCCAGGCGCGTGACCACCTGGTGCTGTGCTTGTTCCCAAGAGGGCAGCGCTCTTGCCAATGCCTGGCGGCCACGTTCAGTCAGCCGCACCAGGTGCCTGCGCCGGTCCGTCCCTGCCTCAACCGTGAGGAGCCCGAGGCTCTCGAGCGGCTTCAGGTTGCGCGCGAGCGTCGTGCGGTCCATGACCAGTGCCTCAGCCAGCTGCGTCACGGGTGCTTCACCCAGCAATGCAACGGCGACCAGCAGAGTGAACTGGGTTGACCGCAACCCAGTCGGCTGCAGCATCTCATCAAAGAGTTGTGTGACAGTGCGTGCTGCCTTGCGCACATTCGAGCACGCACACGTTGCCTCAATCTCAGCCAATTGAGCTGCGTTCGGTTGATGTATCTGTTCGTTCATAATTAGGAGTATATACTCTTATTTTCATTTTGTCAAGCCCTTCGTGGCTCAGTGGAAAGAAATGGCCTGCAGGGTGTCACGCCACATGGCTTTCCTACGCATCTAGACGCGGCTGGTTTGACCACTGTGGCTCTCAGCCTGGTCCCCTCGGCTGTGAAGAGCAAGATTCGAGAAGTTTTTTGCTGGCCAGGGTGTTATACTGTTTCTACGTACAAGAGGGAAACAGAAGATAGTCCCCAAGAGAGAGGAAATACAAGGAATAAGGAGGGTAGTTATGTTTGAACCAAAAACAGCATTTAGCGGATTTTCGGTGAACGACCTGGCAAAAGCCAAAGAATTTTATACGCAGACTCTGGGGTTACAAGTGGTCGAAGAGGGCGTTGGGTTACGGCTTCATTTGCCTGGTGGCGGCACAGCGTTTGCGTATCCAAAGGACGATCACCAGCCAGCCACGTTCACTCTGCTGGACTTTGTGGTTGATGACATTGATGAGGCGGTAGATGAACTGAAAAGCCGAGGCGTCAGCTTTGAGCGCTATGAAGGTCTGCCGCAAGACGAGAAGGGCATCATGCGCGGTATTTCTCAAAATATGGGGCCTGATATAGCTTGGTTTAAAGACCCGGCCGGGAATATGCTGGCAGTGTTACAGATGGGATAAACCAACGCCTCAATTGCCGACAAAGCGGGCAAAGATAGTGTGTTTTCCGGTCCACGAAGGAACAGTCTCACCTGGTGGGTGGTCTTCTCAAACCTACTTGGCTCAATCGCCTTTGGTGTGTCGGCAATCACGTCCTTTCTACGACCGAGTGGAGGAGAAATGATCAGCGCGACCGCAACCAATCTGTTTACAGCTCTGGGAGGTGCCTGTTTTTTTCTTGGCGCATTTCTTCAACTCCTGGAAACGAATCGAGAGAATGCCGAGGGGAACAGGGACAATGCTGATAACACATCTATCTCTCCAAGGGATACATCACATGTGGCAGAGGGCTAAAAAAGGAGTTAGCTATGTCAGACAAGAAACGTGTGTTGGTTCTGCAACACATCCACGAAAATCCTGCTGGCCGCGTAGGCACCATTCTGGATGAATACGAAACCTTCTATCACCTCATTCATGTCGGAAGGGATCACCTTCCTGATCCTACCAGATACGACGCGATTGTAGTTCTGGGTGGAGCAGCGCATGTTTATGACAAACACAGATACCCGTACACCGTCCACGAAGAAGCCTACCTGCATCAAGCGATCAAGCAAGGCATTCCCTATCTTGGCATGTGTCTTGGAGGGCAACTGCTTGCGAATGCGTTTCAAGCGGAGGTAAAGAAGCTGCCGCAGGCCCACATTGGCTTTATACAGATCCATTTTAGTGAAGCGGGCAATAAAGATCCGCTCTACCAGGGCTTTGAGGGCTACCAATTGGCTTTTCAATGGCATGAGGATTGCTTCCTGCTGCCAGAGGGCGCTGTTTCATTGGCTCATCACACCCAAGGCTTCAATCAGGCTTTCCGCTATGGTGAACGAGCCTATGGACTGCAGTACCACTGTGAACTCACCGAAGATTTGCTCGACCTCTGGTTGCATGAGCCTGCTATGAAAAAGGAGTTTATCGAGACCTATGGTCTCGAGGCATATGAGAGGACAGAACGGGATGCCGTTGATCTGTTTCCAACATATGCACAGCACGCGACTATGATGCTCAAAAACTTTTTCAGACTCAGTGAAGTGATCTAAACCCACAGGCTAAGTGGTGCATTCGGGAAATTCGTGGATGAGAACCACGGCCGATAAATCGGCGATGTGCACGATAAATCGGCACCTACGGTTTCCCCAGGAATTAGCGAATGCACCACAAAGTAGCCTCATTGAAATAGCAGGGAAGGAATCATGGATGTGGAGGGCGAGGAGGGCGTGGAAGCCATCGCGGAACGGTGCGAAAGTATGTTTCATAGCTGGCGCCAAATTGACTACGGAGCAATGATTCCTCGACGAATACAACAAACATGTGAAACATTCCCCAGAGCACCAGGGCATATTCGACAAGGAGGATTGAGCGGAACAAGATAGCCTCACCGATCACCACTGAAAGTACAGCGATATACATTGGGTTGCGAACCCACCGGTACAATCCTTGAACGACCAGGACTTTTGGCGCATCAATCGGTGCGGGCGTTCCTTTTCCTATGAAGGTGAACGCTCCCGCACACCAAAGATAGAGTCCCACTCCCAGTAGCAGAGGAAGTAGACCAATCATCCAGATAGATGGAATCCTGAGCACAAGATTCCCTGATCCCTGAAGGAGGAGCCAGGGAATGATCCCAGCAACTGTTCCAGGAACCAGGATCGAAAAAATGAGCGTTTTGAGTGCAATCATGTATTACCTTCCTTGCTTCGTGGTTCTATTCTAGGCGGTGGTTTCCGGCCCGTCAAGCAGGTTTTGAGGATCAGATTTCATACTCATCGCTACGCTCTTCGCAAGAATTTTTTTGTGAAGTTGCGAGTTTGACAGACTGCGTCTGCCAAACTCGCAACTTCACAAGGAGGTAGTGTGATGGTCAGGGTTGGAGCTTCAGGCAGGCGGCGATGGCTTGTTCTTCGGTGAGTGAGTAGCCCTCGAGCCAGGCGGCGTGCCAGCTTGCTTCGTCCACACGGGCCTTAATCTGGCGGATGATTTCTTGAACAAAAGGAAGGCTTTCTAGCCATGAGCTTGAACCAATGGCGCCCATCAAACCATCTTTTACTCCCCACAGTTTTGCTGTTTGCAGGCTGGCCGCAGGTGGATCTGGTTCCCCTCTCAGGGCAACCGCAAAACCTAACATGCAGGTACCTGTGGCAATGTATTGTTTATAGCCCAGTTCATGGCTTAACTTAATGCTCTGCAACAAATTGGAGATAGCCTCTGTGAAATTGCCCTCCAAAACAGCCATGCCACCTTGATCTTTCATCACGTCGGCTATCGCACTTTTGTCACCGACTTGCTCAAAGAGCTCTCTACTTTGAGCATAGAAAGAGCGCATTTGTTCAAAGTTGAACATGAAGCCCGCTGCCGCGCCCATGTAAAAGAGCAACTGAGCGCGCAACCAGACATCGCCTGTGGGCGAGAGCAATTGCAGGCCCTGTTCGTACATACTTCTGGCCAGCTCATAATCGCCCAGAGCAATTGCAGGCCAGCCCCGGTACAACAATGCGGTTGCCAAACCCTCGGGGTCGTCCAGTTGTCGCCAGAGCGCGATACTCTCTTCGGCCAGTTCTACCGCTTTGTCTTGTTCGTTTTGCAAACATATCAGACGGGCGGCCTCGCTCAAGGCTTTGGCACGTGCCGCACGCGTAGTACTTCCAGCATCTTCTGCAAGCGGCAAGGCAAGGGCGGCGTCAAACCAGCGCCGTCCTTCAACCATGTGGCCCTGCCATTCCCAGTATGGTCGAAGGGCTGCGGCAAGGCGAAGTGCCACTGCGGCAGCAGGTAGCCTGGTTGCGGGAGCTATTTCTGGCGGACCTGCCTCGTTTCCGACAGGGATTGTAGTATCCCGGATATCCCCGGTCGATTCGTGCTTGAGGCGGCAAGGATCGCTTATCGTCATGCATGTTCCAGCCCTGGCTCGTTGAAGTGACCATCCCAGGGCCGCGCGAAAATTATCGCGTTCTGCCACCAGCTGTCCTCGCCACACGAGTTGCTGTGGACCTCTCAAACCTCTCTCAGCTGCTTCCGCTTCTTCAAGGTAATAGCAGGCATGCCAATCCCGCAGACGCTCGAACTCCCCATGTGCGTTTAGTTGTTCCAGAGCGTATTCGCGCAGCGTTTCTAACAGGGTAAGGCGCACCTGCTCAGCCGTCACCTGCTCCCCTCTCAGCCGTACCAGCAGGCCGTTGTCTACCAGGCGCTCGAGGAGATCCAAGGTAGGCTCTATGTGCTGGTCTGCTGACGAGGCATGCATCATTGCTTCTGCTGCCTCAAGCGACCAACCACCACTGAACACACCAAGGCGGGCAAACAACGCTTGTTCGTTGGGGGAGAGCAAGTTGTAGCTCCATGTGATGGTATCGCGTAGCGTTTGCTGCCTGCCAGGTAGATTCCTGGCCCCTCCGGTCAAGATGGAGAGCGGCGCCTCTGAGAGTCGTGCCAGTAGCTGCTGTAGCGGGAGGATCTTGATGCGTGCTGCTGCTAGTTCAAGCGCCAGCGGTAAGCCGTCAACTCTTTTACAAATCTGCACGATGCAGGAAGCGTTTTCGGGGGTTAAGAGGAAGTCAGACGACACTGCTCGTGCCCGTTCGGTAAAGAGCTGAACGGCGCTATATTGTTCAAGCCTGGTGATATCCAACACGGCGCTGGAGTCAGGAACGTCCAGGGGCGGCACGTTGAACTCGGTTTCACCGTACAGATGCAGCACTACACGGCTGGTGACCAGCACTTTGAGGCCAGGAGCCGCAGCAAGGAGCTCGCCTATGACGGTAGCCGCTTCTTCATACCCTTCCCCCATCGCTATATCGGCTCCACTGCGTTTCGCTCGATATACGCTCCCCGCCCCTATCGCTATATCGGCTCCAATGCGTTTCGTGCGAAATACGCTCCCCACCCCTACCTGTTCGAAATTATCGAGTACCAAGAGCATCTGTTTGTTTTGAAGATAGGTTGTCAGAGTTTGAAGCGCTGGCAGCTCGGGCGTGGGTTTGAAATTCAAGACCTGCATGATACTCTGCGGTACAAGAAAGGGATCACGTTCCGCGGTCAGATCCACAAACCAGACGCCATGCGTAAATATGCCGGTCAGTTCGTTGGCCACGTGCAGGGCGAGGCGCGTTTTGCCACTGCCGCCCGGCCCAAACAAGGTGACCAGGCGTACATCGTCTTGTCCCAAAAGTTGTCGGAGTTGCTGCACTGCCTCTTCCCTGCCAATGAGCCGTGTGAGAGGAGCGGGCAAGTTATGGAGGGGACGCGGTTGGGCGTAATTTGTATGGGTTTGCCGTATCGCGCCATTACCCGTAAGCTGGCTAAGGGGGGCCGTGTGCCATTCCTGGTCACTGAAGCTACCTGGCTGCATTTGTGCTTGCTCGAGCAGGTGGAGCGCTTCGTCCCGGGTAGTGATAGCTTGCCATTTTGCCAGTGTGGTAATGATGTGTTTTACTTCCTGCTCGGTCAGATGGGCGTTCCCGTTGCCGCGCAGCTTGCGACTGAGCACTTTTGAGTGCAGGCCAAGCTCGTTAGCAAGTTCCTTCTGGAAATAGCCAGAAGCACGCAGGTGCTCGCGCAGGCTGGTACTAAATATTCTAGCGCTGATGTGTTTCAAAGTGTTCTCCTACCGGGTAATAACTTGTCGCTCTAGTTTCCTCCCGATCCCCTCCCCATACCCTTCCCCCATCGCTATATCGGCTCCACTACGTTCCGCTCGATATACGCTCCCCTCCCCACTGTCTAAATAGACTTTTGGGTAGACATTTCGGTTACCAAAAATGGGAGAAATAGGCCAGCAGTAAGTATACTAGAATTGGCGCGCGTAAATCAATAGGGAACTGGACGAAATACGTTTTTTTCTATTTTTGATGGAGTCTGATATCCCCCAATCACGATTCCCGCACGCGAGGAGCATGGCGCCCACAAGGGTGTGTATTCTATTGTTTCAGGAGTAGCGAGTGGTAGAGATGGGGTCAAGTTCCAATATTCCCCCAAATGAAGTCGCCCACCCACTCGTGTTATGCCTGAGAGCCAAAAAAATGATATAGAAAGTGGACCGCGAATGTACCTTCTTCATATTCATGCGCAGAGCTATAGTAGGATCTTTGAAGTGTTGCCGGAAGAGGTAGGGGATGCCGAAATCGTGGTAGAGGAGGCTGTGGGTCAAATCCTGGTCGACCTCTTTGGTGATGCGATGGTGGATGATGTGACTATTCACTTTTCTTCTGCCTCGCGCACGGGTCAGCGAGACTGCTCTATCCAGATACAAGCGCAATGTTCTTTCGATTCCCACACGTTACATCCATCTGCAAAGGAGCATATGGAGCGTACCGTAGGAAGAAATCTGGGTTCTCTCTTGAGGGAAGTTTTTGGACCGGTGACTGTTGATACTGTTACTGCCCAGCCTTACTTCATGGAATCATATTGATGAGTCTATAGATGTGCTAGAATACCTCGCTATTTTGTTCATCTTCATCGTTGCGCCCACACTATTTGCTGACGTTAGATTTCATGATACGATATAATAGCTGGTGATATAAAATCTGAAGATGAAATTACAATCGATGATTACCGGGGTCTGGGCGAATACAATGGCGTAAACGAGATTCATGGGAGAGTGAAAAATGGGCATGAGCACTGATGGCCTGTCGTACTGGCAAGCCGAAAGCGAGGGAATAGAGCTCCTCGAAACAACGCTTGGAGATATGTTAGATAGTCGCGCCGACGAGATTCCGGCGCAAGAGGCAGTCGTCTACTCCTGTTATCCTGAATTCGGGGGAGCACTCGACATTCGCTGGAGCTATGCGGAGTTTCGTGAGCGAGTCAACGCGGTGGCGCGTGGATTGATGGCGCTGGGTTTGCAAAAGGGTGAGCATATAGCGGTCTGGGCGGCGAATCTTCCAGAGTGGGTGCTGCTTGAGTTCGCCGCGGCCAAAGCCGGGCTGGTGCTGGTGACGATCAATCCTGTCTATCGTGCAGCCGAACTGGAATACATCCTTACGCAAGGCGATGTGGCGGCGTTGTTCTTTATGGCGCGGGTGCGCGATCACCTGGCGGCAAGAATGGAGAGGTCAGTAGTGAGCGGTTGCCAGCGCTACGGTATGCGTGCTTGCTGGGTGCTCCTCCTGCTGGCCTATTGAAGCAAGAGGACTGGCGGCCCGCGCTCTTCCGTGAAATGGTCGCGGGTGGCGCCGCTGTCAGCGCGGAGTCGCTGCGCGAGCGGCAGGCAGCGGTGAAACCGACGGAACCGACCTTGATGCTGTATACATCGGGGACGACTGGCTTCCCCAAAGGGGCTATGCTCACACATCGCGCCGTTATAAATGACACGATGATCGCCATGCGCCGTTCCAGTAGCGTGGTGGGAGCGGGT
This sequence comes from Chloroflexota bacterium, assembly GCA_005881495.1. Next base: position 10,580 of record VBHI01000167.1, read on the forward strand.
GATCGCTATTGTTTGCCGCTGCCGTTTTTCCATATCGCGGGAGCGGGTATAGTCGTGGCTATCATTGCCGCGAAGATGACCCTGCATCCCCTGGTTGCCTTCGATCCATTGAAGACGCTGCAAATCATCAAGCGGGAAGAATGCGCTCTGCTCTTCGCTGTTCCTACGATGCTGATCGCCATGCTCCAACACTCCGAATTTGAGACGTACAGACCCACATCACTCAAGTCTGTCACGAGCGGAGGCGCGCCAGTGCCGGTGGCAGTGATGGAGCAGGTAAAGGAGCGCATGGGCAGCGACGTGGCGATTGTCTTCGGTCTGACCGAATCGACAGGCGGTATTACACTGACCCTGCCGGAAGACTCATTTGAGCGCAAGTCCGAGACGGTAGGTATTCCCTATCCACACGTAGATGTCAAGATTATCCATCCCGCAACGGGTGACGTCGTGCCTGTTGGAGAACGTGGTGAACTCTGTTGCAGGGGGTTTCTGGTCATGATGAGCTATTACAATATGCCAGAAAAGACCGCGGCGGCCATTGATGGCGAGGGATGGCTGCATACAGGGGACCTGGCAACGATGGATGCGCAGGGCTATATCAATATCGTTGGACGTTTGAAAGAGATGGTGATTCGCGGCGGCGAGAACATATACCCTCGCGAGATCGAGGAATTGCTGATTCGCCATCCAAAGGTTGCCGATGCGCAGGTGTTAGGGGTACCTGATACATTCTATGGTGAGGAGCTGCTGGCTGTGGTGTTGCCCAAAGAAGGGGCAGAGGTCTCTGAGGAGGAATTGCGCGACTTCTGTGAAGAGCGGATCAGTTACCAGAAGATTCCACGCTACTTCCAGTTTACGAATGCCTTTCCGATGACGGCAAGCGGCAAGGTGCAGAAGTTTGTGTTACGCGAGAATGCCATCAAAGCTTTGGGATTGGAAGAGGCGGCGAAGAACAAAACAGCCTGATAGCAGAAAGTTGAATATCCCTGGTCAGTCCAGAGGTGGGCCAAATATGCCAACATCGAATAAAGGTATGCGGGGGAAAGTTTGCAAGGAAAGATACATACAATGTCGTTTCAACTTCCGGACCCATCGACGCCGTTTGGTGAGCGGGTTGCTCGCCGGCTGCGTGACGAACGCTTAATCTGGCTTACTACTGTTGACGCGAAGGGCATGCCCCAACCGACGCCTGTCTGGTTTCTGTGGGATGAAGCCACGTCGACGTTTCTCATTTATAGTCGAGCAGATGCCAAACGCCTGAAGCACTTGGAACAGAACCACAGGGTCGCCCTCAATTTTGACGGGAATGGGTCTGGGGGCGATATCATTGTCATTACCGGTGAGGTGGAGGTGAGCGAGGTTGATCCTCCCGCGGATCGGTTGCCCACCTACGTGGAGAAATATCGCAATTTCATTGCTCGCCGCTATGCGACGCCAGAGAATTTCGCATTGATCTATTCGGTTGCTCTGCGCGTCCGTCCAATTGCTGTACGAGGTCATTAGAGCAGGAACAGGTTAATTGCGTAAGGATTGGAGCAAGCGGAGAAGCTTTCGGCGGATGAGTTTTCCGGAGGAGGAGCGGGGGAGCTGCTTGGTGAAGTAGATGGCTCGGGGTTGTTTATAGCGAGCCAGATTTTGCGCAGTATAGCTGAGCAATTCCTCGGCAGTAACTGTGCTGTCGGGTTTGATGACGACGAAGGCAATGGGGACCTGTCCCCAGTGCATGTCTGCTTGCCCACAGACGCCAGCATTTTCCACTGCGGGATGGGATTGCAGGACGGATTCGATTTCGGCAGGGTAGACATTCTCTCCACCGGAGATTATGAGGTCAGCCCGGCGGTCAAGGACATAGAGGTAGCCTTCGTGATCAAGGTAGCCGATATCACCTGTAGCAAACCAGCCGTCTTGAAATGCTTGAGCCGTTATTTGGGGGCTTTCGGCATAGCCGGGGGTGATGGTTGGGCCTTTCAGAAATATCTCACCAGGCTCACCAGGGGAAGTTGGCTTATGATCGTGCAGAATGCGCAACTGTACGGGAGCGAGTGGGCGGCCGGCTGAACCGATTTTGCGCATGGCGTCTGCCGGTGAAAGGGTCACGGCTTGCGAACAGGCTTCGGTGAGACCATAGGTCTGTACGACAGGAATTGCATAACGCATGCACGCTTCAAGAAGGTTATAGGGAGAGGGACCGCCACCAAGTAGAACACAGCGCAATGTTGCAGGATAGCTGGCCCCTCCGCCGGTTGTGTCAAGGGCATCGAGCATGCGTTGTAGCATCACGGCAACTACCGAGATAATGGTTATGTGATCTTCAAAGATGGCGCGATTGATGAGTATGGGATCAAATTTTTTGTGAACCATCACGCTGATGCCATAGATGACACTGCGCATCAGGATTGAGAGGCCACTAATATGGTAGAGCGGCAGGCAAGCGAGCCAGCGATCGTCGGGGTTATGTCCAAGATTGAGTGCTGAGCCGATGGCGTTCCACCACTGCATGCCATAGGTGATGATCGCGCCTTTCGGCTGGCCGGATGTACCAGAGGTATACATGATGGCCTGTGGAGCGCTGAGGTCAATGAGGGTGCGCAGGGGAACGTCTTTTTCAGGCAACTCGCTGATTACCGCTTCGCCTTTATACGAAATAGTTGCCAGCGTAGCGGTAGGTAGTTGAGGTAATGCTTGCCCGATTTCATGGGCCAGGCTTGCGCTGTCTGCATCACAGACGAGGAGCGAGGCATGCGTATCGCGTAGCTGCCAGCCTAGCTCTTGCAGACTCAAGCGCAGGTTAAGAGGCACAAGAATAGCTCCAAGCCGGGTCAGTGCGTGAACAATGGCAACATAGGGCAGCCCATTGGCGGCTAGCAGTGCTACACGATTTCCCTCCTGGACGCCTAGAGTAGCAAGCTGGCGCGCAAGCCTTGTGGCCTGGTGATCAAGCTCTGCGTAGCTCCATTGTAGCTGGTCGCATTGCACCGCGAGGTGCTGCGGGCTGTTCTCAGCGCAACGGGTTAGCCAATCGGGTAGAAAGATGTCAGATGTAATCATGCAAGACCTCCTAGCGCGGACCCCGCACGAGGTCCCCGCCCCAGGTTGACCGCAAGGCACGAGGTTGACCGCAAGGGCACGAGGTTGACCGCAAGGGTCAACCCTACTATACACGGGGGACCGGGGACGAGGTCGACCGCAAGGCACGAGGTCGACCGCAAGGGCCCCAGGTTGACCGCAAGGGTCAACCCTACTATACACGGGGGACCCCGTCCCAGGTTGACCGCAAGGGATCGACTCTACTATACACGGCGTATTGATCTAATGCTTGCAGGTCTAGCTCAACGCCTAGACCAGGGCCTGTTGGAACTGCCAGGGAGCCATCGCGGATGGGCAGGTCACCGATGAGCAGGTCATCAACCAAAAGATGAAGCGTCGCGAGACCACATTCAAGTGTTACCGCTGGTGATGCAGCAGCGAGATGAAGCTCTGCTGTCAGGCCAATACCTGCTTCGAATGTACTTGTAATGACACTGCGTACACCCCGTTCTATCGCTGCCTGGATGATTTGCTGCCCAACATGTAGACCCCCAGCAAGTTGGGGCTTGATCACAAGGATGTCAGCTGCCTCACTATCCAGAACGAGAGAGGCGCTCTCCTGATTGTGTACTGATTCGTCAACTGCAAGCGGGATGGGTATAGCCTGCCGAAGAGTGCACATTCCTACGAGGTCGTTGGCCTGCAGGGGTTGCTCCACATATTGAATGTCATAAGGGACACAGCGAGAGAGGATAGCGATTGCCTCCTCAAGATGCCAGGCTTCGTTGGCATCCAGGCGGAGATGCATAGCTGATCCGATGGCATCGCGCACGGAGGCTACCCGCTCTATCTCTTCGTTGACGTTCAATCCCAGGCCTACTTTTAGCTTTACACAGCGAAAACCTTTCTTTTTGGCATTCAGTGCGGTTGCGATTGCTGTCTGCGTTGCTCTAGCGCCGATAACGGCATTGACCGGCACGGCTGCTCGTGGTTGTGAACCGGCTGGAGAGAGCAGTGTAGAGACTGTGCAACCTTCCGCTTTGCCAAGCGCATCAAGCAGCGCGATTTCCAGTCCGCAAAGGGTGGAGGCGGCCTTTGTAGCTGCCTTACCCTCCCGATACCCTTCCCCCTCTGGAGCGTACAGGAGATCCAACGCTTCACGCAGTGTTTTGTGGCGAAGGTGCGCAGCCAGCACCGGGAGAAGTGCATGGGCATCGGCCAGGCTTCCTCCAGCGAATGTTGGAAGCGGTGCTATTTCTCCAAAGCCGGAGATTCCCTCCCCTCCCCGGCTGGTAGTCACCTGTACAATGATCCCTTCACGTGTAGTCATGACGCTGTGCGCGGTGTTGAAGCTGTGAAGGAAGGGCAGGCGGTAGGTGCGCCACTGAATGTCAATTATTTTCATGCTGCGGGCGTCTCCAGGGTCTCTAAGGCAGGCGCGGGAACCTGGAGAAATCGGGTTTGCGCTTCTCCAGGAAGGCATTCTTCCCCTCCTGACCCTCTTCAGTCATATAGTAGAGCATCGTTGCATCGCCGGCTAGCTCTTGAATTCCCGCGAGGCCGTCGGTATCCGCGTTGAAAGCAGCTTTCAGGAAGCGCAGCGCGAGCGGGCTTTTCTCCAGTATCTCCCGTGCCCATTGGATTGTCTCATCCTCCAGGCGCTCCAGAGGCACGACGGTGTTCACCAAGCCCATGTCCAGAGCCTCCTGGGCAGAGTATTGCCGACAGAGATACCAGATTTCACGGGCTTTTTTGTGGCCGACGACACGCGCCATATAGGTAGCGCCCCAGCCGGCATCAAAACTGCCAACTTTAGGACCGGTCTGGCCAAACCTGGCGTTGTCGGCGGCAATCGTCAGGTCGCAGAGCAAGTGTAGGACGTGGCCGCCACCGATGGCATAGCCTGCAACCATGGCGATGACCGGTTTGGGAAGGCACTTGATGACTTTCTGTAAGTCGAGTGCGTTCAGGCGGGGTACGCCGTCACTACCGACGTAGCCACCATGGCCGCGAACACGCTGGTCTCCGCCAGAGCAGAAGGCTTGATCGCCTGCACCTGTGAGGATGACGACGCCAATCTGTAGGTCTTCGCGGCAGGCGTTGAAGGCGTCTATCAATTCTGTGAGGGTTTCTGGGCGGAAGGCGTTGCGCACTTCGGGTCGATTGATGGTAATTTTGCCGATGCCCTCGGCTTTTTCAAAAATGATGTCAGTGTAGTCGCGGACTTTGTTCCATTCTATTGGCATATGTTTCTCCTTCCACGGACCGGGCACGAGCACCGGGCACGGCGGACCGGGCGTGAGGTTGACCGCAAGGCCGTGAGGTTGACCGCAAGGGTCAACCCTACTATATACGGCGAACCGGGTACGAGGTTGACCGCAAGGGTCAACCCTACTATATACGGCGAACCGGGTACGAGGTTGACCGCAAGGGTCAACCCTATATTTGATATGAATGACGAATCATCGGTGAAGAACAGGTCATGGATAGGCCGAAATTCCCTACGAGGGAGGTGAATGCTTGTGGTCGTTCCAGGTGAACTGTGTGTCCGGCAGCGGGTATGATATACAGTTGTGCTTGTGGGAGCGACTGGGCCATGTGCCGGGCTATGGTTGTGAATTTTGTATCAAGCTCGCCAGCAATCAGCAGGACGGGTATATGCAGGGTGGGCAGTCGAGTGTGTAGGGATGGCTGGGCGCCTGTGCCAACGCCACGCAAGCTTTGCGCGAGCCCGGTAACGCTGTTTTGCAGGCGCTGTTTATGTAGCTCCTTTCTGCGTTCCAAGGGTAGTGATTTCTGGCTGGCGAATAGTGGCAGGTTCTCCCAACGCTCAATGAAAGTTGGTATTCCATCGCGCTCTATGCTGGCAGCGAGCGCTTCGTCGCTGAGGCGCCGCTGCTCGCGCTCAGCAGGGTCTTGCAATCCAGGCGAGGCACTTTCCAGGATGAGGGCGCGAAAGTATCCTGAAAATGCCGTGTAGAGCGCTATGCGTCCACCCAACGAATAGCCGAGGAGGATTGCCTGGCCTTTGTTCACGCCAAGCTTTTGTAGCGCTGCCAGGATGTCTTGCCGGCAGTGCTCAATGGTGTAGCGCTGCGGGTCAGCGGGAGCAGAGGATTGTCCGTGGCCAAGCAGGTCAAGGGCGATAACGCGCAGGCCATAGGCGGCCAGTGTGTCTAGCTGGGTGCCCCAGCCGGCGGCGCTTCCGGTAAAGCCGTGCAGCATGACTAGCGTTGGGGCGCTCTCCTCCCGCAACGCTCTGTCGGCTCCACGATCTTCGATTCCAAGCCGTACATCATTCACTGTTATATTCATTTTTTCTCCCTCCCGCAACGCTCTGTCGGCTCCTCTCGACATATGCTCCCCTCCTCTCCCATATTTAGTTTCTCGCGGCTATGCCGCGCTTGTTGAGGGTTTTCCCGAGAGCCTCCCAGAGTTGGCGATGCATGGTGACGTTGCTTGTTCGTTCGGTAGGGACTTCAATAACGTGTAGGCCGCCGGTGTCGAGACTGCGACTCACTGCTTTGCGGAACTGCTCCCAGCTAGCGATCTTTTGAAACTGCCCACCATACATCTCTACTACGAGGCGAAAATCCAGGCCTGTTGGCGTGCCGAAAAGTTGTTCAAAGTGCTCTGGATAGGCTGCATGTTGCAGGAAGGAGAAGATGCCTCCGCCATCATTGTTGATCAGCACGATGGTCAGGTTGAGCTGGTGTAAGCGAGCGGCGAGCAGTCCATTGAGATCATGAAAGAAGGAGAGATCGCCTAGCACAAGGACCGTTGGTTCATGTTGGGACGTGTGGGCGGCGGCAGCACTTGCACCAAGAGCACTGGAGACGATGCCGTCAATACCATTGGCTCCGCGGTTGCCCAGGACGCGTATGCGCTGTTCGCTGGACCTGAAGAAGGTATCAAGATCGCGCACTGGCATGCTGTTGCCTGTGTAGAGTGTTGTACCATGCGGTAACAGGTTGGCAAGTTCGATAAAAACTCGTCCCTCAAAGGGTTCGTTGAAATCCTGGATGATATGCTGCAATGTTTGCAGGGTGATTTTGTCGGCATTTTGCCAGGTGCTTAACCAAGTTCGAGAAACGGATGGATGCATTTCTTCGTTCGGTTTCTGTTGATCGAGCGCGGTAAGGAGTTCCTGGCACAGGGCAACAGGATTGGCATGAAAGAGTTCGCTGGCGAGCTGCGTGGGTTCCTCCCAGCCGCCATGGCCGTCGATGATCACCAAAGGGCAAGAGGAGTGGCGTTTCAGGTAGAGCAGCAAGGGTTTGGAGGTTGGCATGGCACCAAAGCGGAGTAGTAGCTCTGGTTGCACGCTTTCAATAAAGGAGTCGATGCGTAAGAAAGCGTCGTAACTGGAAAGCACCATGGTGCGATCGTGGTTCCCGCAGCGCAGTTGCGAGAGGGGATCGGCCAGAATAGGATAACCAAGGTGACGGGCCAGCCGCACGAGTGGCTCTACCAGTGATGGATCATCGTTTGGACCAACAATGATGAGTCCGCGCCGTGCTCCACGTATCATGGCCACTAGATTTCCTATAGCCATAGATGTGGGTACGGCCAGGGATGATTCGTGAACTTCGATATAAGGGGCGTTGCCTGGTCTGCCCTGCCAGGCGACGAGATCACGCTGTGCGGCTGGAGGCAGGGTTTGGCCAGGAATTGGTTCGGGTGTTAATGGCTCGCGGAAGGGGAAATTCAGATGAACTGGACCAGCCGGAATGGCTCGAGCTAAGGCAGTCGCGCGGGCGGCGATAGTGCGGATATAGCGAAGGGCTGCATCTGTCGCTTCGGGGAGAGCTAGCTCTACAAACCACTTTGCATAGATTCCATAGAGCCGATTCTGGTCAATGCTCTGTGGCGCACCATTATCGCGCAGTTCATGAGGGCGGTCCGCCGTCAGTACCAGCAGAGGCACATGGGATAATTTTGCCTCGACAAGCGCGGGCAAAAAATTTGCTGCGGCGGTTCCCGATGTACACAGCAACGCCACAGGTTGTCGTAACTGCTTCGCCATCCCCAGACCAAAGTAGGCTGCTGAACGCTCATCCACATGCATCCAGGTGCGAATAGCTGGCTGGGCAGAAAAGGACATGGCTAGAGGAGTCGAACGAGAACCCGGACAGATGACAACGTTACGTACACCGGCTCGCTGTAACTCATCCACAAAGGCGGAAGCATAGACATATGTTGGGTTTGCTAACCCCTCCCGATACCCTTCTTCCGTCGCTAAATCGGCTCCACTGTGTTCCTTCCCCTCCCGCACCGCTCTGTCGGCTCCGCTCGACATACGCTCCCCACTCCCTCGATATACGCTCACCTCCCCGTCCTGTTTTATGTTTACATTTGACACATTCATCCCCCCTTCGTTGCTGCCGCTCAATCCACGCAGCATCACTTGAAATTTCAAACAAGACTCAGCATACTCAGTCTGAGGTTCAGAGTTGGAGACGATACCACATCCCGCAAAGAGCGTAGCATTTCCGCCATCGATGAGCCCGGAACGCAGTGCTACGGCGAACTCACCATGACCGCTGGCGCCAATCCAGCCTAGCGGTCCAGCGTACCAGCCTCTATCTAACTTTTCGGTGTCGCGAATTGCATCAAGTGCAGACTGGCGAGGGAAGCCGCCAACAGCAGGTGTGGGGTGCAAATCTGCCATCACGTCAAGAATACAGCGTCCAGGGATGAGATCACCAGCAATGGGGGTTTTGAGGTGTTGTAGGTTCTTCAACTTGAGCAGTTGTGGCACGGCGGAGACGTGCACATTCAGACAGTGATTCTTCAGGGCATCTCGAACCATGGCTACGACGATGGCATGCTCGTTATTATTCTTCTCACTCTGTAGAAGTTCCGCGCCCAGCTGCGCGTCTTCTGCTGGGGTTTCGCCGCGTCGCTCCGACCCTGCCAGGGCCATGGTGTGTATCTGTCCATCCTGGGCCTGGACGAGCCGTTCGGGAGTCGCGCCTACAAAGAAGCGCTCTCCGCGCTGTATGGCGAAGACGTAAGCGTTTGGATAGCTCTCGCGCAGCCTCTGGAGTGTGAGACTGATGTCAAACGCTGCTGCGGGATCATCCAGCGTGACCTGAATGCCACGTGCGAGCACTACCTTCTCAAAAGCGCCAAGCTGAATGCTGTTTACTATGTTGGCCACCATGTCCATCCACGCGGATGCTGGTTGCATTTCGTGTTGAGAGAGCTGGCCAGGCGCCTCCTCAAAATGTGTCTCCGAAGCCTGCTTTATCGCGGTTTGAAGCTGCCTAACGCAAGCTGCGAGCTGCTGCGCGGTTTGCTCGATATTGTCAGATACCTGGATCATGCTGTTGATGGTGAGTGTGACATGATTGGCACTAAAGCTCAGGAGGAAGCGGGGTAAAATGAGCAGCCCGTCGGGAAAGTCGGCCCAGAGTTGCGTATGCGGGGAGAGCGGATCAAAGGCGAAGCCACCGAAGAGGACAGGACCACTGTTAGGAGTAGATAGCGTTGCCGGTGCTGATGTGATAACCGCATCATTCATCAGGGCACGCCAGGCTGAAGCCGAAGCGGTAAAGCAGGTGTTGCCATTTGTTGCGATGGTTGTTGCGGCACCTAAACCTACGAGCGCCGTTTGCTCCGCTGGCTGCTCCCAGAAAAAGCACTCTCCCAGCTCCGCCTGCCTGGCACCGGTAAAGGTGTGGATTGCGTCGCACCACTCAAACGGCTGTGTGAAGCTGGCAAGGATAGTTCGTTGTTGTTGGGCAGCTCGCGCGGCTGCCTCGCGTAAGGTTCTGGTCAGCAGCTCCTGGTTGCTTGTAATGGGCAATGGCCCGGTAGTGGTCGATGTACTTGCTCCAGTTGGATTGGATATTATTACTTTCATACTTTTGTCTAGCTCATATATTCATATATTAGGAATGGGCCGATTATGGCCCAAGGTAAAGTCAGCAATGTTCTGTATATATTGTAACGGAGATGGTGAAGGGGGTGCCAATGTGGCTTCCAGGTCATACTTGCTTGGGAAGGTGCCTTTTTCCTCATACTGGGCCTTGACGGACTCAAGCATCTCATTATAGAGGAAGCGCGTCTCTTTCAAGCACTGCATGAGCAAATGGGCTTGGTGCTTCTTCACGAACAGGCGATACTCAAATGTTCTCATGCAGCTATTCTCCTATAACCAATGAGAAGTGTCAAATGGATATTACCGCCTGCGGGCGGCAATGCACCCACATGCCTGAAGGCAGTGGCCCTCTTGCCGCATTTTTGGTAGAATTTAATGGAATAGAATAAGATAAGGAGTATGGAGCATAGAGCATGGCAACACAACTACCTACGCAGCAAGATCTTTTGGATTCCCTTTATGATGACCTCTCCTGCTTTAGGAAGCTGATCAATCGTCTGAATGATGAGGAGCAACAGACACCTATTACGCCCGAGGGGTGGTCGTTCAAGGATTTCCTGTCACATATGAGCCATTGGAAGGCGGCGACAAAGATGGTCATTGTTGCATATACACATGATCAGCCACTGCCACCCGTTACGCCGTCGGGAGACAAGGCTAATGCGGAGGCGCGGGAAATGGATAAAGAGCTTTCTCTGCCAGAGGTGCACAATTACTGGGAAGAGACCCACATGCACCTGATTCATCTCATCGCTGACGATCTTGATGATAAGAAGCTACAAGAAAAGGTGCGCTCGCCCTGGGATGAGAGAACTACTGAGTCTCTCTGCGAAATGATTGTTACAATCTGTGAGCACGACGCGGAACATTTTGAGTTGATCGAGCAGTATTTCGAAATTGGCAGCGAACTCTAAGACATAGAGGTCGGATAAAAAGAAGGGTATACTCGAGCGTGCCGCAGAAGCCCCGCTGCGCTTAGAGCGAGCGGAGCGCCTCGATGGGATCGAGCCGGGCTGCTCGCACCGCTGGGTAGAGACCGAAGATTACCCCGACGCCTGCTGATACCACAAACGGCATGAGCAACGAGGTAGGCGTGATGACGAAGGGAACCTCAAGGCGATAGGTGAGTACAAATCCCAGCAGCAAGCCGAAGAGCATCCCGATCACCCCACCTACCAGGCTCAAGGTCACAGCCTCGATCAGAAACTGGTTGCGAATATCCTGCCGTTGTGCTCCAAGAGACATGCGAATGCCTATTTCCCGCGTGCGCTCCGTCACCGAGACAATCATGATATTCATGATTCCTACTCCTCCGACCGTCAATGAGATGGACGCGACGGTGATGTACAGGGCGGTAGCAAGCGAGAGAATTTGATTGAACGTATCTAACAATTGCTTGGAACTGGTGAGATTGAAGTCATCCGCGCTTCCCCTGGCGATGTGGTGGCGCTGCTCCAGCAGCGCGGTAATGGCTTGCTGCACTGCATCAATATTACTGGCATCATTGACCCGCACTATAATTTGATCAACATAGCCGTTGTTCTTTAGCCGCTCCAAGGCGAGCGAAAAGGGCACGAAGACCACATCATCGGTGGTGGTTGCTCCCCCTTTCGTTGCAAGGACCCCCACCACGCGGAAGAGCTGATTGCCAATACGGATAGTTTTGCCAATCGGGTCCTCGCCTGAAGCGGAAAATAGTTGCTGATAGACGGTCTGACCAAGCACGACCACCGACCTGGCTCCCTGCTCGTCATTGGTAGTGAACCAGGCTCCCTGCGCAATGGTCCAGTTCTGTATGTGCTCCAGGCTCGTGTCCACTCCTGCAATGCGCGTATTCCAGTTCCGATTGCCAGAGATGACTTGCCCGTGGACGGAGATGATAGGACTCATCGCCGTCACATCAGGGGTCTTGGCGACCGCTGTCGCATCGCCTGGCGTGAGTGAAAGCGTCGTCTCGGCGGCGGGGAGGGTGGATGTAACCCGACTGCTGACTGAAACCCCGCCGCTACTTGAAATGCCACTATTTGCGACGTTGTTGCCAGTTCCGGGTGCGATAATGATCATATTCGATCCCAGGCTGGAGATGGTATCCGTCCAGTTCGCACTTATGCCCTGGATCAAGCTCACCATAGAGACCACTGCGGACACCCCAATGAAGATCCCCAGGGTCGTGAGCAGCGAGCGCAGGCGATTCGCCCACAGCGCTTCTCCTGCGACAGAGAAATTGATTCCCAGCTTTCCCGCCCGGTCGAAATCCCCCTTCTCGAGCGGGGGAAGGACACGGTGTTTCTTCGCAGATGGACCGGGTGCTGGCATGTCAGCAGAGGAGGCTGTTCCTCTTGACTGATCACTTGTGCTCATGCCATTTCCTCCTTGCGCTCTGCCCTAGAAGTCCTCATCAGGATTCTGAGTGGCGAGCACGGCCCATTCTGCTTGCGCATCACGTGGATGGGTCACCGGATCATCCCGCACCAGCCGCCCATCGCGAAAGACGACCTGGCGCGTCGTATATTCAGCGATATCGGGTTCATGGGTGACCAGGACAACCGTCAAGCCCTGCCGATTTAATGCTTGGAGCGCAGCCATGATCTCTATGCTTGTCCGGGTGTCCAGGTTGCCTGTGGGCTCGTCAGCCAGCAGCAGCGTAGGGGAATTGACCAGGGCGCGTGCGATAGCGACGCGTTGCTGTTCCCCGCCTGAGAGCTGGGCGGGCTTATGCTCCATGCGTGATCCCAGCCCCATCAGGTGCAGCGCTTGCCTGGCTCGACGCTCACGCTGCTCTTTGGAGAGTCCTGCATAAATCATGGGCAACTCGACATTGCTCCTGGCGCTGGCCCGGGAGAGCAGGTTGAAGCCTTGAAACACGAAGCCGATCATGCGATTGCGGACCCGAGCCAGTTCCTGGTTGGAAATGTCGCTGACCTGC
>VBHI01000168.1 GCA_005881495.1 Chloroflexota bacterium
ATAACACCGTTTGCGATGTCACTGACGCACATTGCAAGAAGATAGCCAACGTAACTTGCCATCAAAAACCTTCCTTTCGCCTCTTCTTAGCCCGATGCCAAGAATTACCATAGAGGCTATAGACAGACAGCCAAATGTATCTGCCTATAGCCTCTGGTATGGCGAAAAGAGGGGAAACCATTACAGCCACATTCAGTTTACAAAAAGCAAGAAGTTCAGGTTGTCAAAAGCTTCGGTTCCCTAAAATAGGCGAACTGCCCCTCTAAAAGAGGGGACTGTTCCCTTGAATAGAGGAACTTTTCGCCCGTATTTGAGCTTGTAGTCAGCTACACTTCTCTCTAGTTATAGAGAGGCAGGGCAAAGAATCATGGGAAGGGGCGAACATGAATCGTAACAAGATCATTGCTGCCGACGAAGCAGTGCGCGTCATCCTGAATAATGACACCGTGGCGATCTCGGGGTTCGGAGGAACCGGCGTCCCTGAGGAGCTGGCCATTGCTCTAGAAACACGGTTTCTCGGAACGGGGGCCCCCCGCGACCTGACCTTGATCTATGCGGCTGGCATGGGTGACGGCAAAACCAGGGGGGTCAATCACTTTGGCCACGAGGGCATGGTCAAACGCGTCATTGGCGGATACTGGGGGCAGGCCCCATCACTGGCGGCACTGGCCCTGGAAAACAAAATCGAAGCCTACTGCTTCCCCCAGGGGGTCGTCAGCCACTTTTTCCGCGACATCGCCGCCGGCAAGCCGGGCACGATCACCTCGGTCGGGCTCGATACCTTTATCGATCCGCGTCTGGAGGGAGGCCGATTGAATGACGTGACCAAGGAGGACCTCATCGAGCTGATCCATCTACATGGAGTGGACTATTTGTTCTTTCCGGCCTTTCCCATCCAGATCGCCCTCCTGCGCGGAACGACCGCTGACGAGGAAGGCAACATCACCATGGAGAAGGAAGCGCTCACGCTAGAAGTGCTCTCGATCGCACAGGCGGTGAAAAACTCGGGCGGCATCGTGATGGTGCAGGTGGAACGGGTCACCACCGAACGTATCTTGAGCCCGAAAGCTGTGCGCATTCCGGGCATTCTCGTCGATTGCGTGGTGGTTGCTCGCCCCCAACACCACATGCAGACCTTCGCCGAGAGCTACAACCCGGCCTACACGGGCGAGATCAGGATTCCCACGAGCACCATCAAACCGATGGCCTTCGATGTCCGCAAAGTCATTGCCAGGCGGGCCACCATGTTCCTGAAGATCAATGCGGTCGTCAACCTGGGGGTTGGTATGCCCGAGGGCGTGGCCTCGGTGGCCAACGAAGAGAAGATCCTCGACATGATCACTCTGACCGTGGATACGGGGGGCATCGGCGGCATACCCGTCGGTGGCCAGAGCTTCGGCGCGGTCGCCAATGCCCAGGCGATCATCGACCAGCCCTACCAGTTCGACTTCTATGACGGCGGTGGACTCGATCAGGCCTTCCTTGGGCTGGCTGAGGTGGATGAAGAGGGGAACGTGAACGTGAGTCGATTCGGTTCCAGGTTTACTGGGGCAGGCGCTTTCATCAACATCAGCCAGAACGCCAAGGCCGTGTACTTCATGGGCGCCTTCACGGCTGGAGGCAAGATTACCATCGAGGACGGGAGGCTGCACATTCTAGAGCAGGTGAAAGGGAAAAAGTTCGTTCGCAGGGTACAACAGATCACCTTCAGCGCTCTCAAAGCTCTCCAGCGTCAGCAAACCGCCTATTACATCACGGAACGCTGCGTCTTCCGCTTGACTGCTGCTGGTCTGGAGCTAGTGGAAATTGCGCCCGGCGTCGATCTTGAGCGGGATATCCTGGCGCACATGGAGTTTGTGCCACTGATTGCAAGCACCGTTCACGAGATGGATCCCGCGATCTTCCACGACGCGTTGATGGGGCTCCAGCAGCGTTCGCCCCTGAGCCTGGAAGAACGCTTGCATTACAATGAGGCCGACAATGTGCTCTACATCAACTTTGAAGGGCTGAGCATTGAGACGGTGGAGGAGGCCCAGAAACTGGCGGACTTCTTTGATAAAAAACTCGCAAGCTTTGGCAAGAAAGTCAATGCGATCACCAACTACGATAATTTCAATCTGAACCCGCTCGCCTCGGAGAGGTTCTTTGCTATGGTCAAGCATAATCACGAGCAGTATTTTCTGTCTTACACGCGCCATTCCACCAATGCCTTTTTCCGCCACCAGCTCGGCACGCAGTTCACGAAGGCTAGTCTCGAGAACAGCATTTACAAGAGCTTTGAAGAGGCAAAGGAACATCTCTAGTGCTGGTATTGCTAACGTAAGTCCTGAAACGAAGAGGAGCGCTGAACCACAATCACACGGTCCCGCTTCGTTTTCCCTTACACCGTATCCCTGCCGTTCTCTCCTGCCTCGAACAGTTCCGTTGAACGGGATGCGTACCGTGGGCTGGTTCGGTACGCTTCGTATGTGCGCAGTTTGTGCTCACGAACCATCTGTTCGATCTCGTCCTGAGATGCATGCCGCTCGATCATGTCAAGTAATTGAGTGTGTTCCTCGATGGAGAACCAACTACGCTGCGGGATGTAGCTAAAGTCGGTGTGTCCCCTCACCTCTAAGCGATCCCACGTTTCGCGCAACAGTTCAACCAGGTAGCTATTCTGGCAAAGGTCGTAGATGAAAAAGTGGAACGCTTTATTCAAACGACTGAAAGCGGGTAGATCAGCAGATTGTAGCGTACGGTGCATGCCGGCATTGATCTCTCGCAGGTGTTTCACACCCTCTGTATCCAGATGCGTTGAGGCGAGTGCAGTTGCGTAGCCTTCGAGAAGAGCAAGTACGGTCATCTCTTCCCCATACTTGCTGGCATCAACCGCGGCCACTTGCGCACCAGCATTAGGACGATACTCCAACCAACCTTCCGCTTCTAGCCGCCGGATCGCCTCTCGAATCGGAACCGGGCTGATGCCTAACTCACGGGCTAGCGCATCGATCACAAGGCGGTATCCCGGTACATAGGTCCCATTGAAGATACGTTCACGAATAATGCTGTAAGCTTGCTCATGTTTATTTCTTTTATTCGTTTGTCTTACACTCATCTATATCTCCTTTTCTCTCACAGAAAACATCCTACACTTGCTCTTTATTATATAGCATAACATATATGTTTTCTTTGCGGAATTTATCTCCAACGCCCTTGACAAATGTGAAATCATATATTATATTTATATTTAAGATCATATATGATTTAGAACTTGAGCGAAACTTATTGTTAAGCTTATGTGTCGTTAGATGATTTGCTCGACATCCAGGCTCAATAAGGCACATGCAGCCTTCGGAAGCGGCAGATAACATGCTGAGAGAAGGATGAGAAAAGTCTATGAATAAAGCGATAAACGTACAACGAAGCAGGGAAGATGATCTGCGCTTGTTTCCTTTAGAGGGGTTGCTGCCGGCCGGTCAAGCATTGAGCGTGAATACGAACTATCTGATAATCTCACACGTCTCCACAAACTCAGTGAACGGCAACAACCCAATCCTGCTGCAGCAGTCATTGACTGAAACCGAGATGCGTCTACTGCTCCTATTGCTGGAATCACCAAATTTTTGTCCTCAGGAGGTACTGCGCGCCAGTCTCTTCTGTTCCTATTCAGGATTGCTCGCCGGGCTTTTTTCGTCTGAAACCGCTGCAAGGGCAGAGTGGCAGGCCACCATAGAGGAGCAGCGCCTGCTCCTGCGGAGTGCACAGGAACTGGGGACCTGGAAGAAGGAATTGAAGCCGCTCTACAATGCGCTCTCCAGGCTTCGCTCCAAACTCCATCCGTTTGGTTTACAGATCGCTATCTGCGCATCGTCTTCCGCCTATGCGCTCCTGCCTCTTCCCCGACCTCAGCAGCAAACGAGCAGTAGCTGTAACAGTACCCCGCTGGTTGCTGATGGCAGTTCCTGATTGCTCACGCGGGAAGTATCCCTCGTATTGGCCAGTAATACCTGTTGCAAAAAATCCTTGCCTGGATAAGCTAAACCAGGTAAGATACTTGTAGGGGATATCTATCCACTTTTTTCATCTGAGAGATATCGATGGGTGTGTCTCCTGAAACTCCCCGGAGTCGGTCACGTTGTGCTATGGGAGACCCCTGATGTTCTTGTGGAGGCCATTTGCTCTATCCTATGACCATCGAGACGATCATCCGTACTATTAGCCTGATCCTAGCACCCGTTGTGATGATTACTAGTTGCGCTATCTTTTTGAACGGCCTCTTCACGCACTACGAGCACATCAGCGCTCGTTTGCGTGCCATGCACCGTGAGCGTCTTGAACTCTTCCAGACAGCAGGCACAGGCAGGAGTAGAGCCGGAGAGACGACTGCTGGCATCGGCGTCCAACGGATCCTTGAGATTGAGATGCAACTCCCCAACATGCTGCGACGGCAGAAGCTGATCCGCAATGCTGTTGTGGCCATTGGCATTGCCATCTCGATCTGTGTCATCAGCATGTTTATTATCGCGCTGGCTGCGATAACCAACTCACCACTCGCAGCAGAGATAGCCCTGCTTGCCTTCCTCACTGGGACTGGTGCGCTGCTCGTCGGAGTGCTGCTCACCACACTGGAACTTTATCGATCACATCGCGAGGTGGTCTATGAAATCCAACACGGACTGAGCCTGAGGAAAGAGGACGATTCTTTTCCATGAGGCAGTCCTCGTCCCCCATTACTCAAGGACAGTGCTGACGAAATCGATGAGCGCGGCCTGTACTTCATCCAAGCGACCCTGGAAGAAGTGATCTGCGCCTTCTACTGTAACCAGGATTTTGGGGGCTGGTATCCGATCTAACCAATGCAGCAGCAGGTCATACGGCGCCAGCTTATCGTTGGTGCTGTGGATAAAGAGTTTGGGCTTCTGAGATTCATTCAGGTACTCATCGTTGAGCAGGCGGGCAGGGGTACCAAGGCCAATCATGGCCTGTACGCGGTCATCGATGGCTGCGACACGCAAGCCGACATACGCGCCGAAGGAAAAACCACTCAGAATGACGGGCAGGCCAGTATAGCGATGGCCCAGAAACTCCAGGGCGTAACGTACATCGTCCATTTCTCCATGGCCCTCGTCGTATGTTCCAGTGCTGTGCCCTACGCCGCGGAAGTTGAAGCGGAGCGCGGGCATACCAAGGGTTTGCAGTGTCTGTGCTACCTTAAAGACCACCTTGTTGTGCATCGTGCCGCCGCCAAGAGGATGCGGGTGGCAGACGAGCGCGGCATAGCGAGGAACGACTCCTGTCTCTTCTGGTTTGAGGATGCCCTCAAGTTGACCAGTAGGGGTGGGTATGTTGGTGTTCAGTACCCGGCCGATAGTATATCACTCCTTTCTCGCTTGCGAGATATGTTCTGGTTGCTCTTCTCCGGCTTATTTCTGTAATATAATAACACATTATTTTTTGCAACAGTTGGTCATGACTTTTGTCCTTGCAATGATCTGAGGTGGAAGTCTGATTCTAATTCGCAGCGTAAGCCAGGAGCCTGATAGCACCAAGCTAGCAAGCTCCTTATAGACTGCGCTAATCTACCCTTCGAAGGCCCTGCGAATGTTACATCCCCTGCTTCGCGCATTGCCTCAGGAGTATATACTGAACCATTGGGAGGATGGTCCCGCTTCGAAATTGACACTTCCGGCTTTGCGCATTATTTCCACCGTCTCCTCGGAGGTAAACATCCTGCTAGTCCTGGTTACTTTGAGATGCCCAGGTGCCATGGAGGCCACAATGACGGCGTTGGCGGTGATATCATCGGGCGCTTCAAACAGCAAAATCCCATCGTAGTCACCAAAGTAGTAGTATAAGCCAACTACGCGACTACCTAGCTTCTGCGCTAACTCATTAACCGGTTTGCTGCGGTCTTGTGGATTTTTCGTCATCGATGTCCACGCTTCAGGAGTGTAAGCAAATTGGCACATATAGAATCCCATGAGATCTACCTCCTTAAACATTCATCAATCGTTCATTACTCCGGCTCCATACAGATGGCTGCCTTCCGGCGCCACTTCGCCTCTCAGCCGTATGAGGCGTTTGGTCTGTTTCTTCCTCCTAGGAGGATCACCCAGCAATACTTCATAGACCCAGTGCAGGTTTCAGTTCAATGCGGTACACCTTGCCGATGATGAAGATGTACGACAGTACCCCTATCAGGTCCACCACAGTTATGAATATCAGAGCTCCGTTAAACGAGTTGGTGGCAGCGAGAATGAACCCAATCACGAGGGGAGTCACAATTGATGGTATGTTCGCAAAAAAGTTGAAGACACCGCCCGTCAGACCCTGCAGTTCCCTTGGGGCCATCTCGGTGACCAGCGTCCACGACATATTGGACATCCCCTGACAAAAGAACGCGATGGCCATAACCGCAATCACCAGGTTGATATCGTTTATATAATTAGCCAGCATAATGGTGCTTGCGCCCAGGAGACCCAAAATGACGGGGGTCTTGCGAGCCACACCCACAGAGGCACCCCGGCGAATGAGCCCATCCGAGAACACGCCTCCGAACAGAACTCCAAGCATAGCCGAGATATAGGGAACGCTCGCATAGAACCCTGCGTGGAGGATGGACAGACCTCGAGCTTGGACCAGGTAGGTGGGAAACCAGGTCAGGAAGAACCAGAGCGTGACTCCTACCGCAAACTGCCCAATGTAGATGCCCCAGAGCTGACGGTGACTGAGGAGCACGATTACATCAGCCCATGAGAATCTCCTACTGGCGGCGACGGTCTCAACCATACCTCCACCTTCCCGAATGTAGTCGAGTTCGGCTTGATTGACCCTGCGGCTCTGTTTGGGGTCGCGGTACGTGAAGAACCAGAACACGGCGTAGAGAACCCCTATAACGCCGCAGATGGCAAACATGGCAGGCCAGCTCCAGGTTGAGAGTATGAAGGCCAGGACGGGCGTCAATATAGCTAGCCCGCCAAACTCCCCTGCGGTGTAGACCCCAATCGCGAACCCTCGCTCGCGTGCGGGAAACCAGGTTCCTACCACCCGGCTGTTCAGGGGAAAGGCAGGAGCCTCAGTGATGCCGAGAACTACGCGCAACCCGATCAAGACAGCAGCGCTACGTGCCAGTCCTTGCAGCATGGTAACGATGGACCATGTAAAAAGCGAAACCGCAAAGGTCAGGCGCGGTCCGAAGCGGTCGATTATAATGCCGCCTGGAATCTGCATGAGCACGTAAGACCAGCCAAAGGCTGACAAGATCAGCCCTTTTTCAACGGCGTTCAGGTGCAGGTCTACACCGATAACCGGAAGGGCGAGCGCAAGATTCGCGCGGTCGAGATAGTTAATGACGACGCCAAAGAAGAGAAGTGCAAGGATACCATAGCGGACGCGTGTGCGAGCTAGTTGTCCTGCTCTCTCGGCAACAGGACTTATTCTATCGGTAGCTTTTGTTTCCATGCTCGTTGTTCCTTTCAGATCAGAACTCATTTTCCTCTCTCGACGAGTCTGGTTAAGAAAATACTTTGGGATTGAGAAGAGTCCCACGGATGCTCCTAGAGAGAAGTGTAGCTGACTGCAAGCTCAAATACGGGCGAAAAGTTCCTCTTTTTAGGGGAACAGTCCTCTCTTTTAGAGGGGCAGTTCCCCTGTTTTGGGGAGCCGTGCTCGAGAAAGAAACGGCTTCTTAAGTATGTGGCTCGACTTTGGCACTTTGTAGAAAAAACGAGGAAGAAGACGGGGATCAACACATGACTTCTTCCTCAATTTCATAGCGCGTCGTAACTGGCGCCACTTTCCCCAGCATGCCGATCACCGGACAGTAGCGGGTGGTGGACAGCTCAATGGAGCGCTCTACCGCTCGAGGATCGATACTAGTACCTCTCACCCTGTAGAACACTTCGAACCGCGTGTAGACCTTGGGATGTTGATCTGCCCGGCTCCCTTGTACCTGCACGCTCAGGCCACTGACCTGCTGGCGTTTTTTGCGCAGGATCGAGATGACATCCATCGCCGTACAACTGGCCATCGCTAGGAGTAGGAGGCGATGCGGCTGGGGACCAGCACCCACTCCGCCAGCACTGGCACTGGCATCGAGGTCAATACGAAAGCCGTCAATGGCCCCGGCAAAGTGCATATCAGCCACGAGCGTGGCAGAGGCCGATTCCAACTCCTGATTTTGGTTCTCTGTCTCCATACGAAACATCTCCTTTGTACCTGCTGTGTTGCCTTCATTTTGATCAGGTCATAAATGGACCTGTTTGTAGGTTGGCAGTCTGTTCCTTACTCTGTTCCAGTATATACTGTGAGCGTTTTTCTGCATACAATGCAAGAAAAGGGGCTTGTGAGACTCATATAGGCCAGTGAGAAGGACAATCGTGTATGATGAACATCCAGGCGAAGCAGCCGTTTCTTTCTCGAGCATGGTTCCCAAAAAAAAGGAGAACAGTTCCTCAAAAATCGAGGACTGTCCGCTTGAACCAATGAACTTTGCGCCCACATTTGTTCGTTCAGTCGGCTACACTTCTCTCTAATAATGGAAAGTTCTGAAGTTTGGAGGAATACCGATGGAATCTGACGATGTAGAAACTCGCACCAAAGGCGGCCTCCCCGGCATGCGTGGTGTCGAACACATTGGTCTGACTGTGCCCAATCTTGAGGAGGCTACGGAGTTTTTCGTGGATGTGCTTGGCTGCGAGGTGGTCTATTCGTTGAACCCGCCCCGGCGCACGGATAACTATCTCGACATCCATCCAGAGACGGACCGCAAGATACGTACATTGAGTTGCCGTAACGGCGCACACTTTGAGCTCTTCGAGTACACGGCGCCGGACCAGAACAAGCACATGCCCAAATCCAGTGATTATGGCGGTCACCATGTGACGTTTTATGTCGATGACATGGATGCGGCCATCGCTTATCTCAAGAGCAAAGGCGTCTACCTGTTCGGTGAAAAGCGGAATGGTTATGGGGCAGAGGCGGGGAAAGATTCAACCTTTGTCCACTTCAAAACGCCCTGGGGTCTGGTCCTCGAACTTATCAGCTTCCCCAATGGCAGAGCATACGAGCAAGAAAAGCCTACGATGTGGCTACCTCCCCAGCTAGACTCATAAGGAGGGAGACAACATGACCGAAAGCACAGCCAACGAGCAGAAAGGCCGCATCCTGGTGCTAAACGGAACGAGCCTCAATACGTTGGGGCAGCGCGAGCCGGGTATCTATGGGTACACGACGCTGGCGGAGATCAACGATCGCTTACGTGCCCGTGGAACTGAACTGGGATATGAGGTAGTTACCTTCCAATCGAACCATGAGGGGGCGTTGATCGATTGCTTGCAGGAGGAGGCGGCAAGCATAGTGGGCATTGTGATCAATCCGGGAGGGCTGACGCATACGAGTTACAGTCTGCGAGATGCGCTTAAAGATGCCAACCGCCCGATCATCGAGGTGCATCTATCCAATGTGCATGCACGCGAGGCATTTCGCCACGAATCGTTCATCGCAGCCATCTGCGTGGGTCAGGTTGCCGGGCTGGGCTGGCGAGGCTACCTGCACGCGCTAGAGGCACTCATCGAGTTGAGTGAGGCGGAGGGCAGCGAGATCGCGCCACGTGGGCATGTGTGAGATAGAGGTCTCGGCGCATCAGCTACACACTTTGGAAGGGATTTTGCTTCGGGAATCAGCTATAGTTCAAGACGTTCGCATGGTTACGAACTGACAAAGGGAGGTTTTATCAATGGAGCTGTCGAGCGAAAACCGTTTGCGGCACATTGTCATTGGAATAGGAGGTGCTGTGTTTACTGAACACCTTCCGGCACTTGCTCTTCCGACAGTCGAGGTAGTCG
>VBHI01000169.1 GCA_005881495.1 Chloroflexota bacterium
TCCCTCAGAAGCGCCGTTTCGCTTTCAATCGCTTCGTCCCAAAAACCCTCAAAGCCACTCCGACGCGGGATCGCTCACTACAAGCATGGTGGATGTGCTGGTGAACAAACTGGAAATACTTATCGCCAGCATGCTCGATATGGATGTGAACAAAAGGCCACCCGATGTAGCTTCTGTGAAACACGAGCTACACGTATTGAGCACGCTCTGGTCCGACATCCGCAAGAGCTTCTGGCGGCCAAAACTGGGGTATACCCAAAAGATGCGAAACTAAGTGAACCGTTCACAAGAGCCCGTGGATTTACGCGTACGGCGCACCCACAAACTGCTCTGGGAAGCACTGCTGAGCTTGATGGACACACAGGAGTTTGAAACCATCAGCGTGAAGGAAATTTGCGACCGAGTTATGGTCCATCGTACGAGGATAAGTACGATCTGTTCAGGCGTGGCATGCAGGAGTCATACGAAATGCTCATAGCCGAAAGCGACCTGATCGAGACATTTTCTCATCAAGGAGGTGACAACAGTATTTAATAATATACTCGAATGTGTTATAATATACCTATGGATAACACATATAGTCCACAAGAGTTCGGACGGCTTATCGGGCGCAAAACCAAAACATTGCAAAAGTGGGATCGTGAGGGCATCCTCAAGGCCCAGCGCAGCCCCACCAACCGCCGTTATTACACCCATGACCAGTACCTTGCCTATCGGGGGTTAGTGGCCCAAGAACAGGGATTGACCATCGTGTATTCACGCGTGTCAGGTGTTGCGCAAAAGCACGATCTGGCAAATCAGATCAAGGCGCTTGAAGCCTACTGTCATCAGCACACCATCAAGGTCGATGAGTGGATGCAGGACATTGGCAGTGGTCTCAACTACCAGCGCAAACAGTTCAATCGGCTCATGGAGATGGTGGAACTCGGGCAGGTCCGACGCATTGTTCTTGCCCATCGTGATCGGCTCGTCCGTTTCGGCTATGGCTACTTTGAGGCCTTCTGTGAACGCCATCATACCGAGATCGTGGTCATCAATGGTGAAACGCTTTCTCCTGAGCAAGAACTTGTGCAGGATTTGTTGGCAGTCGTGACGGTGTTCGGCGCGAGGCTTCACGGCCTGCGCTCCTATAAGAAAGCGATTCGCGATGCTGCTCTGCAAAAAGATCAAACTTGAGGTGTCCGAGCAAGACGCTGCTACCCTAGAGTTCATGCAGGGCAAGTGCAGGGGCTTGTACAACTGGCACGTGATGCGCCTGCGCCATGGAGAAAAGTGGCCTGGAGCGTCTTGGGCGAAGAAGACCTTGCAGGACAGCAAGCGGCATGACCCTGAACTTGAGCAGGTCTATGGCAAGCTTTTGCATGAAGTCTACTACCGTCTCGATAGCGCCATGCAAGCCTTTTTCCGACGACTGGCAAAGGGAGAAAAGCCGGGATTTCCGCGAGTGCGTCCACGGCATTGCTTCTTTACGCTTTGCTACCCTGCCATGTATCTCAAAATCGAAGGAAAGACGCTGATCTTGCCAACAAGGGGCAAAGGGAAGAACAAGCAGTATCCCAATGTCCAGGCTGTCTTAACCGAGATGCCACCTGAGTCCTTTCGCGAAGTGGCTATTAGTCGAGACGCCAGAGGAAACTACTATGCTTCCTTCAGTTTTCGCGAACAAGAGGAACCACAGCAATCTGGGAAAGTCGTCGCCTTTGATGTGGGGATCAAGACCCTGGCTGTGGGCGTCAATGAACAAGGCAAGATCTACCACGTAGGTGGCTTCAAAGGCTCCCGCTGGTACAACAAACAACTGGATCGTATCAGATCGAAACGGGATAAATGCAAGAAAAAGTCTCGACGCTACATCCACTTGAGTAAAGTGTACAAGCGCGTGTCGGAGAAGAAGCGGAAGAAGCAACGCGATAGCTTGCACAAAGCATCGCATCTCATCAGCCACAAACTGGGTGAAAGAACCGTTGTGGTCGGAGATTTATCTCAGCGACAAATGGTCATGAAAGAGCATCAGGAGCGCAACAAGCACCTTCATCGAGCGGTGTTTAACGATTGGGGATTGTATACGTTCATTCAAATGCTCACGTACAAATGCCAGTTGTATGGGAAAGACCTCCAGTTTCTCGATGAACGCAATACATCGAAAGCCTGTAGCGGTTGTGGTCATTTGCAAGCCATGCCGCTGTGGAAACGCACATATTGCTGTGCCGAATGTGGACTCGTCATGGATCGAGACGAAAACAGTGCGATCAACATCTTGACGAGGTTCTTTGCCCGGCGAGGGCCACACACTCCTGGTGAGTGCGGTGTGCTGCATATTGAGAGAGGTAACACGTTTTACCACGTTTTGAAAGGCAGGGGCAAGATAGATGAGAACACTGACTGTTTCAACGCACAAGAAAGATCAAGTAGTAGACATTACCGGCACAATAGAGCATTATTTGCAGGACGAAAAAAATACGGAAGGCCTCTGCTCAATCTTTGTGGCCCATACCACCTGTGCCCTCACAACCGCAGATCTAGATCCGGGCACTGATCGTGATTTGTTAGATGCCCTGCGTCATCTATTACCTCAAATTTCCTATCGTCACCCTCATGATCCCTCTCACACGCCTGATCATATTCTTTCATCAATTCTTGGTCCATCACTTGTTGTTCCATATCGGAACCGCCAACTGCTTTTGGGCACGTGGCAGCGCGTCATTCTCGTTGAGATGGATGGTCCACGGCAAAGAACAGTACACATCGCGACCTTTTAATAAAGATCATCGAAGGATAAAACCATGCCAAATGAAGATGCATCGCTCACACGAGAAAAACCCATCATCAACATCGTCGGGGAGAAGGTTGCCCTTGGGCCATACCATCGAGGAGTAATCCCCTTAATGACGAAGTGGCTAAACGACTTCTCGGTCACCCTCCTCTCTGGAGACCCTCTTCATCCTATGACCGGGGAGTCTATCGAGTTCAATTTAGAGCACGAATTGAAAGAATCACAGCGAAATAGGGTAGATTTCATGATCTATGAACGTTCAACCATGCGCTTGATCGGCTTTGTTGAACTGCGCAATATCAACTACCGCTTTCGCACTGCTGACTTTGGCATTCTCATTGGCGAGAAGGATTGCTGGGGCAATGGCTATGGTACCGAGACAACCATCCTCATCCTTGACTATGCCTTCACTATTCTGGGACTGCACAACATTCAGCTCGACACCGATAGTTACAACGAACGCGCAATCCGCTCCTATACACGCGCCGGTTTCCGCGTCATCGGCCGCAGGCGCCAGTCCAAACAATGGGGAGATAAAGTCTATGATTCAGTCTTGATGGACTGCATCTCCTCAGAGTTTCACAATCCCATCAAGCGCGTCCTGGTGCTTCCCTGATGCTAGGTCAATACAACTCAAACATCCATAACCTCTTAACCGGTGTTCAGAAAGAATACCAGGATAGCTACACCAATGAACAAAGGTATCATTTCCATCAGTCGGATACTCAACCATATCCGAAAAATATCGAGCAATTTTAGCGCGAATTCCCCAAAATAGGGAGCACAAGATCAAATGTAACAAATGAAAGTGGATCACCATGGCAGGATATCTTCTTTTAGAAGGCGGTGCGGAATTTGGGGGCCAGATGGCCCAGCCTGATCAACGAGCATTAGAGCTAGCCGGTGGCCTGGACGCTCTTATCACCATTATCCCTACGGCAGCTGCCCCCGACAACAACTATCTGCGCGCAGGGAACAACGGTGTCAGCTGGTTTCACAGCCTTGGAGCTACCCGGGTTGAATCTCTGCCTGTCATCGATAAAGCCTCTGCCAACGACCCAAATATCGCGACAAAGATTAGCCAGGCCCACCTGGTCTACATGCTTGGAGGCTTCACTGGCTATCTCGGCGAAACGATTAAGGATAGCGCAAGCTGGCGAGCCATGCTCAAGGCATATCATTCTGGAGCCGTAATCGCGGGGAGCAGCGCCGGAGCCATGGTCATGTGCCAATATTACTTCGATCCTGGTAAAAATCAGGTCGTTGAAGGGTTGGGCTTACTACCCAATACCTGTGTCCTGCCTCATCATAATACCTTCGGCAAAGGATGGGCATCCCGCCTTTTTCACCTCATGCCGGATGTGCTGCTACTGGGCCTCGATGAGCAAACAGGCATGCTCGATGATGGCCCGGAAGGGAAAAAACTAGGCTGGCGCGTCTATGGAAAGGGATCGGTAACGCTCTATCGCAAAGGCAACCCCACCATCTACCATACAGGCGAGGCCTTCAAAGAAGATTTATCAGCAAATAGTAGGGGCGACCCTTGGGTCGCCCAATAATCCCTTGTATTTCCCAAAATTATCGGGTATACTGGGTAGCATGGTTAGTGTACAAATAACACCTATTCTTTTTTTGACTTGTAACTAAGTGTTTTTTTTACACTTAGTATAGTGTACTTTGAACACTATGTCATGTAGGAAGGACACATGCATGGCACACGATATGGGGCATGGTATGACACGCGGACAGACATTTGACGTCGCCATCATCGGAGGAGGAATTGCGGGACTTTCGGTCGCTTTGCGTTTACCAGAGCACAAGCGCGTTGCTCTCTTTACCAAGGGTCAGCTGGGCGAAAGCAACACTCGCTATGCCCAGGGAGGCATCGCCGCTGCTCTGGGAGTCGACGATAGCCCCGCACTCCATTTTCAAGACACCATTGCCGCTGGTGCCGGTCTCTGTGACGAGGAGGCCGTCCGAATTCTTGTAGAACAGGCTCCTGCTGCTGTAAAGTGGCTCATCCAAATGGGCGTTCAGTTTGATCGTGCTCAGGCTGACAGCGATACCCTCACGACAAACGCGACAAGTGCGACAAGTGCGACAAACGCTTCACATATCACGCCCGACGGCCTGCTACTGGGGCGCGAGGCCGCACACAGTCGCTGGCGTGTCCTTCATGCGGGTGGAGATGCTACCGGAGCGGAGATCGAACGAGCACTCATGACCGCGTTGCAAAAACGTCTTCGCATTGTGTTATATGAAGAAACCTATGTCAGTAATCTTCTTGTAGAAGATGGAATCTGTACCGGCGTCGAGGCAATTGATAAAAGTGGTCATACCTTCACCATAACAGCCAATGCAACAGTCTTGGCCAACGGCGGAGCCGGTGGACTCTGGTTACATACCTCGAATCCCTCAGGCGCGACTGCCGATGGCCTTGCCCTCGCATGGCGTGCCGGCGCTGCGCTCACCGACCTGGAATTTATGCAGTTCCACCCCACAGTCCTGGTGGCTGGTGGCGGATCCCACTTGATCTCAGAAGCCGTACGGGGCGAAGGCGCCTACCTCCGTAACCATGCTGGTGAGCGCTTCATGTTGCGCTATGGCCCACGCGCCGAGCTAGAGCCGCGCGACGTCGTAGCTCGTGCCATCCTCAGCGAAATGCTCTCAGAAGGCACCGATTGCCAGTACCTTGACCTGCGCCATCTCCCTGCTGAAAAAATGCACGCCCGCTTCCCGAACATCTCCGCCAGATGTCAGAAATACGGCCTTGACCTCGCGCGGGATCTACTCCCAGTAGCCCCTGCTGCACACTATTGCATGGGAGGCGTCATGGTCGATACCTACGGGCGCACCACCCTTCCCGCCCTTTACGCCGTCGGCGAAGTCGCCTGCACCGGTGTACACGGCGCCAACCGACTCGCCAGCAACTCCCTCCTCGAAGGTCTCGTCTTCGGCCTCCGCCTCGCCGACACCCTGCAACACCCCGATCCCATCAATAACACCCCGTCCATTGATGGTGCGATCCCTGGTGGTCGCCCTGTTACGGTATCCGAGGCTTATGGCCTTCCTGGAAATGTAGGGGCGACCCTCGTGATCGCCAACCCAACCTCCCTTTCCCATATCAGTCGTGAGATACGCAGCATCATGTGGCAATACGTTTCACTCTGCCGCGATGAGATAGGCCTGCTTGAAGCCAGGCGGCGAATACAAACACTGCACCACTCTCTACCTGCTATGCTCAGCTCTGGAAATGAAGGGCCTGCGCATCTACCACAGTGGGCAGAGACCAGAAACATGCTGCTCATGGCTGAACTGGTTATAGCTGCCGCTCTGCAGCGCCGCGAGAGCCGTGGCAGTCATTGGCGAAGCGATTTTGAGCGCCTCGATGAATCGCTCACAGGCGTACACTATCCCTATGTAAAAGATTCTTCCAGGCCAGTAACGACCACTCCACAACGGGAGGTGATCACTTATGCGTAAGCCACCTGTTGATGTAATTAGACAGGCCCTCGATGAGGACGGGGCAGATTACGATATCACAACGTTGAGCACCGTTCCAAAAGATCAACTCGCCCAGGCCAATATCATTGCGCGCCAGGAAGGAGTTGTAGCCGGTCTCGCTGTTGCAACTGCCACCTTTCATCAACTCGATGAGCGCATTGTCATCGACCACCTGGTAGAGGATGGTGAGCACGTCCATCCTGACCAGGTCCTTGCCCGTTTGAGTGGTCCGGCTGGCTCCATATTAAGCGCTGAACGTGTCGCCCTCAACTTCCTTGGTCATCTCTCCGGTATCTCCTCTATAACAGCCCGTTGTGTCCAGGCAGTGGCAGGCACGCAAACACGCATTCTAGATACACGCAAGACAACTCCTGGCCTGCGTGGCCTGGAGAAAGACGCCGTTCTCCTCGGCGGTGGACAGAATCACCGCTTTGGCCTCAGTGACGGAGTACTCATCAAAGATAACCATATCAAGGCTGCTGGAGGTATTGTGCAGGCCGTCAATGCCGCGCGTCGCACCGCTCAGCACCTTCTCAAGATAGAAGTGGAATGTGAAACAATCTCAGAAGTGCGCCTGGCCCTGGAGGCTGGCGCTGATGTAATCCTTCTGGACAATATGGATGTTGAGACCATGCGTAGCGCGGTTGAGCTGGCGCGTCGTGACGCACCGGGTGTGCTCTTAGAAGCCTCCGGCAACATTGGCACCAACCCGCAGCGTTTAGCCGCCGTCGCAGCTACCGGTGTAGATTTTATCTCGCTCGGTGCCTTAACCCATTCAGCACCCAATTTTGATATATCCCTGGAATTTGCCTGATGATCAACGGAAAAAACTCATCTCAGGTAACTTTGAAAAAGGAGAAAACTCATGGCCCTGCAAACAGCCTGTGCGGAAAGTAAAGAAGAGCGCATTCTGCCGCTCCTTTCCACCAGAACTCGCGCACAACATACTCACTCAACCCGTATCGATAATGTCCCCCTCATGTATGCAGAGATGTCTGGCGATGAACTGGATCGGCGCATTGCCGCTGCTAAAGAGAAACTCGGGGAGCGGCTCGTCATCCTTGGGCACCACTACCAGCGCGATGAAATTATCAAGTATGCCGATTTTCGTGGCGATTCGTTTAAGCTCGCGCAGCTAGCCGCAGCTCGTCCGCAGGCCGACTACATCGTTTTCTGCGGCGTACACTTTATGGCGGAGAGCGCCGATATTCTCAGCGCCCCTCACCAGCGCGTTATCCTGCCCAATCCCGCGGCGGGTTGCTCCATGGCCGATATGGCCAACATCGCCGAGGTCGAAGAATGCTGGCAAATGCTCCATGACACACTTGGTGAAGATGCCGGCATTGTACCCGTCACCTACATGAACTCGGCCGCCAATCTCAAAGCCTTCTGTGGGCGCAATGGTGGCATCGTCTGTACCTCCTCCAATGCCCCTGCCGTCATCAAGTGGGCCTTCAACCAGGGGAAACGCGTTTTGTTCTTCCCCGATGAGCATCTTGGTCGCAATACCGCCCTGAAATATGGCATAGCAGAAGATCAGATGGCCGTCTGGAATCCCAAAGACCCAATGGCCTCCGACGATGCCGAAGAGGAACTGGAGCGGTCAAGGATCATTTTGTGGAAGGGCTACTGCACCACCCATATGCGCTTTCATGTGCAGCAGATTGCCAAAGCCCGCGCCGACTATCCTGGCATCAAGATTCTCGTCCATCCAGAATGCCGCCGCGAAGTCGTAGAGGCCGCCGATCTCTACGGCTCCACCGAGTATATCATTGGACAAATCGAGAAAGCCCCTGCCGGCAGTCAATGGGGCATCGGTACCGAGATAAATCTGGTACATCGCCTCGCCAAAGAGCACCCGGAACAATTCATCTTCTGCCTCGATCCCATCGTCTGTCCCTGCTCAACCATGTACCGCATACACCCGGCCTATCTCGCCTGGGTATTAGAGGGTCTCGTCGAGGATCAGGTAATTAACCAGGTCACTGTCGATGGTGAAACAGCACTCTGGGCCAGAGTTGCCTTGCAGCGCATGCTCTCGCTTTAGGGAAAACGAAATAGTTTTCAAGGTCGGCGTGTTATCACGAATATGAAAATAGAGAGGCGATCCCGGCCGCATCCGGGAGATCATGTAGGAACCCGATTTATCGCGTCCCGGGCGGCAGTTGCCCCATTACGGCATGCTGTCACCCAGGAAACTGGCCCCGCTTTGTAGTGGAACCTCGTCTTGCATGTGGCGACGTTCAATTTTTTTCAAGTTTCAAGGAGAAGTTTTATGAGCGATTCAGTTATCCAGGAGCAACAACCTGCTCCTGATTTCACCCTTCCGGCCATAGGAAGCGATAATATTGTAAAAGACGGCCAGGTTCAGTTAAGCGCTTTACGCGGCCATACAATTGTTTTATACTTTTATCCAAAAGACGACACCCCTGGCTGTACTGCTGAAGCGTGCTCGTTCCGCGACGCCGATCATGCGATGCAAAAACGGGGAGTTGTCGTACTGGGCATTAGCGCCGATGACATCCCTTCGCATCAAAAATTTGCCGACAAATACGGTCTGTCCTTTCCTCTGCTGGCTGATACCGATACAACTGTTTCGCAGCTTTATGGTGTGTGGAAAGAGAAGAACTACGCTGGTAAAAAATATATGGGCGTCAACCGCGAGACATTCCTCATTGATAAAGAGGGGATTGTTCGTAAAGTTTGGCCCAAAGTCAAGGCAGCCGAGCACGCTCAAGAAGTTCTGGATACAATCGAGTCATTAGAACTCTGACTTCTCGAAAAAGGCACGGCGGTCCAGTAACTACACTAAACTGAATTCGTGAATAGTAACAGCCATTTCCGTCCCCGGATGGCTGTCTGCATTTGCAAGGGAGAACGTGAAGCGTACAGGTGTCCAGTCCTGCAAGGATGACACTCCCGGCTGTACCTAAAGAGGCGTGCAACTTCCGTGATGCCAACCATCTCATGCAGAAGCGTGGTATCGTAGTACTGGGTGTCAGCGCTGACGATGTTCTCTCTCACCAGAAATTCGCGGAAAAATATGGCTTGCCTTTCCCCCTGCTCTCTGATACTGATACGACTGTTTCGCAAATTTACGGCGTCTACAAAGAGAAGAACATGTACGGCAAAAAGTATATGGGCGTCAACCGGGAGACCTTCTTGATCGATAAAGATGGCATTGTACGCAAGGCATGGCACAAGGTAAAACCGGAAGAGCATGCCAACGAGGTACTTGAGACGGTAGACGCTCTGAACCTTTAATCTGTACACGTAGAACGATTTCTCAATGTATCGATAAGGAGACCGTTCAGGCTCGCGTTTATGTACCGCAGCATGTCATCAGTGGAATGGCACTCTAGCACATTACCATAACCACCCGCCTGATAGATATATTCAAGAGTTTGCACCAGGTACTCTTCGTCCTCGCAGTCGCAAGCCTCTACTCGTCTCGGTTGCAGGCGCAGCCAGACGAGTAGGTCCTCACTTAAACAAGCACGTAGATACTCCTTTGTCCATGTATCACTCTGTTGCAAAATACGTCGGAGCACCTCTTTCTCCTGATTGTTTTGATCACTTTGTGGCATTTCAGCAGCTGATGGTGAGAAATCATCTTCCTGTGACGTATTACATGCGTTCGCTTTGTTTAAACTGGACGAGCAGGCTGAATTCCTTTTCATGCCGCTTCTCCTTAGTATGCCGTTTCATCTTTAGATTTGGATAGACGTTCTCTCTTCGTAAGACGTAAGTAGAAGGCAAAATCCTACATAGCTCTTCCTACATTAAATAATTCGTGTACCGGTTACAACACCTTTTTATTGCTGCGCCGGTATATCCTTTCTCAAGACTCTGCCAATTTGCCAGATATGTCTCAATTGTTGTTAGAATTTCCTCAACGGCCATCGTCATAATAGTAGACAAAAATTTTCATGTGGAGGGACCCGTCTAATGTCTCAGTTAGCGCGTGATCCTACTCTTGCCACCTTGCCCGTTGAAATGGACTGGTTTGTGACCGTCGTACGAGATGCACAGGCAGGGAATATAGCTGCTTTCGACACGCTTTTTCGGCTTTATAATGCTCGGATTTGTACCTATCTTGCTCGTATGGTTGGCAACGACGAGGAGGGTCGTGATCTGGCTCAAGAGACCTTTATCAAGGTATGGCGAGCGCTACCATCTATGCATGATGAATTGCATTTCGATACCTGGCTCTTTCGTATAGCTACCAATACTGCTATCGATTATTTGCGGCGCCGGAAGACCCGTTGGCCACTCTGGAAAGAACAGGACGTGGAGAATACGCCTGAGTCAATGAGTATAGCGGGGCCTGAAAAGCAGATAGAAGAGGCAGAACACATCAAATCAGCCCTGGTGACCCTATCCCCACAGTATCGTGCCTGTCTACTCCTACAACATTACGTGGGTTTATCTCAGCGCGAAATCGCTAAATCTTTGAACCTCAGTGAAAAGAGTATCAGCATTTACGTTAGCCGTGGCAGTGACCAATTTCGTAAGGCGTATGAACGCCTGGCGCATGGAAAAGATGCAAAGGAGAAAGTGAGGTCGTTCAAATGAAAGATTCATTCCTTGTGCCCTGTGCCGGTTGGGCGGAGAAGCTTGCCATGAAATACCAGGATGATCTTCCATATTATGAGCGCCTTGCTCTCAGAAACCACCTGTTAGCTTGTTCAGCCTGCGCCGCCGCATACGTCTACTATCAGGAAATAGGCAGGCAGATTAACAGTTTACCTGACGTTGAACCACTTTCTTCTCTTCCAATGCATCTACTACAGCGCGAAGAGCATCTTTTCGCTTTTCAGTGGCAATCGGAGTTGGCTTCTTCAAACAGCCGCATGTGGCGTCAATCCATACTGGAAACTGAACCCGCAAGCCAGGAGCACCATTCACCTGCATCCACATATAGTCGCTTGCAAGCAGCAGGTAAGAGAGGATGGAAAGCACTATCTGTCGCGCGGAACATTTTGAGAGCGCCTGAAAGACTTCTTCATGCCTCTTTAGCTCACTTACCATTAAAAGTTCGCTATGTGAGTACAGGCCATAACGCCCTTTATGCTTTGCAGTCCAAGGATGGCTCTCTACTCTGGCAATATAAGAAGAGCACTGTGTTCTTCTTTTCTCCCGCGGTGGAGAAAGGTGAGCTCTACCTCAATGCGCTCGATTCCCAAATATTTATGTTCGCAGCCTCGATGAGATTGCGACCATGCAGCGATTCTTTCATCTGGAAGCACTAGAAAAAACGGCGTAGTAACTAACTATCGGCTTTCATGCCATCGGATTGTGTAGCGACCGTTTCCATTTCCTTGTCGTCTTCATCCTCAAGTGTGCCATGAGCACTCGGGATAGTAGCTATCACGTCGGCAGTTTCAAGTGTTTGATCCACCGGCTGCGCTTTCTCTGCCTCGTGCTCAACCTCCCCAGAATCCTCTTCAACAGATTCTGCATTGCCTTCGACGCTCCTTACTTCGTTACTTCCAACACTCGTTGTACCCTTAGTACCCTCAGCAGCTTGTGCAGCCACAGCCGCTGGTCTGCGGTGACGTACAATCAGGAGCGTTATAGCGGTGACGATGGCTACAGCGGACAGCAGGTGTACGACATTAAATGGCGTGCCCGGGAAGAACCAGGAGTCGGTGCGGAGAAACTCGAGGCAGAAGCGCACGGATGGATAGAAAATCAAGTAGATGAGCAAGAGGTCTCCATTGCGCAGGCGTTTCTCGAAGCGGCGCGAAATCCAGAAAATGAGCACAAAACCAAGCAAATTTGCGATTGACTCGTAAAGGAAAAGGGGGTGGAAGCGCACACTCTCGGGATAGAGGGTCAAATTGTTATAGGGAGGAATACGGTGCACGGCGTCAATGCGTAATCCCCATGGCAACGTTGTTGGCGGACCGTAGAGTTCCTGATTGATGAAATTAGCCCAGCGCCCGATAGCCTGGCCCAGAGGCAGGGCCAGTGCGACTGCATCGAGATAAATCAACAGTGGTAATTTTTTCCAAAGGGCATAGAGGCCAAGGGCAATTCCGCCAAAGATGAAGGCGCCATAAATGTGCATGCCGCCTCGCCAGATCTCTAGAATCTCTATAGGGTTGGCCAGGTAATGACCAAGGCCGGTCGGCCCTCGCGGCGATTGAATGAATACATAGTAGAGTCGTTCGCCTATCAACGCCGGTATGAGTACCCAGAGCAGCATATCCCATATTGTTTGGCTCGCCTGCCCATGGCGCGCTACGTAGCGACTGGCAACCCAGGCGGCAATCAATATGGCGCCGACCATAATGAGTCCATACCAATGGAGAGATAGTGGTCCTAACTGCAATAGAATGGGGCCAAATGGTGGATACATAACAGGTAGTCCTCGCTCATTTCGTTGTTATTCGATATAATCAAGGTCACGCAGCCGGCGGAGCACTTCTGGATCGTCAAAGCCATCTGCTTGCTCCTGGCTTGCAACCATTACACCGCCGTGACTGACAAATGTGTGCAGTTGTTCTAGAGTCTGTTAGTAATTCAAGGTCGAGCATGTGGTAAAATGAAGGATGAATCCTTCACGAACCCCCTACCCGACCGATGTGAGCGACGACGAATGGGCCTTTGTCGCTCCCTACTTGACGTTATTACCCGAAGACGCCGGACAACGCACCTACAGCTTGCGCGAGGTGTTCAACGGCTTGCGCTGGATCGCGCGAGCAGGCGCGCCCTGGCGCCTGATGCCCAATGATTTGCCGCCCTGGTGGGTGGTCTATCAGCAAACCCAACGGTGGCTGGCAGCAGGCTGCTTTGCCGCGTTGGTGGACGACCTGCGCTTGCTCTTGCGCGAAGCCCAGGGGCGCACCCGGCAGCCGTCGGCAGCCATCTTTGATAGTCGCACCTTGCAATCGACGCCGGAAAGTGGCAGCCATGCCGGCTATGATGGAGCCAAGCGACGCAAAGGCAGCAAGGTGCATGCCGCCGTGGATACCCTGGGCAACCTGCTGGCTCTGCGGGTCACTCCTGCCAATGAGCAGGATCGCGCGCAAGTGGGCGAGTTGGCGCGTGGAGTGCAAGAGGTGACCGGCCAAACGGTCGAAGTCGCCTTTGTGGACCAAGCCTATACGGGCGACGTCCCTGCGGCTGAGGCCCAGCAGCACGGCATCCAGTTGGCAGTCGTCAAACTGCCCGAAGCCAAACGCGGCTTTGTCTTGCTGCCGAGGCGATGGGTAGTGGAACGCTCTTTCGCGTGGACCGCGCGTTTCCGACGGCTGGTGCGCGATTATGAGCGGCTTCCTGCCACGCTTGCCGGCTTGCACCTGATCGTGTTTGCTTGTCTCATGCTTCATCAATGGACGGCCTTTTCGAGTCCTTGACCAGTTTTCGAAATCGAGTCACTAACAGACTCTAATGAAGGTCGAAATATCATAGGAATGCAGTTGAGAAACGGTTAATTTGTTTGTACTTGGGTAAAGAATTGTAATACATTGAGTATGGTCGGCGACGGGATTGCTCCCGCCACCGCCAATCCAGAACCGTGCATGACCGTTTCCGGTCACACGGCTCCTCAGTGCACGGTCACGTGTAATGGATACCAGCGGCTTTGTGCTTGGCAATCCTTGCCAAATCCTCCGCCGTTTTCTCATCGTGGCAATGCCGATGGTACACCCATTTGTTGGAGAGATCATCCTTTCCGCCCAAGGCGGTGGGGATGCTGTGATCGATTTCCAGGATGTCCTCGTCGCGAAAGTAGAGACCACAGCGTGGGCATTGTCCTTTTTGCAGAGCCAGGAGTTTTTGATCTTCACCCGAATTTATGGAGACCCCAAAGAGGGGATTTAGCACATCACTTGTTCGTAGCTAAGGGGACTCATGTAGTTCAAAGTTGAGTGTCTTCTGGTTCGATTGTTAACCTAAGCGAAGGGGTCACCCCCTCCGCTCGGCTCCAGAATGAAGTAGGGCACCAGCGAGGTTCCTCTCGGACCTTTTCTGTTGCCCCCTTCCCAAACGGTACGGGCCCGTTTCCGAGCATACCGCTTTCCAGAGAAAACACCTCATGGCAAAGAGAATAAGGAAGGACTTATGCATTTCGCAGCCAGCCAACTCCGTGCACTTCTGAAATGTTCCTCCTGCTGCCCTTGGCCCTGCATGCCGCTTTCCGGCACTCCCTGGGAGGTCGTGACTCCTCCGGCTCATTATGGCAGCTCTGTCACCTTGCCGCTCGCGCGGTTTAGGTGATCCCGTGGTACGTCGTTATGGTACGTCCTAGCTCTCCCGTAGCGCCCCGACTCATCCCTTGAAAGACCTCGTTGGTCCCCGTTCACGTTTAAGGAGTATATCAGCCTCCGGTTCATGCCGATACAAAACGTGTCACCGGTTTCAAGCGTTCTACCGATGGGTGCGCACATTCACCCCGTTGGGATTCGGATTCAGGCAATTCAGCTTTACGCATAGGAAGCGGGTCGTACGAGCGCCCTGCTCTACAACGCTTTCGAGCATGCGCCGCTTCCCTGGCATGCTTGGTCTCCTTTGGGTTTCCCCTCTAGATATGCCAGTAACCCAGGAACCTCTCCTCAGTTCCTCCTGCTTGCAGCAGGGATACCATAACGCGCCTCACGGCGCACACCGGACAGGCGAGTTTCCCCGCATCCGGCTCCTCAATGATCGGGTCTTTGTCAAAGATACCATTGATACGCCGGGCGTGTCGTTCATCATGGCAATGTCGGTGAAGCAAGCATTTGTTGCTGAGTTCTTT